>JAFUEE010000197.1 GCA_017464085.1 Pseudomonadota bacterium
AATGCGTGAAATTCTGAATTGGATACGTATTAATTTGTTCTCAAACGAAATTCTCGACGATTACCTCATACCTAAGATGACTGAACCTATTGTGAATCCTCAGCTTGCGCTGTTCTGAAAAGTTGTGGGACAGCAGTGATTACATTGTATTGTTTTGAATGGTTTTGATATTTTTATATATTGGGGAGAGGATAAGCTCATATATCATTTCGAGATGATTCATCGTCTGCTTTGATGTGGTTTATATTGAAATGCTTATTTGTATATAAAAATATTATTTTCTAACCAGCCAGGCGACAGTCTCCACATGAGGGGTTTGCGGGAACATATCGACGAAAGTGAGTTTTTTGAGTGAGAAGTGATCGAGCAGTCGCGTGAGGTCGCGTGCGAGGCACGAGGCTTCGCAGGAGACATAGAGGAGCGCGCGGGCGCGAGCGTGACAGATATCTTGAGCTGTTTTTTCGGAAATGCCGTCGCGCGCGGGGTCGCAGATGATGACATCGGCGTCATGTGCGCTTTTGGGGATGCCTTTGGAGAGGTCGCAGAGTTCGAGCGAGACATCGGTGTTTGGTGCGAATGCGGTGCGATTGTCATCGAGGCCGCGCAGGAATGCTTCGCGGCTGCAGAAAAATTCGCTCGCGAAGACGCGTGGGACATCGAGCGCGGCGCGGAATGAGAGATTTCCGGAGCCTGAATAGAGATCGGCGACGGATCTGGGATTTGTTTCTGCTAAAAATTCGTGCACGAGTGCATGAATATGTGCGTTTGCTTCTGCTGTGGCCTGGCTGAAATCGCCGATTCTGCGCCATGTGGTGACGGGAGGCAGACCTGCAGGCTTGACGATGTCGCGTATCATGGCTTCGCCATAGTCGCGATTTTCGAGACGGATGCCGGCGAAACGGTTTTCGCGGATGGCTTGTTGCGCGAGCGTGGGGAGTGAATCGAGCGAGGACATTTCGACGGCTTTGGGCTTGGCGTTCGGTCTATGCTGATGGCGTCTGGGCGTGCGTTCTTCGACAGCTTTGAAGTGTGCGAAGCATCGGTCTGCGTCATCGAGGTCGAGCTGGATGTCTGCGCGCAGAGCGCGTGGAAATTTGGCATTCTGTTCTAGCCAGGCGATGGACTGCCGGAGCTGCGGTGCGAGCACGGGGCATTGGGCGGCGCTGAGGACAGCGTGGGAGCCGCGCGCAAAGAATCCCAGCTTGCCGTCAGCGATATGCAGGCGCGCGCGTCTGCGCGAGCTGTCGTGTTGTTCGAGTGCGCGCAGTTCGTATCCGATGTCGGGGATGTGCGCGGACTTGCATATCTCGGCATAGACGGCCTGAGCCTTGAGCGCGAGCGCGCGGTCGGGGCGGACATGCCGGAAGCCGCACCCGTCGCATTGCGCGCCGAGCGAGCAGGTATCGCATGAGGCGCGGTCGGGGGAAGTGCATTCGCGCGATATGGCGCGGCAGCGTCCGAAGCGCGGTTTTTCCTCAAGAATTTCGGCTTCACCAGATTCGCCTGGAAGCGCGCCTTCGACGAAGAATGTCTTGCCGGTTTCGTTGGAGATGCCGGCGCCGCCTTTGGCCATTCGGATAATGTGGTAATGCATGTTCGTCATCGTGTGATTGATTAGCCCTTTAAGATTTTGCTGAGGCTCTGTAGCTTTTGCGCGCAGGCAGTAGGCAGTAGGCAGTAGTTGAGTATGATAAAGGCGTTGATGTTTATGTCGAGTGTATGGCGTAGCTCGATTGCCAGCTCAATCGCCTAGCCTAATCATTGCCTTTCTTTCTGGAGGGGGTGTGGGGGAACCCCCTTTCTTTTGGCAAAAAGAAAGGGGTTCCCCCACAAAATAAAATAAGCTCAACCCATCTGCGCGCGAATCATCTTCTGAACCTGAGGGTGAGTGGATGCGCGGAGCTCGTCGGGCGTGCCGCGCGCAGCGATGATGCCTTCATACACCAGAGCGATCTGATCTGCGATGCGGAAAGTCGAGATCATGTCGTGGCTGATGACGATTGTCGTGAGCTCGAAGGTATCGTGGGCTTCGAGGATCATATCATCGACGTATCGGATCATGACGGGGTCCTGGCCAGTGGTGGGCTCGTCATAGATCATGAGTTCCGGGCGAGTGATGATGGCGCGCGCGAGCCCGACGCGCTTGCGCTGTCCGGCGGAGATGCTTGAAGGGTAGGCTTTTGCGATGGCGGAAATTTTGAGGCGTTCGAGCATTTCTGCGACGCGTTCGCGGACTTCTGGTTCGGGGACGCGGTTTCGTCGCTCGCGCAGCGGGAAACCGACATTTTCCTCGACAGTCATGGAGTCGAAGAGTGCCGCGCCCTGAAAGAGCATGCCGATGCGCGTGCGCATTTCTTCGCGTTCGCGTTCGGTGCACTGAGTGAGTTCGAGGCCGTTGACGTTGACGGAGCCCGAGTCGGGCACGAACAGGCCGAGGATATTTTTGAGGAGGACGGATTTGCCTGAGCCGCTGCCGCCGATGATGACCGTGATTTTACGGCGCGGCACGTCGAGCGAGACGCCTTTGAGGACTTCTTTGCCGGAAAAGGACTTGTGCAGGTCGCGGACGCGGACATAGGGGTCGCCGGAGATTTGGTTCTGAGTTTTGGCGATTTTGTTGGCGGAATCGAAGAAGCGGCGGACTTCGGGGATTTGTGTGGCGCGGACTTCGTCCAGCGAGCCTTGGAAGATGATTTTTCCGCCATGCAGAAAGGCGACGCGGTCCGCGAGGCGGAAGATGCTCTGCACATCGTGGCTGATGATGACGCTTGTCATGTCGTAGCGCTTGCGCAGGTCGCGGATCATTTCGTCGACGAAGACGATCATGAGCGGATCGAGACCAGTCGTGGGTTCGTCAAAAAATGTGAGTTCAGGCTGGTGTATCGTGGCGCGCGCGAATGAGACGCGCTTTTTCATGCCGCCGGAGAGTTCGTAGGGGTACTTGTCGATGGCTTCGGAGAGCCCGAGTGGAGCGAGTGATTCCTCGACGAGGCGTCGGATTTCGGCGGGCTTGAAGTGTGCGTTTTCGACGAGGGGGAACGCGACATTTTCGAAGACCGAGACCGAGTCGATGAGCGCGTAGTCCTGAAGGATCGTGCCCGTCCGCTTGCGCAGGTCGTTGAGCTGTGCGGTGCTGAGTTTTGCGGTGTCCTGGCCGAACAGCGAGCATGTTCCGGATGTTGGGAGCAGCAGGCCGTTCATGGTTTTGAGGAGGACGGATTTGCCTGAGCCGGATTCCCCGATGATGACGGTTGTCTTTCCGACCGGGATGTCCAGCGAGAGGTCGTCGAGGACAGTTTTGTCGCCAAAGCGCTGGGTGATGTGTTCGAGGCGGACAGCGGGTCCTTGATCGCTTTCCCAGCGCGTGACGCCTGGCAGGATGAGATTTTCGCGCATGCGGCTTATTTGCCGAGCGCGTCGATCACGCGGTTTCTGGCGGCCATGGAGAGGCCGGTTTTGACAGTGCCTTCGGGCATGTCGGAGGATGCGACCTCGAGTGAGCCGAAGTTTTTGATGACGTTGTCGAAGTCTGCACGGTCAGCTGCGCCAAAATAGACGGACACGGAGACGGGGGAATTCTGCGCATCCGCGTCACACATGCCGAAAGCGATTTCTTCGCGCAGCGCGCGGAGCGAGGCGGCGACAGTGGCGGCATCGCCTTTGAGCGTGCAGAGGATGGAGCCGCCCGGGGCGATGTGGACGGGCGCGGTGTCGACTTGGATTTCTTGACCGAGGATCAGCATGAATAACCTCCTGAGAAAAAAAGGCCAGCGTGATGCAGGCGAATCATGCGGGGATTGTATGATAATCACGAGGGTTGCTCAAATGGTTTGTTTTGTTTTTGCGTCGCTATCGCCGTTTTGTTTTTGCGTCGCTATCGCCGTTGGCGATACGCGCCGCGAGAGACGTTCCACGGACGCGAGAGACGTTCCACGGAACGTCTTTACATTGGGGGCGCGCCTATGCTGCGCATACGGCTCGCATCCACATGGGGGCGCGCCTATGCTGCGCATACGTCGCGCGGGGGCGCGACAAGTCCCCGAAGCGATGCCGGCGCGTATCGCCAGAGGCGATAGCGCCGGTGAATGCGGCGCGTATCGGCGTATGCCGATAGCGGCGTGCATCCGAAAAAATGCGTTTCAAAACGGAGTGAGAATAATAATGATATGGAAATATTGGGGTAAAACGCATAATATGCGAGTGTTTTTGTGGCGGTTTGGAGCCGCCTTTTCTGATTTTTTCCGTGGGAGACAAACGATGACGGCAGAATGGAATGCAAAGGTTGCAGATATCGACATAGACCAGCTGAATGTGCTGACGCTTCGCACGCTTGCGATGGACATGATTCAGGCGGCGAATTCGGGGCATCCGGGCGCGCCGATGGGTTGCGCGGCGATGGCGCATGTGCTCTGGAGCCGTCACATGCGCCTGGCGCCGAACCATATCGGGTGGTCGAACCGCGACCGTTTTGTGCTTTCGAACGGGCATGCGTCGTCGCTTCTGTATGCGCTGCTTCATCTGAACGGTTATCCAGTGAGCCTGGATGATATCCGCCAGTTCCGCCAGCTCGGGAGCATCACGCCGGGTCATCCGGAGAATCATGTGACGCCGGGGATTGACACGACGACAGGGCCGCTCGGGCAGGGCATCGCGAACGCCGTTGGATTTGCGCTTGCGGAGTCGCATCTCGCGGCGCGTTACAACAGGCCTGGCCATGATATCGTTGACCACTATACGTATGCGATCTGCGGCGACGGCTGCCTGATGGAGGGCATCTCGTCGGAGGCGGCATCGCTGGCGGGCCACTGGGGGCTTTCGAAGCTGATCGTGCTGTATGATGACAACCATATTACGATTGACGGCACGACGGAGGTGAGTTTTACGGAGGATGTGTGCAAGCGATTTGAGGCTCAGAACTGGAACGTGCTTCGCGTGACGGACGGGACGGATCTGGATGCGATCGATGCGGCCATCAGGCTTGCGAAGTCGCAGCATGAGCGTCCGACGCTGATCGCGGTGCGCAATCACATCGGCTATGGCAGCCCGAACATGCAGGATACGTCGAAAGTTCACGGCACGCCGCTCGGCGCGGAGGAGATCCGTCTGACGAAGGCGGCCTATGGCTGGCCGGAAGACGCGCAGTTCTTTGTGCCTGAGCGTGTGGCGGAGAGCCGTAAAGCGCGAGTGGCGAAGCATGATGCGGCGTATGATGCGTGGAAAGCCGATTTTGAGGCGTATCGTGCAGAGTATCCGGAGCTTGCCGCTGAATTCGAGCGCCGCATGCGTGGGGAGCTTCCCGAGGGCTGGGACAAAGTGGCGCAGTTCGAGGCGGGCAAGCCGATGGCGACGCGTGCGGCCGGTGGCAAGGTTTTGGCGGCACTTCATGCGACGTTGCCCGAACTGATGGGCGGCAGTGCCGACCTTCACGAATCAAACAAGACCTATGTGAAAGGTTCTGGCGACTATTCGAAAGCGGATCGCGCCGGTCGCAATCTGTTCTTTGGAATCCGCGAGCACGCGATGGCCTCGATCGTGAACGCAATGGCGCTTTATGGCGGCTTCATTCCTTATGGCGCGACGTTCCTCGTGTTCAGTGACTATATGCGTCACTGCATCCGCCTTGGCGCGCTCGAGAAAGCGCACGCCCTTTGGATCTGGACGCACGATTCGATCGGCGTTGGCGAAGATGGCCCGACGCATCAGCCGATAGAGCATTTCGCGTCGCTGAGGGCGATTCCTGATTTCGTGTTCATCCGCCCGAATGATGCGAACGAGACGCTTGAGGCGTTCAAATACGCTGTCACGTCTGAACGTCCTGTGGGACTTGCACTTTCTCGTCAGAACTGTCAGACGCTCGACAGGACGGTGTATGCTTCGGCAGAGAATCTCAAGAAGGGGGCATATACGCTCGTGAGCGATGCGGATCCTGAATACATCATTTTGGCGTCCGGGTCTGAGGTCGATATCGCGCTGGATGCGTATGGGCAGCTGAAAGCTCAGGGGAAGAAAGGCCGCGTCGTGAGCGTGCCTGCGCACCGCCTGTTCTGGGAGCAGACGAAAGACTATCGCGATTCCGTGCTGCCGCCGTCGGTGAAGAACCGCGTGGCGGTCGAAGCCGCGTGCGAGATGAGCTGGGAAAAGCTCATCGGTGACGAAGGCAAGTTCATCGGCATGGATTCGTATGGCGCGTCCGCGCCGGCTGGGCTTCTTTACAAACACTTCAATATCACAGCCGAAGCGGTCGTGAAGGCCGTGCTCGGCAAATAAGGGCAAGCGGCGCAAAGCGCCGCCTGCCATTGAGGATATCTAACGATGGCAAAATACAGACAGGAAAAAGTCGCGCGCGAGGTGCTTCGCGTGCTTTCGGGGGCATTGTTTGAGGATGCGGAAGACCCGCGCCTGCTTCAGGTCACGATCACGGATGTGTCGATGTCTTCGGACCTTTCGGTTGCATCAGTGTGCTGGCTCTGTCCGAAAGAAGCGGACCGGCAGGATATTCTCAGCGCGCTCGTTTCGGCGACGCCGTATCTCCGTTCGATCATTGGACAGGAAATCGAACTGCGCAGAGTGCCTAATCTGAAGTTCTTCTATGATGACGCATACGAGAACGGCCTGCACATGGATGCGCTTTTGGCCAAGCTTCGCGCGGATGGGCAGATGGGCAGCGAGGACTAGTATGTTCGATCGTCTGGTTCATCTTCAGCCGAATATAGACCGGCTAGTTCCATTGATTCGCGGTGCGCAGCGGATTTTGGTCACGATGCACTGTCGTCCGGACGGCGATGCGGCAGGATCTGCGGTGGCGATGGGGCATATATTGCGCGCGCTGGGCAAGGATGTGACTGTGTTTAATGTCGATGAGATACCGGAGACGTTTGCATTCCTGCCCGGAGCGGAGCTGATTGTCCGTGAGCTTCAGGATTATGACTATGACCTTCTGATTGTGCTGGATTGTGCCGAGCCTTCGCTGCTGGGACGCAAATTCCCGCATGACAAGTTGTCGTGTCCGCGCGTGTTTATAGACCATCACAGCGTTCCATATTCCGATTGTGTGGTCAACCTGCATGATTCGCAGGCATCAGCTGTCGGGGAGATTTTGTTCCATCTGTGCAGGGCGCTGGATGTCGAGCTGACAAAAGAGATTGCGGCGGCGCTGTATACGTCGATTATCACGGACACGGGTTCGTTCCGCTATACGTCGACTTCAGCAGACTCGATGCGCGTGTGCTCGTATCTGATCGCGACAGAGATCGATGTGTGGGATATCGCTTCGCATATTTACGAGAATGTACCGGCGGAGAAGATGCGTCTTTTGGGGCTTGTGCTGCAGACGCTTTGGATTTCGCGGGACGGTCGTCTGGCCTGTCTGCATGCCAATCGCCAGATGTTGCGCAAATGCCATTGTTCCGGCGCGATGACGGATGGGTTTATCAATTATGCGCGCAGCATTCACGGTGTGGAAGTGAGCATATTCCTGACGCAGCTTGAGGAAGACTTGTATCGTCTGAGTTTCCGTTCGCGCGGTCATATCGATGTGTCGCAGATTGCTTCGCGTTTTGGCGGCGGGGGGCATAAGAATGCGGCGGCATGCACGCTTCGTGGTTCTGTGGAGTCGATTCGCAGCCAGGTCGAAGAGATTTGCAATCGGGAGATTTTTATATCTTAGTCATTGCGATGCGCGGATGTAGGGAGTGCATGCGTTGCGGGGCGCTGGGCGCGTGTGATTTGCGCGGCTGCGCGATGTGGTCTTGTGATGGGCCAGGGGGTGGTTTTTGAGCGATCATAAGCCCGGATGTTTGCCGGGAGGCGCTGTTTCTCATAGAGAACGGGCGATTTTTTCTTAGGGGAGGTATGGGAATGGCGGCATTATCAGAATTAGATATTCAGACGGGCCTGTTTGCGCCTCCCGGGGAGGGGGAAGAGACTGCGGAAGTCTATCGCCGGGAAGCGCAGGTGCTTTACAGATCGGACCGCGAGGCAGCGGCAGGGCTGTTACTGGATGCGGCGTATGCCAACGACCGCGATGAGAATCCGTGCGAAGTGATCGTGCGCGACCTGAGATTGGCCGTGGCATTGTGCCCGGAATGCGGCTGGGTGCATTCGGCTGCGCATCGCCTGATGCTGAAACTTGGGCTCTGGCGCGAGGCACTCGTGCTGATCGAGCATGAGCTTTCACTCGGCAATACGCAGGACGAAGCCGTGGCGCTCTGCCTGACAGCATCTGATCTGCTGTGGATCGTGGCGGATGCGCCGGATGATGCGATGAAATATGTAGAGCGCGCGCTGGAAATCGATCCGACGTGCGTGGGGGCGCTGTATGCCGGCCTCTGGCTAGGCAATGTCGATACGCAGCAGGCCTTTTCTGAATCGCTTGCGAAGATTCTCGGCACGCCTGCGGAACGTGCGGTGCTTTATGATCTTGCCGGCAGTATTCTGAAGGCGCGCGGGCAGGAAACGCGCGCGCTTGAATGTTATGAGCAGGCTGTTCAGGCGGACAGAGCCAATCCGTATGCTTTGCTTCGCTATGCGGTCTTGAACGAGAAGTTCAACAAGTTTTCGGAGGCCGCGCAGGCGTATGCGCAGGCGGCGCAGATTTTTGAGGATCCTGAGCTTTCTGGAGAATTTTATCATCGCGCAGGTGTGATCCTGTCGTGCCTTGAACAGCACGAGCGCAGCAGCTTTTATCTCCTCGAGGCCCAGAAGAAGCTGAAAGAGAAGTATGCGGTGACTTGGCTGGCGGCGGATGCATGCCGCCGCACGGGGAATTATCAGAAGACTGTCGAGCTCGAACAGCAGCTGATCGAGCTGGCTGGCGATGCAGAGACGAAAGCCGCCCATTGGCTTGCGATCGCGGATGCGGCAGAAGACCTGGAAGCGCCCGAGCTGGCAATCAATGCCCTGACAGAAGCTGGTGCGGCTGGATGCGGTGATATCGCAGATGCGCGTCTGGCTGCGCTTTATGAGGCCCGTGGAGACTGGGATAAGCGTGCCGAAGTGCTCGGACGCATGAAACAGCGTGCCAGATGGGATGCGCAGGCGCTGAGCTGGCTGGAGGGCGAAGCGCAGTGGATGCATGAGGATCATGAGGCTGCGATTCAGACGTTTTCGGGAATAGCCTCTCCGCTTGGCAGGTGGCGCACGCATTGGGGGTATGAAGTCATCGAGGATCATACGGCACATGCGCATCTCCTCGAAGATTGGGCCAAAGAGACGAAGGATGCGGGCACGCATGATGCGCTTTTGAGCGATCTGATCGTGCTTTTGACAGAACGGCTTCAGGCACCTGAGATTGCTATACAGTACTTGCAGCAGATGCCGCCGGCGCGCGTGTCGCGCGATTTGGGGTGGAAACGCATCAAGCTGGCGATGCAGCTTCAGCAGTATGAGCGCGTGTTTGAAGGGCTGATTGCTTTTGCAAATGACACGACAGATGAAGCCGAGTCTTTGATGTGGAAGCTGGAGGCCGCTCGCTTTCAGGACAGAATGCTCAATGATTTTGATGGTGCTGTCGAGAGCCTGCGCGCGATACATGAGAAGTCGCCGACGTATGTGCCTGCGGTTGTCCTGCTTCACGATATGGCGCTCAGGAACCGTCGGTATGAGCTCGTGATTCTTGCGAATACCTGGAGAGACGGGTTTCAGACATCGAGCGAAAGAAGAGCGGAATCGGCGTGTGAGAATGCCTGGGCATCCTTGAAGCTTCAGGATGCGCGCGCGGCTGCCGGTTGGTTTGAGCAGGCGATGCAGATCGCGCCGCTTGGCGCATATCATCTCCGGCAGTATGTGGAACTGCTTCGTCAGCTCGGGCGTTGGGAAGATGCAGTCCGCGTGATTCGCGACAATATTGATCGCAATGCGGTGCATCGGGGCGCGGATGTGGCGGATCCGGTCCGCACAGATCCAGATCAGCTTGCGGTGGATGAAGCTGAGGAAACAAGCGCAGTCTCTGATCATGGCGGCAATGCGGTCAGACCTGAGGCGGATGTGATGTTCGAGATGATGCTCGACATTCAGACATTCTGCCTGAAGCATTCTTCTGGGACTTTGTATGCGCGGCTCAAGTATTTTGAGGAAAAGCCCGTTCTATCGTGTGCGGTTTCTTATTTGATAGACAAGCTTTCGCTGGATGCGCCGGCTGTCATTTTGCCAGTATTGAGCGATGTGCGTGTCAAGCTTTCGGGCGTATCTGAGGAAGTTCTGGCGCTTGTCGATTGGGTGGAGGCAGAGCTCGTGCGCAGCACGACAGTGGACAGCGAAGACGCGAAGACCGCGTCGCAGATTTGTCTGCTTCTCAAGCGCAGTCTGGATTTCCGATATGGTGTCTGTCTGCGCGCAGAGATGCTTCGATGCCTGCGCGCAATGGGGAATGAGGACGAGACCGCCTGGCTGGAAAGGTATGCCGCTCAGACGCAGGACAAGTGGATGGCGATGGCATTGAGCCGCGAGGCGGCGATGCGCTCGATCTGGGTGGATGAGGATTATGAAATTGCTCGCCGGGTTCTGATGCACTCGCTGGTGCGCGAAGATTCTGATCGTCGGACATTGTGGATGCTCGAACATTTTTCTGCGGTCACGGAAGACTGGAAAGCGCTTGGCTATTTCAGGGAACGGCTTGCGCAGACGGAAAGTTCGCCCAAAGCGAGGCTCCAGGCGCTCAAGAGCGCGCTTGCGCCGTATGTGGATGATGACCAGACGGAGCATGCTGTCCGGATTGCGCAGGAATGCTTGAAGCTGGATTCTCGTGCACTGCCTGCGCTTGTGACGCTTGCGCATATCGCTGAAGACAGCGAAGATATGTACAGCCTGGCGTGTATTGCAGACAGGCTTTCGGATGCCTCCACATACGGCGGAAATCGCACCGAATACGGGCTTTGGGCTGCACAGCTGTGGTCACAGTCGCTCAAGAAGGACGATCAGGCAATCATGAGCCTCAACCGTCTGCTGGCGCTAGAACCGGCATGTATGCCTGCGATACATCTGAGCGAGCAGCTTCACAAACGGCTTGGGCGATACGAACAGCTCGGTGTGATTTATTCCCGCGCGATTGCAGTCCTGCCCGAAGGTCCGGCGCAGATCGAAATCTTGCGCAAGCAGGCTGAGCTTTTGGCGAAGAATTTGAATGATGCGCCGGCTGCAAGTCTGTCGCTCACGCGGATCATCAAGCAGGCTCCGGAGGATGTGGACGCGCTTTCGAGCCTGTCTGACCTGCTCATCGTTCAGTCTCGCTGGAGCGAGGCAGTGGATACGCTTGAACAGCTTTCTCGCGTTTCAGACACGCCCGATAAGAAGCGTCAGATCAACCTGAAGCTGGCGGATATCCTCATCCATCAGCTGCAGCAGCCGGATCATGCCAAACGTATCCTGAAGCGTCACCTGATGCAGTTTGAACATGATATTGCGGCACTGCAGCTTCTGTATGATATCGCATGCTCGGAGCGCAACTGGATGGATGCGAAGAACACGCTTGAGGAAATCAGCCGCGATGAGACGACGCTTGAAGCTCGCCATGCGCGCATGGCGTTTACGCATGTCGCACGCGAGGCTGGCTGGTCGCATGATATCCGCACCATGTATGAGCGTCAGGCGATTAATGCCGTGATCGATCACCGCGAGGATTTTGATGCGCTCGTCGCGGACTACAGCGCGCATAATGAACTCGGGCGCCTGATTGATGTGGCCAAGCGCGAGCTTTCGCAGCAGGGCAATGTGGAACAGATCGCGCGCTATCGCGGGTGTGTTGCGGCGCTTCTTGTGGCGAATCGCCAGCATCGCGATGCTTTGGCATTTCTTTCTGAGATCATTCACGATTCCCAGAATACCGACTGGGCATATCTTGCACGCGCGCAGGCGCTGACGAGTGCCGGACAGCTTGAGAGCGCTGTCGGGGAATATCGCAGGACTCTGACGCGCAATATCAAGCTCCGCGATGCCTTTGAGCCTTTTTTGGAGGTCTTGCGCCAGACTGGTGATGAGATTTCTCTGGCAGCGGTGACTGCAGTTCGCGATGCCGGCGTTGAAACGGAAACGCCCGAACTCTATCTGAGGTGCGTGAGCGGCGCGCCGCGCGGTTATTTTGATGTCGATCACATGGGGTTTGCACGCCAGCTGATTGATGCACAGCGATATCTGCGGCAGATGACGCCATACGCATTCGAGCTGTTCAACGATCATCTCCAGCCGGTCATGCTCGCTTCTTCGCACTGGGCCTACACGCGGTGTTACAAGCTGTTCGGGCAGAACCTGGAGGTCAAGCAGATCTTTGTTGCCAAGCGGCTCAAGAAGGAGCTCTGTATTGTCAAGCTTCAGGAAACGCCGGCGCTGATTTTTGATGAACGTCTTTTGCGCGAAGACATGATGGTAGAGTTCGATTTCTGGGCTGCGTATGCGATGCATCAGGCAGTGACAGGCGGTTGTCTGATCGATGCGCTGGACGATGCGCATGTCGAAGCGCTTTTCAGCGCGCTTTGCCAAGCGAGGCCGGAATCGGCAGAGGCACAGGTCATGAAGAAGAACTTGTTCCGCACGCTTCCGAGGACCGAGCGCAAGCTGTTCAAGGACGGCGTGCCGTTTTTGGCGCCGAACTGGACGGAATTCCGGAACGCGCTCCGCACGCGCGCTGCATGCGTGGCTGCGGTCATATCGGCCTCTCCGGCATACGCACTGAAGGCGCATCCCGGCGATCCCGCGCTTGAGGTGTTTTTGATTTCGGAAAGCTACGTCCGTTTTGTTCGTACCTATTGGACGCACGGCCTTGCCGTGACGGGGTGAAAACATGCGCACGCCAAAGAGCCTGAGGTTACATATTGCGATATTTGGCCGTCGGAATGTCGGCAAATCCAGCCTTCTGAATGCTTTTGTGCATCAGGAGGTGTCGATTGTCTCTGACCATAAGGGGACGACAACGGACCCGATTGAAAAAACGATGGAGCTTTTGCCGCTCGGCCCTGTCGTGCTGATCGATACGGCAGGACTGGACGACGAGGGCGACTTGGGTGCGCTTCGCGTGGAACGGACGCTTCGGCAGTTCGATCGCTGCGATATGGCGCTTATCGTGACGGACAATGTCTGGGGCGAAGAGGAACGGCGGATTCGCGATGCGCTTGAGGCGCGGCATATTCCGCATCTCGCTGTGCTGAACAAATGCGACCTCTATGACCATGCGCCGCTGATCGCGCATCTCGAAGTGCAAAAAATACCTGTGGTGTCCGTGTGCGCTCAGGATGATGCGCGCATGGAGCAGCTCTACCGCGCGCTGATTCGCACGGCGCCCGACGAATTTGCGGATTCTCAGCCGCTTCTCTCGGGCATTGTTTCTCCGGAAGACCATATTCTTCTGGTGATTCCGATTGACAAGGAGGCGCCCAAAGGCCGCCTGATCGCTCCTCAGGTTCAGACGATACGCGCGATTTTGGATGCGCATGCGCGGTGTTCTATCTGTGGCGCGGAGGATGTGTCACGGATGCTGGGGGCATTTCGCGAGCCCCCGAAGCTCGTGATCACGGATTCGCAGGCGTTCGGCCAGGTGGCCGCGCAGGTGCCGCCGGATGTCATGCTGACGGGATTTTCGATATTGTTCGCGCGATTTAAAGGGGAGCTCTGCGAGCTTGCGCGCGGCGCGGCGGTATTATCCCGTCTGAATGCTGGTGACCGTGTGCTGATCGCGGAGGCGTGCACGCATCATCCGATTCAGGACGATATCGGCCGCGTCAAGATTCCTGGCTGGCTTCACAAGAAGTTCGGCGACAGCCTGTGTGTGGACACAGTCAGCGGGCAGGAGCTGCCGCCAGATCTTTCGGCGTACCGTCTTGTGATACATTGCGGTGCCTGTATGTGGACACGCCGGCAGATGCTCGAGCGGATACGTATCGTGCGCGCGTCCGGGGCTGCCATTACGAACTACGGCATGGCGATTGCGGGGCTTCACGACATACTGTCGCGTGCGCTTGAGCCGTTTCCGGAGGCATTGTCGGCCTGGCGTCGTGCGCTTGATGCGTGAATCGGACGTTGAGGATACAGAAGCAGCCGCTCGTTTCGGGCGGCTTTTTTATTGCGGTCTGATATGGATACAAAAGTGTCTATGCCTGAGGCGAGCGGGGCGTGCATGGGATACAAAAAAAGCCGCTTTGTAGAGCGGCTTTAGATCTTACTGGCGGCGCGGCGGACGGCGCTGGCCGGCGGGTTTTTCCTGATTTGCTTCATTGACGCGGATGGCGCGACCGTCAAGTTCTTTGCCGTCCATTTCGGCAATTGCAGATGCAGCCGCTGCATCATCGGTAAATGTTACGAAACCGAAACCACGGGAACGTCCAGTTTCACGATCCGTAATGACCTTGGCGTCTGTGACTTCGCCGAACTGCGTGAACGCTTTGTTCAGCCCATCAGATGTTGTTGCCCAAGCCAAACCACCAACAAAAAGCTTCTTCGACATAACCGTCTCTCTCAAACTAGGTGTACAAAAACACACCCGCAATGCGGATCAGAAACCCCGCGTCACCATGCACACCCTAATGGCGTGCGAAAGCAGAATGTTAATTTTGCGTTAAATATCTGCAATCTGGGTTATACGCTTGCGAGCATTTTTCTGCAACAAACTTTTCATGTATCCAAACAAGAAAAATGCAATCGCATCTGGGGCGGACGTGAATGTGTGCGGTTTGTGTCCGCCTATCGCTGTGGCGATACGGCGGACTTGCACGCGCTATCTGCCGGCAGCGCCGGTCAGATACGCGCGTGCTATTTCTGGTTCTGCTCGGTGATGTACCACGCTTTTGCGTCGCGGTCATATTCCCAGGTTGTCGAGAGCCTGGACGAGTGAACGGAAGGGACGCCCTGTTCGTACCACTGCACGTCGGAATAAACGACCATGCAGCGGTCTTTCATTTCGGGATCCGTCACGTCAGTCATGTCGCACGGTTCGGTCGCGAGGACTTCGATTTCTGTGAACTTGACACGCTGTGTGAGGATTGCGTCGAGCCATGAAGCGCGTGATTCCGGCCTGATGTTTTTTGCAGCGATCTCGTATCGCTCGAAGATGAGGTCTCGGTTGTAGGACTCGACATTTTTGATCAGCTTTGCCTTGGTCGTGCTTGAGGACTGGCAGGCTGGCGCTGTGAGAATTGCGCAGATCGCGAGCAGGATCAGTGGAAGTTTCAATCTGTTCATGAGGGGATTTGTGAGCGCTGGGGCTTTTTTAGAGCAAGAAGCTTGCGTGCATGCGCTTTTTCAGAAGGAAATGGCACGCTGAGCGCGTCTGCGAATGGCTGTGCTGTCGTGGCGCGTGTCTTTAAAGTCAAAAAAAGCCATGTGTTTACACATGGCTTTTTTGTAGGGCGTGGGAGGGTTCAGAACCAGAATGTGCAGCCGGCCATGCCCAGGAGGTCGACGTTTTTGAAGAAATCGACGCTGACACCGTTCGCATTCGTGGAAGAGTAGCCATTTTCGTTGGCATTGCTCAGGCCGGTCGCCAGAGCGGCGCCCTTGTCTGTGATGATGTCGATGCCGATGCCGACTTGGGTATGGATGGAGAAGTGTTCGGAGACCCACCATTCCGGGCGGATGCCAAGGTCGATGGCGAACTGGTAACCGTCATTATATTTGGACCATTTTTCGTCGCTTGAGTAGAAGCCGTCAGATGCAGTGCCGGATGCTGTGAATCCGACGACAGCGGTGAGGTTGACATCAGAGGAGAGGATGACAGGGATGAGGCCTCTGAGGGAGACGTTCCAGCGAATGACTGTCGTGTCGTATTTATCTGCAAGGACGCCTTTGCCGGACTCATTTTTGACTTCGGCTTTTGTGACATTGAGGCCGAAGATAGCCTGAATGCCAAAGAATTTATTGATGCTGTAAATTGCCGAGATGCCACGGCCGTCACCGGCAAATTCACTGATCGTCGAGTCGATGCCAATGCCGAAACGACGCGACATGTCTTTGGCGGAAGCTTCTGCCGCGAGCCCGGTGAAGAAGAGGAACAGAAGGCTGACCGTGAGAATGACTTTTTTCATGAAAAAACTCCAAAGGCATAGACGTTAAAAGAACGAAACACACCAGTTTGTGATATTAGCGTTTACGTGGAGATTGGGCAATTATTTTCCCGATGACTTCCATGAAAAGTGATACGGGCGTGCTCGTGTCAAGTGCCCGGGTCTTGCAGGATAGCCCCGAGCGGCCGGAGGACGAGCGGCCATCCGGTGTCTGTGTGTGGGGACATCGCGTGTCGGTGTTGATTTTATTTAGGAGAGAGCGAGTGACAGGAGAAGCGTTGCCAAAGATCATTCAGGTGGTGGGGCCGACTGCGAGCGGGAAGACGAATTTTTCGGTGCGTCTTGCCGAGGCGCTTGGGGGGGAGCTGATCAATGTGGATTCGATGCAGGTGTATCGCCCGCTGGCCGTCGGGACGGACAAGCCGACGGCGGCGCAGTGCGCGCGCGTGCCGATTCACGGGATAGACCTGATTGATTTTGGGCCGCCGATGGATGCGTCCGAGTTTGCGGAATATGCGCGTGCGAAAATCAGCGAGATACATGCGCGCGGGCGTTGCTGTGTGATTTCCGGCGGGACTGGGCTGTATCACCGCGCGATCGTGCATGGTCTGATCGCGGCGCCGGCGCGCAATGATGATGTTCGCGCGGCGCTTCGTGCGGAGCGTGATCAGATTGGGATTGCGGCGATGTATGCGCGCCTTCAGGCGGTCGATCCGGTGGCGGCCGGCCGGATTTATGCGCAGGACTGGGTGCGCATAGAGCGCGCGCTTGAAGTGTATATGACGACGGGGACGCGTCTGAGCGAATCGCAGGATGCGCACGGATTTCGGACGGCTTATGTGTCGCGTTTGGCTTTTGGATGCACGGCGGAGCGGCCGGTGCTGTATGCGAAGATCGAGCGGCGTCTGGAGGAGATGTGGCAAGGCGGGATTATTGAAGAGACGCAGGCGATGCTCGATGCCGGGCTTGAGCCAGAGCAGCTTCCGCTCAAGGCGCTGGGGTATCGTCAGGCGGCGATGTTTTTGCGCGGGGAATGCACGAGTGCGGAGGCGCTTGAGCTTGCGAAACGCGAGACGCGCCGTTTTGCGAAGCGGCAGCTGACGTGGTTTCGCGCGGATCCCGAGGTCGAGTGGCTGGAGATGCCGCTTTCGGATGAAGCGTTTGAGCAGGTGAGTGAGCGCTGTCGGGCGTTTTTGGCGGACGTATGCGAAGCATAGGCCGCCACCGGCGCGTATGGTCTGAAAGACCATAGCGGCCGGGGAGGGGGTGTGTTTGAAATTTGCCTGTCCTCATTGGCTTGGTAATATCGCATAAGGTGTGGGATGTGTTTCGTTTTTTATGGCCAGGATGAGGACTGATGCGTGATACAGATGCAGTCTTGAAGGGACTTCCGAGTTATTTTGAGCCGATACGCATGCTTGGGGAAGGCGGCATGGGTGTCGTGTGGTCTGTGCGTGATACGCGTGTGAACAAGGTTGGGGCGCTGAAGGTCATTCGGCGGCGCACGGAGATGACGACGGCGGCGCTGATGCGGTTTGACCGCGAGATACGGAATTTTGCGCAGCTGCTTCATCCGTACATCGTGCAGGTGTATGACGTGGGCCAGATGCAGACAGGGGAGCCATATATTTTCATGGAGCAGGTGGACGGGCGTCCGATCTGTTCGGATATGTTGCGCGGTCGTCCGTTTGGGGAGATTGTGATGCTGATCGACCGCATTCTTGAGGGTCTTGACGAGGCGCATGCGAACAATCTGATTCACCGCGATCTGAAGCCGGACAACATATTGGTGACAGAGGACAGCGAGGGGCATCTGATGCCGAAGCTGATGGATTTCGGACTGGCGCTTCGCGCGGATGAGAACGAGATGCGGATCACGTGCGACGGCATGGTGGTGGGCACGCCGATTTATATGGCGCCCGAGCAGGCGTGTGACGAGCATTACCAGATCTGCCCGGCGACAGATTTTTACGGCATAGGCTGTATTCTGTATGAGCTTTTCTGTGGCAAGCCGCCGTTTACGGGGACGAATGCGGTGATGGTGATGGTCGCGCAGGCCAAGGATGCGCCGAAGATGTTTTCGCCGCTTCCTGAGTTTGAAGAGACGAAGCGCCTGACGGGCATTATCATGCGCCTTTTGGAGAAGATGCCCGACAAGCGTTATGAGACGGCGGCGGATCTGCGCGCGGCGCTGAGGCGCCAGTATCTGATCAGAGACAACCAGTCGTTCGGCGTGATGAGCCTGCGCAAGGAGAGCGATACGCTTTTTGACGAGCGTCGCGACGAGGATATGCCGTTCTATTCTTCGGAGCTGGCGCCGACGGCGTATCGGACGATTTTGCCGGAGCTCGGGGCGTGCAATTACAACTATTCGGTGCTCGCGCTTCGTCCGCCTGTATTTGTGGCGCGCAGCTCGGCCAAGTACCTGCTGACGCGATATCTGAAAGATGTCTATCAGTGCCGGCGGACGGCGATCACGATGATCACGGGGCGTCCAGGGGTGGGCAAGTCTAGGTTTCTGGAGTCGTTCGCGCAGGACTGCTATAAGCAGGGGACAGCGACATCTCTTGTTGTGGACGGCTCTGTGTGCGCCAATCTTCGATTTGCGGTGTATCGGGCGCTGTTCGCGAAGCTATTGCTCAAGATGCTGTCGCCGCAGCAGGTCATTCTGGGGCTTTGCCGTTTCATGCAGACCGAGGATGAGCGTGATGCGGATGTTCTGATGCTCAACGACATCTATGAGGCGGAGCGCAATGAGACGCAGCCGCCGCTTGCGAAGATGGAGCAAACATTTTGCAGCGTGTTTTCGCGCCTGACGCATTCGCGCCCGCTGATATTGTGCTTTGACAATGTGTCTCCGGAGCAGAAGGCGGAGCTTTTGGCGATCGTGCATGAGCTTTCGGGGAAGACGCAGTTCAAGCTGCCGATACTGATCTGCGTGGTGAATTCGACGACGAACGGCATGCCGACAGATATCGAGCTGATGCTGGGAAATGACAACGCGCTGTGGCTTCGTCGCAGCATTGCGGTAGATCCGCTCTCGAATGCCGACATGCACACGCTTGTGACGCGCAGCCTGAGCATTTCGGAGGATCTTGCGAAGTTTATCGAGACGCTTTCGTCGGGGCATCCGCAGATCGCGGTCGATCTGGCGCGCCAGTGGCACCTTGCTGGTTTCCTGGAGCCGACTTCGGAGGGATATGTCGCGAACTGTCCGGTGACATCTCTGCCGATACCGAGCGTGGTTCATGAGGCGATCATGCGTCAGATCAATCTTACGTTTGCAGAGTATCCGCGCCGGACGTGGATGCCTGTCGCGGCGCTTGCGGCGCTGTATGGCGCATCGTTTACGCCGAAGCGTCTTGGGTCTGCGATCCAGCATCTTCCGGCCAATCAGAAGCTGATGGGGTATAATACATTTATCTCGCTGGGGCTTTCTGGCGGCGTGCTCAGGACGGTCGATGAGACGACGCTTGCATACACCAACCCGCTGATGTCGGATGCGATCGAGGCGACGCTTCAGCCGTATGAGGTGCAGGATTATCATCATGCAATCGCGCAGGTGTTGCAGAGTTCGAAGCTGGCGCACGAACTGCAGGGGGAGATCGCGAGGCATCTCGTTGCGGCGCAGCAGTATTATGATGCCTTCAGGGTATATCTCTCGCTTGCGGAGCAGGCGGCGCATTGCTCGCGTGTCGAAGAGGGGCTTGAGTATGTCGAGCAGTGCAAGGATGTGCTGAAGCGGCATTTCGGCTATATCGACGCGCATACGCCCGAGCTGGTGGATGTCTGGATGATCGAGGCGGATTTGTATTTGCTGCGTCAGGACGAGAGCCGCGCGCGGAGCCAGGTCCGCATGTTGGAATATGCGTTCAGCGAGCTTGAGGATCCGGCAAAGCAGGCGCATTATCACCTGATTTGCGCGCGCCTTGCGGAGGTGACGCATGACGAGCGAGCGGCGGAGCTGTCACTGGATCGTGCGATGGCTTGCCTGGATGAGATCAAGGGGGAGATGCGCCGCGACCAGCTTGAGATTCAGTTTGCGGTTCTCGTGGCGCGTTTCCGCTATGACCCGTCGCTCGGGCAGGCATTCGTGGATACGGCACGCCAGCTCAAGGAGTCTGTGTTTGTGGGGAAGGCGCTTCTGGCGATTGCCCGCCAGTGCGTGGGAGACGGCGTGCCGGAGCGCGCCCGGAGAGTGCTGGATATGGCTCTGGATACGGCGCACCGCAATGGCGACCAGATGACGGAAGCGCTGGCGCTGTGGGAGCTTTCGGGGCTTCAGAAAGATCAGCCGGAAGTGCGCCTGAAGACGCTTCGGGAAGCGCAGGCCGCATTTGAGAGCATCGGGGATTTCAAGCAGCTGTCCAGGCTTCATGCCGAGATGGCGGAAGTGCTCGAACAGGTCGATTCAGATGAGGTCGGCATTCATCAGCAGTGGAGCAGGCTTCTGGCGATGTGAGCTTGAAAGGGGGCATTGCTCCCCTTTTTGCCGGGTGGCTGTTTTCTTGCGTTTTTATGCGCATCGTGTGATAAATAAAATATTTTTAGCGTCATTTGGGCGTGAGTGTGCAGGCAGGACGGGGGCAAGGTCTGCGGCAGAAAACATCAGAATACAGGAGAGATTCATGTCGAATAATATTGCTGCAACTGCGATGGCAGGTGTGATCGCGCTGGTCGCCGGTGTGGGTATCGGCCATTTTGGAACGCTTCAGGAAGGTATGAAGACTAGCCAGGATGTCTCGGCGCAGCTCGCAGCCGTGGAGATCGATTCTGCGAAGGTTCCCATCGCAGGCTCCCCGGTTCGCGGCAACGCTCAGTCACTTGCGACAATCGTCGTATTTTCAGACCTGAAGAGCGAGGGGCTCAAGACGTTCAATGATGGCATGCTCAATAATGCGTTCAAGCAGCACGGCGACAAGGTGTCGTTCGTCTATAAGGCATTCCCGCTCCAGGAAAATCCGGATGCGCTTCTGCGAGCGCAGGCAGTGGCGGCGGCGCACGCGCAGAAGCGCGCGTGGGGCATGTATGATGCGATACTCGCGCTCGACAAGAATGCCGTGTTTACGGAAGATGAAGCGGCTCGCATTGCGCGCAGCCTCAACCTGAATGTCGATCAGTTCAAAAATGATCTGAATTCACGCGAGATTCGCGAGTCGGTGCGCAAGGATATCGAGCTCGGCCAAAAGCTCAACGTGACCGGAACGCCTGCCGTCTTTATCAATGGCCGGAGCGTGGCTGCCGGTGGCACGGCGCTTACAGAAAAGAAATTCAATGACGATTTGAATGCCGAAATCGCCCGGATGTCAGCGATTTCGAGCAAGGGCAATGTGAACTATTATGTCGGTTCGATGCTGAATCAGAGCATTGATGATGCGCTTTATGCAGTTGATGCGATGGGGCGCCCGATTCGCGGCAACAAAGACGCGCTCGTGACAATCGTCGAGTTCAGCGATTACGAATGCCCGTTCTGCAGCCGTGTCGAGCCGACGATTGCCAAGATTCTTGCGGAATACAAGGACGATGTCCGCGTGATTTTCTCGCATAATCCGCTTCCGTTCCACAAAAATGCCAAGCTCGCGCATCAGGCGGCTTATGCCGCCGGTCTCCAGAACAAGTTCTGGGAAATGCACGACATGCTGTTCAAGAATCAGAAGCGCCTTTCTGAGAATGACCTGATGGGATATGCGAAGCGGCTTGATCTCGACATGGCCAGATTTGCGGCCGACTTGAAGGATCCGAAGACTGTTGCGGCGATCGAGCAATATGTTTCGGAAGCGGGCAAGCAGGGGATCAGCGGCACACCTAACTTCCTGATCAACGGCTTTGCGGTCACCGGCGCGCAGCCGTATGAGAAGTTCAAGGAAAAGATTGACGGCGCGCTGAAGATCGCCCGCAAAGTGAATGCGGACACGGGCCTTCGCGGCGATGCGCTCCATGCGGAACTGCTGAAGAATCTGCCGAAGAAGCCGCCGCAGCCGCGTCCGTCAGCGCCGGCAGTGCCAGAGGGCAAGGTGTTCGTGGACGTGAGCGGCGCGCCAGTGTTTGGCGATCCGAATGCGCCCGTGACAATCGTTGAGTTCACGGACTTCCAGTGCCCGTTCTGCTCGCGCGGCAGCAACACGGTCAAAGAGCTGATCGAGAAGAATCCTGGCAAAGTCAAGCTCGTGTTCAAGAGCAATCCGCTTTCGTTCCACAAGGATGCCGAACCCGCGCACCGCGCGGCAGAAGCGGCATCGCTTCAGGGTAAGTTCTGGGAGATGTATCAGCTCCTGTTCGACAACCAGCGCGCGCTCACTCAGGAGAACTTTGACAAGTTCGCGCAGCAGATCGGCCTGAATATGGACAAGTTCCACGCAGATATGGAGAGCGAGGCGGTGAAGAAGCGCGTTCAGGACGACCTGAAGCAGGGCGCGTCTGTCGGCGTTCGCGGCACGCCGCACTTCTTCATGAACGGCACGCGCATGAGCGGCGCGCAGCCGCTTGAGAAGTTCCAGGAAGCGCTCGACAAGGAGCTCGCGATCGCGAAGAAATATCAGGACAAAGGCATTGCAGCGGATGCGCTCTATAAGACGATTATCGCCGAAGAGAACAAGAATGCGCCGAAACCTGCGGCAGCGCCTGCGCCTGCGGCACCTGCCGAGCCGATTGTTCTGAACCAGGGCAGCTCGTATGCCAAGGGGCCTGCGGATGCGCCTGTCGTGATCTACAAGTTCAGCGAGTTTGAATGCCCGTTCTGCGGCCGTGTCGAGCCGACGCTTGACGAGATCATGAAGACGTATGAAGGCAAGGTCCGCATCGTGTTCAAGAATAACCCGCTTTCGTTCCACAAGCATGCAAAGCTCGCATCCGAGGCCGCGCTTGCCGCTGGGGAGCAGGGCAAGTTCTGGGAGATGCATGATATTCTGTTCAAAAATCAGAAGGCGCTCGAACGCGATCAGCTGATCGAGCATGCCAAGACGATCGCGGGACTTGATATCGCCAAATTCACTGCGGCGCTCGACAGCCACAAGTTTGCCGCACAGGTCGAGAGCGAGCTTGCTGAAGGCGCGAAGGCCGGTGTCAGCGGCACGCCGACATTTGTCATCAACGGCAAAAAGCTCGTCGGTGCCCAGCCGATCGATAAGTTCAAGGCCGAGATCGATGCGGCGCTCGCTGCGAAAAAATAAATCGCTCAAACGCTCTGTCATGGCGCGGTATTTGCGTTTTAATGACAGGGCGTGTTATGGTATGGAGACTTTTGTCCCCAAAGGAGTGAGAGATGAAACCAGCAGTTCGACTTTCTGATATTTCGCTAGTTCCGGGCGATGCCCATGGCTGTATCGCGTGTCCGCATGTGTGCGTGGGGCCGATCATCAGTGCATCTAATGACGTGTTCATCAATGGTCTTGGTGCGGCGCGCAAGGGCGATCCGGGCGTTCATGCCGTATGTTGCGGCCCGAATACGTACGAGACCGCACAGGGCAGCGATAACGTTTTTGTGAACGGGAAACCGCTCGTCCGCCTCGGGGACCAGACGTCTCACTGCGGTGGCAAGGGCAAGACGATTACCGGCAGCCCGAACGTCCACTGCAATTAACGCAGGGCTCGGTTACATTGTGCGCGGCTATCGCCCGTCGATACGCCGCGTTTTGTGTGTGCGGTGTCGCCGAGACGTTCCACGGAACGTCTTTACATCGGGCGCGTTTTGTGTGCGCGGCTATCGCCTTCGTCGATACGCCGCGTCTTGTGCGTGCGCCTATGCCTGCGGCATACGGCGCACGAAATCACTGTTCGGCCTTGGGCTGGAAGCGTGCGCGGAGGTCTTCGAAGGTATCATTTTCGAGGGCCGTGCGGATCTTGCGCATGAGATCGAGGTAGTGCGTGAGGTTGTGAATCGTCATGAGGATGACGGCTGTGATCTCTTTTGCGACATAGAGGTGACGGATATAGGCGCGGGAGAAGCGGCGGCACGCGAGGCACTGGCAATTTTCGTCGAGGGGGCGCATGTCTTTGCGGTTAGCGGCATTGCGTATATTGAGCCTTCTGCCTTCGCCGATGAAGACTGTGCCCATGCGCGCATTTCGTGTGGGCATGACGCAGTCGAACATGTCGATGCCAGCGGCGACGCCTTCGACGAGATCCCAGGGGGTGCCGACGCCCATGAGATAGCGCGGATAATCTTCGGGCATCTGATAGACGAATTTCTGACACATGTCGTGCATTTCTTCGGGCGTTTCGCCGACAGAGAGGCCGCCGATGGAGAGGCCTTGGAAGGGCATTTCGACGAGCGCTTCGAGGTGGCGCAGGCGCATGTCGAGTTCGAGGCCGCCCTGCACGATGCCGAAGACGCCCTGATGCGCGGGGCGTTCGCATCGCGCGCAGCGCTCTGCCCAGGCGATGCTTCGCTTGACGCTTGCCTCGATGCGCTCGTGCGTGGCCGGGAGTGCCGGGCAGTCGTCGAGGACCATGGCGATGTCGCTGCCGATGGCGGCCTGCATATCCATGACGAGCTCGGGGGTATAGAAGTGGCGGCTGCCGTCGATGTGGGACTGGAAGTGGACGCCGTCGGGGTCGAACTTGCGCATCTTGGAGAGGCTGAAGACCTGGAAGCCGCCGGAGTCAGTCAGGTAGGCGCGGTTCCAGGACGCGAGCTTGTGGAGGCCGCCGGCTTCGCGCAGGAAGTCCGGGCCCAGCCGGAGGTAGAGATGGTAAGTGTTTGCGAGGATGATCGAGGGATCGAGCGCCTCGACCTGTTCAACGCTGAGCGCCTTGATGGCACCGTTTGTGCCGACGGGCATGAAGACAGGGGTCTGGATGTCGCCGTGCTGGGTGTGTACGACGCCGCGTCTGGCTTTGCCGGATTTTTTGATGAGCGAGTAAGATATGGGGCCTTTGAGCATAAGGATCCTTGGGGAGTGCGTGTCTGTTGGAAGTGCGTGTTGTCTTTGGCAAAGACACGAAAAACTCCCCGTATCGCGCAGCGATAGGGGAGTGGCGGCGCGCATCGCGCAGCGAAAGGGCCGCCTGAAGTGAAAAAAAATCCCTCCAGTGGAGGGATTCTTTAAGGATACGGAGGGAAGCCGTATCAGAATGTGAAGCCGGTGACGACACCGCCGCCGTCCGCATTGAAGGAGGGGCTGATGTAGAGGTCGTTTGCGAAGATGTCTTCGTCTTTGTCCTGACGGACGAGGAAGAGGATGACGGAGACGACAGCGAGGACCGCGCCGCTTGCGTAGAGGATGTTTGCGATCATGGCATCTTTGCTTGCGGTATCCTGATCGGCTTTGACATCGGCCTGATGCTTGAGCGAATCGAAGCTTCCGGGTGTTGCGTTGATGTTGGCCTCGATATCTTTGGCGATCTGATCGTCGAGAGATTTGGCGGTATAGCCGAAGTATGCGCCGGTGCCGATGGCGCCGAGTGCGAGGACGCCGACGATGATGCCGCCGACGAGCTGACCGGTGGGCAGGGGGGCGGATTCTTCAACGACACGTTTTGTCATGAGGGAGTCGATGGAGCCTGTATCGATATTGAAGAGGCGGAGGAGGGCGCCGGAGATGTCCTGTTCCTGTTTGCGGAGCCTGTTCTGAGTTTCGAACTCGATGAAGTTCTTGCTCGATGAAGTGCTGACATCAATGAGGTCGAAGGTGATTTTGGGGCGTTCGAGACCTTCAGTGGTGATACGCCCGACGATGACGTTTGCGGCACCGATTTCGCGGCCGATATCGGCGATGCAGGAGGCTTCGAAGGTGCAGTTTGCACGGTCATCTTCGCTCATGGCGTTCAATTTTTCGACGATGGGGATACCCTCGACGGAATCGTATTCGGCATATTTTTCGTCTTTGAGTTTTTCAACGGTTGCTTCGGTCAGCAGATCGAGGGTTTTCTGGGGTGTGCCATCGACTGGCTCGAAGAAGACGAGGTTGACGGGCTTTCCGTTGTTCGGCATGACGAAAGTTTTGCCGGTATTGAGAGGCTGAGCAGGAGTGTCATCAAAGTTGAAATCGCCTGCGCTATCATCACCTTCATCAGAGAAGTCAAAATCCTGCGCCATGGCGACTGGCGAGAACGATGCGCTGAATGTGATCAGTATTAAGAGCGAAAACAGGCGTTTTAAAAAGCTTGCTTTACGAAACGGATTGGTCATGTCACTTCCACTCCTTGAAAATGCGCTATATTATCTACGGCAAAGTTCATTGATTTGAATACACAAACCAAAATGATGCTTTATTTTAAGCCTATTGAGTTCTGAATGCAAGAATTTAGTCTATCGATATTGCGCTCTGATCGATTTGTGTGTGCGAAGCGGACTGACACAGTGTTTTTCGTGTATCAGGGAGCTTTCGGGCCTCAAAAATGCTCAATTTTATCGCTTCATCCCCCTAAAGCGATTGACGCGCCTGTCGTTTCGCGTTAAACAAGCGCCGCTCTATTTCGCCTTTATTATGGGGCGTTTTCTTTACCCAAATTCCATAGGCATCCCATGTATTCAACTCAGGATTTTCGCAAAAACCTTAAGATCGAGATCGACGGCGAACCTTATGTGATCGTCGAATGTCAGCATGTCAAACCCGGCAAAGGCGTTGCCTTCGTCAAGACGAAGTACAAGAGCCTGATCACCGGCCGTGTCCTTGAGAACAACTTCCGTTCCGGCGATACCGTTGGCAAGCCTGACCTTGAGATCCGCGAGATGCAGTATCTCTATAAGGAAGAAGACAAATACGTGTTCATGGATCAGAGCAATTACGAGCAGGTCCACATCGAGGAAGATTTTATTTCCGATTCCGTGCCTTTCCTCAAGGACAATATCGAAGTCGAAGTGCTCTTCCATCGCGGCAAGCCCATTTCGATCGAGCTCCCGACGTTCGTCGTCCTGCAGGTCGTGAAATCCGATCCCGGCGTGAAAGGCGATACGGCTCAGGGCGGCACGAAGCCTGCGACGCTCGAGACTGGCGCGACGATCCTTGTCCCGCTCTATCTCGAGGAAGGTGAATATGTCCGCGTCGATACGCGCACGGGCGAATTCGTGGAACGCGCCAAGGTCTGATCCTCCGCTTCACCGATTATTCAGTGCCCTGCAGATTGCATCCGAGCATGCGTTTGCGGGGCTTTTTTTATCCATCTATTTTTCAATCTGGTGACTAGAGAATGCCCATTGCCCGTCCTTCGTATTGGCCGAGGATTCTTCGCATGGCGGTGCCGATCGTCATCGCGATGCTGACCCAGACGGCCATCAACATCCTTGACACGGTCATGGTGGGGTGGCTGGAGCCGAGTTATGCGGTCGCCGGCCAGTCCGCGCTGAGCTATTCGATGCCGCTGATGTGGCTTTTCGGCGGATTTCTGAGCTCGATCAGTATCGGCACGCTTGCGATTGTCGCTCGCCGGCAGGGGGAGTCCGAGTTCCGGCTTGCGGGGGCGGCGTTGACGAATGCGGTGACGATCGCTGTCATTTCCTCGCTTGTCGTCGGGATTTTCGCCTATTGCTTTACGCCGCAGATATTCCGAATGCTGATCGACAACGATGCGGTTGTCGCGTTCGGCGTGCCTTACGCGCGCTTCCGGCTGCTCGGCATCCTGAGCATGGTGACGACGGCGGCGATCAAGAGCTTCTTTGACGGCACGAACAAGACGTATGTCCACATGGTCGCGGCGATCGTGATGAACGTTGCGAACATCTTCCTCAACTATTGCCTGATTTTCGGCGTCGGCCCGTTCCCTGCGCTCAATGTGGCAGGTGCCGGCGCGGCTTCGCTGATCTCGACGTATATCGGCCTGGTGATCATGATCGGCTGGTCGCTGTGGCCGAAGATCCGCCGCCAGTATCAGGTCTATCGCCCGAGCTCGTTCGACCTGCGCACGATGTGGAACATCATTCGGGTGTCCGTGCCGTCTGGCATCGCCAATGCGTTCGTGATGACCGGATTTCTTGTATTTTTCAAGATTATCGGGCTTTTGGATGAGCAGACGGTGACGAATCTGGTGCTCGGCATGAAGTCTTATGCGGGCGATTCTCTGCCCGGCTGGCTGGAGCTTCAGAACGCCTCAGTGGATGCGTCGATGGGGGGGAACAGCATCTGGTCGGCCGACCTGTCGATTGCGGTGGTGCAGACGAAGCCGCCGGTTTACAGCGCGTCAGCCGATCTTCTCGTGTCGATCATGTCAGTGGCGTTCATGGGCGCGATGGCTTTCGGCACGGCGACGGCATCGCTTGTCTCGCAGTCGCTTGGGGAGAAGCGTCCGGATGTCGCGGAGATATATGTGTTCGAGTCGGCGAAGGTCGCCGGGCTGATTTTTGCGGCGCTTGGCGCGTTCTTCTTTATCTGTCCGGAAATGATCGCGGGCTGGCTTTCGTCGTCGTCGGATGTGATCGCCGAGACTGCGCGCGTGCTTCGCATGCTTGCGCCGGGGGTTGTCGTGATCGGGTGCGCGCTGATCTTTACGGAGTCGCTGTTCGGTGCGGGGTGCACGAAGTTCGTCATGGTGGTGGAGGGATGCCTGCATTTCCTGTGTCTGATACCGATTTCGTATTTCCTGGGCATCACGTGCGGCTTTGGCGTGCTTGGGATGTGGTCTGCGGTTCTGATCTATGCGTCGGCGCTTTGCGCGATCATGTTTGTGAAGCTCAAGCGCGGGAGCTGGAAGAAAGTCGAGCTGTAATTTTATGTGGCGCGGCTTCCGGCAAGTTGCCGGTACGCCGCGCGGCGGGCGCTGCCGTCTGTAGGCCGGCACGCGCTCGCGAAGCCGCTATCGGCCTGGCCGATACGCGGCTTTTTTTGAGGGCGCGGCGCGCATGCGCGGAAAAAAAAGGCGCCCGCGTATCGCATTGCGATAGCGGGCGCGCGGCAGGCCGTATCCGCGTGCGGATAGGCCTGCGTCCGGTGTCACTTTGCCTTTGCGGTCTGTTCGGCGGCGGGCTTGTCTGTCATTGCCAGGCGGTATTTGTCGCGGCTCTGTGTGAAAGCGTGCAGCCTGTTGCCGGTGAGTGCGTAAGAATACTGCGTGTTGATCAGAGCGGGATCGACGTATTTGCCGTTGATTTTGACGCCGAAATGGAGGTGGGGTCCGGTAGAGATGCCTGTGTTTCCGACCATTGCGACGACCTGGCCCTGCTTGACGTGCACGCCTGGCTTGATGTTTCGCGGAAATGCGTAGATGTGCGCGTAAATTGAGGTATAGCCGTGCGCGTGCTCGATGACGAGGAGGTTTCCGTTGCCGCCTTTCCAGCCGGCGAAAGTGACGGTGCCGTCGGCGAAGGCCATGATCGGCGTTCCTGTCGGGCATGCCCAGTCGATGCCGTTGTGCGGTCGGACGCGCTTGAGGATCGGGTGCATGCGCTTGGGATTGTAGGGGCTGGAGACGGGGCATCCGACGACGGGGGTCTTGAGGAACGTTCGTTTGAGCGCGTGTCCGGTGGCGTCGTAGTAGCCGGAGTATTCCTCGTCGGTGTCGTAATAGTAAGCCTCGAGGTGTTTTCCGCGCGCGCCGGAGGTGTAAGTGGCGGCCCATACCCGGCCGTATTTGTAGAAATTGCCGTTGAGCGTGACCTTGTCGACGAGGACGCTGAACTCGTCGCCGCGCTGCGAATCGGAAGCGAAATCGATGTCGTACTTGAAGAGCTGCATGAAGTGTGACGCGAGCTCTCCGGATTCGCCGAGCTCTCGGAATGACTGATAGAGCGAGTTCGTGAGGAGTCCGCGCACGAAGATGCGCTCAGTCTTCTTGTGCATGTCGACCTTGTGCGCGACGAAAGCGTTGTCCTTGCGTTCGGCGATGCTGATGTCTTCAGGGGAGATCTGGTAGACGAACTTGAGGATGCGCTTGTCGACGTCGAGATGGACTTCGTAGGTGTCGCCCGGTTTTGTGCGCTTGAAATCGACGACATCCTGCATGGCTGTGATGACCTGGTGGATGTCAGCGACGTCGAGGCCGTGATTTTTCAGGGCGACGAAGAGCGTCTGGTTTCGCGAGATTTTTCCTTTGATGAGGAACGGGTCTGTGTTTGTATTTGTCTCATCAGGAATGGTATCGGGTAGATCGTCGAACAGATCGTTGTCGAGAGACTGCCGTGTGAGGGCTTCGAGGTCGCTCCATTCCTGCATGCCGAGTTCGGCCATGCTGATGGGTTCGGCTTCGCTGATTCGGTCGTATTCGTTATTTCTGCACAGTGCATAGACAGCTATCGCAGTGATGATCAGCGCGATACCGCCCCAGAGCCATGGCCAGAAGTTATGTTTTCTCCTGTCGAGGCTCGTGGAGAGGGTGAGTTTATGTTGTGGCATAGAGGATGTCTCAGCTAAGAAAAGCCGAAAGTTGCCGGCGGATGCGGACTAAGATTTCGGCTTCGGCGTGAATGAATCACGCGCCTGAGCGATCATCTCGGCGGCATGATCCAAGGTTTTGGCTGTTATCGAAGTTCCCCCCAGCATGCGTGCGATTTCCTCGACGCGCTCCGATTCATTGAGCAGAGAAATTTTGCTCTGAGTGCGGTCATTCACAACCGATTTTGATACGCGAAAATGAGCATCGGCATAGCTCGCGATGCTTGCGAGATGCGTGATGCATAGTACTTGGTGGCATCTGCTGACTTCCTTGAGCATGTTTGCGACATGCGTGGCAGTGAGTCCGCCGATGCCGGTGTCGACTTCGTCGAAAACGTAACATGCGACGTCATCTTTTTCGACGAGTGCACGTTTGAGAGCGAGAAGGACTCTCGAGAGTTCGCCGCCGGACGCGATTTTCGCGAGCGGTCGAGGCGATTCGCCCGGGTTCGGGCATAGCAGGAACCGGATATCGTCGGCGCCGGTTGACCTGAGATCATCAAATGAAGAGGAACTGCTGCACTGAATGTCGATGGATGCATTTTCCATCGCGAGCAGATGGAGGCCTTCGGTGGCTTCAGCGGAGAGTTTTAGTGCAGCGGATTGTCTGTATTTGGAGAGTTCGCTCGCGAGTTCGAGGAGTTCTTTTTGTTTTTGCGCGAGCTGTGCATCGAGTTCGGCGATGCGTTCGTCCGAGAGCACGAGTGTTTTCTGTTCGGCTTCGAGCTGTGCAAGGAAATCAGGGATCTGGTCGGCCTTGACGTGGTATTTGCGTTCGATCTTGTCGATCGCGGATAGTCTGTTTTGGAGCGCCTCGAGTTTTGCAGGCGAAGCGTCTTCGACCTGGATTCTTCGGAGGTCGTGGACGACATCTTCGATGGCGGTCATGGCTTCAGAGAGCGCATCCGCGAGCGCGAGTACGGAGGGCTGTCCGGATGCGGCGCGGCGGATCTCGTTGATATGCGAGCCAAGCCTTGAGACGACAGCGTGTTCGTCGTCATAGAGGTCGGCAAGCGTGGAATCTATGGCATTTTGGAGTGTTTCGGCGTTGGAGAGGCAACGCAGTTCGTTGGCGACATCATCGGCTTCGCCTGGTGTGATGTGCGCGTTCTGGAGCTCTTCGATCTGGTAATTGAGAAAGTCGAGCCTGCGCGTGCGTTCTTCGAGAGAAGCCGCGAGCGTGTCGCGTTCTTTTCGGATGGCGTTGTATCCGCTGAACTGGCGGGAGAAATCTTCGACGAGATGTTCGATGCAGGCATATCTGTCGAGGATTGCGAGGTGTTTGGCGTCATCGAGGAGGCTGACGTGTTCGTGCTGGCCGGAGATATCGATGACAGTGCGCATGAGGTCGCGGAGCGTGGAGATGGTCTGGAGCGTGCCGCCGATATAGATGCGGCCGCGACCTTTGCGCGGAATGACACGCCGGACGACAAATTCGTCGTCGTCGAGGTCGATGCCGATGGCGCGGAGCATGGCCATGGCAGGAGCGTGGCTGTGATCCACGGTGAACATGCCTTCCACGACAGCTTCATCCGCGCCTGTGCGGATGATATCGGTGGATGATTTCGCGCCGAGCAGGAGCTTGAGTGCGCTGACGATGATTGATTTTCCGGCGCCGGTTTCGCCTGTCAGCACAGACATGCCTTCATCAAAGGTGAGCTCAAGCTCTGAGATGATGGCGAAATCTTTAATAATGAGGGTGGTAAGCATGTACAGTAAATCCTATTTTCCCCCGTTTGCGGTTCTATATAACACAAATAGAAAATGAGTTCAAACAGCCGAATATGAGTCTAAAAACGGACGGAATTCGGGCAGATCGCTTATATTCTTCTATTGGGAAGGAGGCACCAGAACTGTCAGGTGTCGTGGGGGGGGGCAGGCGCATGAAGCGGATCGGTCAGTGAGGATGCGCCTGCGGGGGATAAAGCAGAGAGCGGCAACGCATGCGCGTGGCCGCTCAGATCTGAATATCGTAGATATGATCAGGCTTTGAAAGCTTTGGCGTGCTCGACGAAAGCCGTGATGATCGCCTGTGCGGGGAGAAGCTCCGCGCGTTCTTTGGCGTTGCGGTCGTAGTCGATGATGAACTCCCCTTTTTCGACATCATATCTGCGTGCGATGACGGCGCCGACGGATGCGGAGGAGATGCCGAGGGCGGTGCAGACTGAGTGGACGGTATAATCTTCCATTTCAGCGAAGATGATGCCGCGTTCGACAAATCTCCAGAGCTGATCCTGAGCGCGTTTTGCGCGTTCGGCTTCGAGGTGGGCGGCGATGCGTCCTTCAGCGGGGACATGGCGTCCCTGGCCGCCCCAGAAGTAATTGGTGGAGACGCCTGCGCCGAGCGCGACGGGGATGTCGAGCTTTCTGGCGTTGTCGATGATGAGCTGGTTGAGGTTGGGATCGGGCAGCGCGATATCGAATTCGTCGTTGTAGGAAGCGGTGGAGATGCCGACATAGCCATAGGGGACATCGCTGAGAGTGCCGCGCGTGCCGCTTCTGCCGACGCAGCGGAGCCGAACATTGGATTCATCGCGTCCGAGGTAAGCGTTCGACCAGTGGATGAGGGAGCGCATTTCCTTGATGACGATTTCTGCGCCAGAGCCGCCAATGCCGTGGCTGACAATGGCCATGGTTTCGCCGGACGCCAGGCCGAGATCCACGATTTCGACGCAATATTCGCGGTCGCAGATTTCGTAGTGATCGACGATATTGAAGTATGTGCCGAGGTGTTTGAGACCGAATTTTTCCTGAGCAAGTTTTGCGAGTCGTCTTGGACGCATCAGGCTGCCGACGAGGAGAAGGTAGCGAACGTTCGCAAGGAGTTCGGCCTTTTCTTTGGGGTCTGGAAATGCCGTGGGCATGGGGATATGAACGATGTATTCGGACCAGAAATCAGTGTTGCGTTCCATAGGGCTCTCCTGGATGGGAAAAAAGAGTGCCGGTGCAAGGCGCGCATGGCGCATCGCCCGTGTAAGTGCATGTCTGCCGATGCATTGAAAGGCCGTGAGGGAAGACCGGCATAAAGGACATCGCCATGCGGCACATGGGATGGTGCGCATGGCATGTGCATGATCTTAACGCAAAAGAGCCGCCCGGAGCGGCTCTTTTGCGTGTCAGTATTATTCGTCGTCTTCGTCTTTGGCACCGCCGAACGGCGATTCCTTGATGATCTTGGCTTCGAGGTTGGAGGGTACATCTTCATAGCCTTCGAAAGCCATGGTGAAGATGCCCTGACCAGCGGTCATGGAACGAAGGTCTGGTGCATAGCGCTGAATTTCAGCGAGCGGGCAGATGGCGTGGATGATGGTCTTCTTGTGTTCGGGATCCATACCGAGGACGCGGCCGCGACGTGAGGTGATATCGCCCATGATATCGCCGACGGATTCCGACGGGATGGTGATGTCCATTTTGTAAACGGGTTCAAGGAGCTTGACGCCGCCCTGAGCGAGGCATGCGAGGATGGCTTTGCGGCCGGCCATCTGGAAAGCGACTTCCTTTGAGTCTACGGGATGATATTTACCATCAATGAGCTCGACAGCGAGGTCAGTGACGGGATAGCCAGCGAGCGGGCCGGATTCCATACGGCTGACGATACCTTTTTCGACAGCAGGGATGAACTGTCGAGGGATTGCGCCGCCGACGATCTGGTCGATGAATTTGAAGCCTTCGCCGCGATCGAGCGGATAGGCATTGATGTAGCAGACGCCGAACTGTCCGGCGCCGCCGGACTGTTTCTTGTGCTTGCCTTCGATGTTGTTGACGCGTTTTTTGAGGGTTTCGCGATAGGCGACGAGCGGCAGTGAGCTGGAGACCTCAAGCTTGAACTTACGTTTCATCTTGTCGATCGCCATTTCGAGGTGCTGCTGTCCCATGCCCTTGAGCGTGAGGGCGCGGCCGAGTTCGTCATATCCCTTGGAGAGTGTCGGGTCTTCATCGATGAGCTTATCGACGGCGATACCGAGCTTGTCTTCTTCGCCTTTATTCTTGCAGACGATGTTGAACTCCATCATCGGAGCGGGATATTCGATGGCTTTGAAGGCGAAGTCTGCGTTTGCCGCGAGCGTGTCGTTTGTCTTGGTGTCTTTGAGTTTTGCGACGGCGATGATATCGCCGAAGACGCCCTGTTCGAGGGCATCGCGGTTGTTGCCGCGCAGGGCATAGAGTGTGCCGAGTCTTTCGACATCGCCGGTGCGGACGTTTGTGGCATTGCCATCGGCGGGCACTTTGCCGGAGAGGATGCGGAAGATGTTCTGTTTGCCGGAGAATTCATCGATGAAGGAACGGATGACGATGGCAGCGAAGGGGCCGTCAGCGGAGCATTTCAGGGTTTCTTCGGCATCACCGCGCTTGATGGCGACATCTGCGCGCTGGAGGGGGCTGGGGGCATATTTGACGATTGCATCGAGGAGCATCTCAACGCCGACGAGGTTCTGTGCGGCCATGTAGAACACGGGCATCAGTTTGCCTTCCTGGATGGCTTTGGGGAGGGCGTTGATGCACTGTTCATGCGAGAGTTCCATGGTGTCGAGGTATTCCATCATGAGGTCATCGTCAGTTTCTGCGACGGCTTCCATAATGGCTTCCCAGGCTTCCTGAACAGCATCCGCATATTCGGAGGGGATATCGCCGGCTTTGAATTTTCCGGAGTTGCCATCGAACGTGTAAGCCTTATTGTCGATGACGGAGATGATGCCCTTGAAGGTTTCAGCGGCGCCCATCGGGATCTGGAGCTGGACCGGCGTGATTTCGAGTTCTTCTTTGATGTCGGCGAGGCACTGGGCAGGATTGGCGCGTTCCTTGTCCATTTTGTTGATGACGAACATTTTAGCGAGGCCGAGGTGGCTTGCTTCTGCGTAAGCGCGCTCGGTCTGTACTTCGACGCTGTCGGGTGCGCTGATCACGATCACGGCGGTGTCTGCACCGCGCATCGCGGTGAAGGAGTCATAGATGAAGTTGCCATCACCCGGAGTGTCGATGACGTTGACTTTTTTGCCTGCATAATCGCACCAAGCAAATGCAGTCGCGTTAGATCCGCCGCGTTTGATTTCTTCGGGTTCAAAGTCGAACGTGGATGTGCCGGCGACAGTTGAGCCGAAGCGCGTTGTAACACCCGTCTTGAGCAGGATTGCCTCCCCAATTGTCGTTTTGCCGCTCGCGCTGTGACCGACGAGGGCGATGTTGCGGATGTCGTTTGAATCATAGAGGGTTTTAGCCATTCTCAATCTCCTGGGGTTTACAGAAATACGCGCGGTACCTGAACCAAATCTAACTTGTGTGGTCTCCAGAATTCCGCTTGGCACAAACACAGAGCCGAACTTTTCCAGCTCAAAAGAACGGCGCGCACTCTATGCCAATGCGTGTCTTTCGTCAAAGGAAATTGAATGAAAATGTGCTATTTGTGGTGTAAGTGTTTATACCACATTGTGAGTAAAAATGCAAATAAGAAGGGTCGCGGCGTATCGGCGCAGCCGATAGCGGCGACAAAAAAGCGCCGTATCCGCGTGAGCGGATAGGCGCTTCAGCTATCAGAGAGCGCAGTAGTTCAGTGATATTTCGAGGTGGTGGTGAACGTGATGCCTTTGTCGTCGGTGCCGAGAGAAATCGTCATGATGAAATCTTTGAACGAACCCAGGCTTTCCTGATAATCAGCCGGGAGCGCCGAAACGAGGGCGTAGTCGAGCATGAGGTCGATGAAATTGGCATCTTTCGGGGTGCTTTCGCTGATTGTTTTGATGTCGTATGCCTGGGTGGCGTAGATGAGATCGGTGTCAGTGAGCATGCCGTTGAGCTTGATCGCGAACTTGTCGATGTTGAGCTCGATATCATTTGCGGGCTGTCCCTTTGTGAGGATGAGCTTAGAGAGCTGAGGTTCGCCGGCGGCCGCGAGGCCGAGCAGGAGCGGTGCTGTTGTGCCGACGGTGGGGCCGGTCAGGTTGGCGATGGCCTCGACTGCGATCGGGTCGGCTTTGAGGTCGAGCTTGTCCACGGCGACGTTGAGGCCGGAAATGCCGTTGATGAAGGCCAGAATCTGCGGATTGGTGACGACTTCGATGACGCTGTTGAGCATCTCGGGGATGTCTTTGAGTGTGCTGCACTGATAATTCTTGGCGGTGATGGCGGCTGAGAGCGACTTGATATAGGCTATGGCGTTTTTGATATCGAGGTTGACGTTGAGCGCCATGAGCGACTTGTCTGTGGTGACGGAAAGGCGTTTTGTGCGGAGCGCGTTGAGGCTTGCGAGCGCATCTTTGTCGCTGAGGACGGTCGTGATCTTTGTGATCGTGTTTTCGCCGTCGATATCGGAGGTCATGAGGATTCGCGGCGTGATCGCGGCGATATCGTTGTATTCCTTGATGCAGGCTTCGGTGGCTTCGCCCTCGATGAGATTGAGCGCGCGAAGTAGCGAGAGGCCATTGGGTGAAGTGAGTGCTTTGACGAGTTTTGTGATATCGAGGTAGCCGGTCTGAACGGTCGTGGGTTCGATTTTTCCGAGCGCATCTTTGGAAAGCGGTTTTTCGGCGGGCTTGAGGAAGTTTTCGAGTGTGTTTGTGTCGAACGAGTCGGAGATGAGTACGGCAGTGACGCGCTGCGGGCCGAAATTGATGGCCAGTTTGGAAGGGATCACGGATTTGACGCTGGGGTCATCCGAGATGTCAGCGCTGTCGAGCAATTTTTTTGCCGAATAGACCAGCCAGTCAGAGGCGCCGGATTTGATTTCCTCGTGAGTGACCTGTTCTTCGGTGAGTGAGAGATAGGCATTGATGGACTGTACGACTTTTTCTTTGCATTTGGCGGAATCGACGAGTGTTGCCTGCATGACGAGCGTCTGATCGCGCGTATAAGCGATGGCATCGAAATGGCCGAGCGGGTCGAGGCCCCATGCGGGTGCGTTGTGTTCGAAATCCTTGATGAGGTCGCGGTATTCCTTGAGTGAAGCGAGGACAGTCTTGAGGGCTTCGGCGGCTTTGGGGTCTGCCGGATCTTTGATTTCGTCAATATTTTTCTGGACATCGGCAATGGATCCGTCGAGCGAGCTGGCGGCTTTGTCGAGCAATTTCTTGAGATTTGCGTCGGTGAGGTCGAGCTGGCGCGTGGATGCCTGGACAAAGGCCGTGTCTTCGGGGACGAAAGCGAGGAGGCTGTTGACGTCGGCTTTGTTCCAGTCGGAGACGGTGGGGGCGGCAGCGAGCTGCTGGACGGCAGGTGCATCGCCGTTTTCCTGAGTGGCTTTCTTGCATGCGGGCATAAAGAGGAGGCCGGCGGCGGCGAGTGCGAGAAGCGCCTGGTGCGTGCGTTTCATAACGGGAGTACTCCTTATTGAAAAGAGAATGAGTTTCAGTCCTCCATCATGAGGGCGACATCGATCTGATTTTGAGTGATCGAGCCTTCGCGCTTGATGACGGGTTCGCCATCGATGAAATCGAGGACTGTGGAGGGCGTGGACTGCGGAATGTCGCCGGCGTTGACGAAGATTCCGACGTGTGACATGAAGTTTTTCTGGATGAGTGCGGGGCTGGAGGCGCCGTGTTTCTTTTCGCGGTTAGCGCTTGAGACGAGGAGCGGCCTGTCGAGTTCGCGCAGGAGCTTGAGAAGCCATGGTTCGGAGGGGACGCGCACGCCGATTTTCCCGCCGGCTTTTGTCAGCGGGCGCAGGATTGCTGCGGGAATGGTCTCCTCATTTGGCTCGAAGCGGATGGTCAGTTCGCCAGGCCAGAGGTGTTTCGCAAGTTTTTTGGCCTTCGAGGGGATGTTGGATGCGACAGTCTTGAGCGCATCATAGTTTGAGATGAAGACAAGCGAGGGCGCTTTGGCCGTTCTGTGTTTGGAGAAGAGCAGGGCGTTGACGGCTTTGGGGTTCGTCAGATCTGCGATGATGCGATAGCTCGAACGGCATGGGAGGCAGACGATCCCGCCGGATTCGATACAGCTTCGGACGTTGACGAATTCTGAACCACGCATCATTTCCTGTAATTCAATCGTACGCATGATGTCTCCTTTATGCAGTGCAGTCGAAGTACGATCCGTCTCCTGTTATAAACCAAAACGGGAGCATTGTAAGGCATATTGAACCGTCGCGGGGATAAAAAGTTCGTCAGTCCCCTGAATGTGCGTGCGCGTGCGCCGGAAACAATCGAGGAAATGCCCGCCGGGCGTCAGTCCCCTGAATGTGCGTGCGCGTGGGTATATGCGCGCGTTGGCGGGGCGTTTCCTTGTATCGGGGGATTTAAAGGGTAAAAAAAAGCCCCGGGCTTTTGCCGGGGCGGCGTTTCCTTGTATCGGGGGATTTAAAAGGCGTTCTCTTGCACCTTGCCTTAAATTCCCCGGGGGCTTTGTTCGTTGCGCGTTTCGGGGAACTGATATGACAGGGTTTATGAATTCTTGAGGCTTTCCACGATTTTTCGCACGTCCTGTGCCCTGTCGGCGTCGAGGACGAGGACTGCCTCGTGAGTCGAGACGATGACAGTATTTTTCAAGCCGAGCGCGGCGATCAGGCGTCCGTCGTCAGAGAATGCGAATGTGTCGTCGCAGTCGATGAGCGAACCGGAGCCTCTGACCGCGTTGCCTCGCGCGTCTGCGTGGGCATAGCGACGAATGGATGCCCAGGTGCCCAGGTCGTCCCAGGGAAAGGCTGCGCGTATGACTGCCGCATGCGCCGTGTGCTCCATGACGGCATAGTCGATGCTGATCGACAGGAGTGTCGGGAAAATCTCGGGGAGCTTTTCGGGGGATTTCACGATTTCGCCAATCTTATCGGCGATCTGCGGGACATGTCGGCAGAGCTCGTCGTGCATGATATCGGCGTCAAAGATGAACATGCCGCTGTTCCACAGGTAGTGCCCGTCCGCGATATAGGCCTCGGCAGTCTGGAGGTCGGGTTTTTCGAGGAATGACGCGACTTTCGCGATGCCTTCCTGGATAGGGGCGCCTTCGAGGATATAGCCGTAACCCGTTTCTGGTCGTTCGGGCTCTATGCCGAAGAGGACGATTTTCTGGTGCGCCGCGCTGTAAGCTTTTTCGAGGCATTTCGCGAATGCGTCTTCATCGCTGATGGCGTGGTCAGAGGGGAAGACGCCGATGATCGCATGCGGGTCGCGCGCGCGTATTGTCTCGCAAGCCCAGGCGATGCAGGGCGCGGTGTTGCGCCCGACCGGTTCCCACAGGACCTGCTCGGGCGGAAAGTCAGGAAGCGCCTCAGCCAGGGCGTTCCTGTGGCTTTCGGAGGCGACGAGGAGGATGCGCTCGGGGGCGATGATGCGTGAGAGCCTTCGCACGCATGTCTCGGCTGGCGTCACGCCATTGAGGATGCGCAGGAATTGCTTGGGATGACGGGAATTGCTAAGCGGCCAGAAACGCGTGCCGTTCCCTCCGGCCATGACGACTGCCCAGTTCATGATGACTCCTTATCTGACACGGCCGGTGCACAGCATCCGGCGAAAGATGGTCGCGGCGGCCGATCTGGCGCGGCACAAGATGCGCAGCGCGAAAATAAACGAAAGCCGCCCTTGAGAGCGGCTTTAAGTCAAATCATTAAACCTGGGATAAGTCAAGGAAAGAAGCCCTGAGCGCCAGGGCCTCTCCTTGATCTTTCGGTACACAGGAGGAAGGCGGGGGTACCGGAAGGCTTTGGCTCAGATGCAGTCGTACTGGTTTTTGCTGAAGCCGCAGGTGAGATTTTCGGCTGCGCAGTCCCATTCGAGCGTCTGCCATTTGTTGTCCTGTTTGCCACAATAGACGAGCTTGCCGTCTTCGCATGTGCCATGGAGGGTGTGAGGCGTATTCTCGTCGTCGCAGACGGTGGTGCAGTCATATCCGAAATCATCGCTGATCTTCATGCAGACTTCAGCGCGGTCCTTGAGGTAGGTCTTGCAGTCGAGCCGGAGGGTTTTGCCCTTGGAAGCGTCTTTTCTGGAGCAGAACGTGAGGACATCGTCGCCGCATGCGCCCAGCGCGGTGATGCCATCCAGGCAGCCTTCGGTGACATCGCTTGCTTTGAAGCAGCCGTGGTTGACGAGGTCTCCGCGCTCATATTCTTCGCACACATAGCCTTCGCTGCATTGGATCTGGCTGAGTTTTCCATCTTCGCATGACACGACGACATTGTCTCTGCACGTGCTCCCCCCCGGGCGCGAGACTGTGTTCGATTCGCAGACGAACACGACGTTGTTCTCGCCACACACGACCGATCCAGCCTCGGAATCGTCCTGGTTGTTATAGAATTTGCCATCCCGGCAGCTCACGTCCGCCTTGAGTGAATTGCCGTCGCAGACGTAATAGACGCCGTCGAGATTGATCGAATCGTGCTTTTGAACGAGACCGTCCACGCATTCCATATAGACGCCGTCATTGCAGCCGTTCACATAGTCTGAATCGCATTTTTTGTTCCCATCGTCGCCGCAGGCGAGGAGGAGGGAAGCAAGGCTGGTACAAGCGAGTGCAAAACATATCTTTTTCATGGTGAGATCTCCCATTCTGTAGTGAGCATTTTTTGCGACAGAGTCGCCAACTGGAGAGTGAGATATAGCGATTTGTATGCCAGAAATTTCATCGAGTGAAAAATATCAAAAAAAGCGTGCCAGTCTGTTTTGGTTGTGCCTGGCGGCATGCATGAGCTTTTTTGTGGCCCGGCTATCGGCGCGGCCGATGCGCCGGGCGTGCGGCCGCTATGCCTTTGGGCATACGCGTCCGCCTGTTGCTAGAATTCGACGGGCGTGACAGTGATCTGGGATGGATCAGGCTTGGTATAGGCATTGGGGATGTCCACCATGAGCCAGTGGTTCGACTTGGAAGCGAGCGCCGGCATGTCTGCGCCGCCGCCTCCCGTGATGTACTGCGGGATGCCCGCCATTTCGGTCTTGCTGTAATCGAGGATTTTTCCGGCAAATATTGCGGTGACGTCGGACTGCAGGAAGAGTGATGTCAGCTCGGCGGCTTCGTCACGCGAAGTGAAAGCCGAGTTTCGGGAGCCGTAGACGTCGAACAGCGGCGTATAAGTGAATATGAGGCGCAGCGGAGGTTCGCAGATCCCGTCTGTGCATGTCGCGCCGGAGCCGCAGTCTTCGTCGCGCGTGCAGATGCATGTGTGCTCCTGTCCATCGGCTGCTTCGCATGTCAGGCCGTCTTGGCAGTATTTGGATGAATGTGGGACGCAGATGCAGTTTTCGGGGCCATCGTAGACGTTCGAGCGGTCGAGGGCGGGCGGGATGCAGTAGGCTTCCTGTGCAATGCACTCGCGGCAGGTGATGTCTTCCTGATCGGGGTGCATGATGCGGCATTCCGCGAGCGACGGCCATTGCGTGAATGATGTCGGGGGCGGGATCTGGCATTTGGCATGTGCCGTTTCCGAGAGCTGTGTGCGGAGCCACGCGAGCTGCGGGTCGCTCAGCGTGGCATCGGCCGTATCGAGCATAATCAGCTGTACTTTCCCGATTGTTGTCACAAAATTGGATGGGCCGAAGTGCTGGCGGAATGCGGTCAGGTCTGAGCCGCTGACCTCGTCTTCGCCGAGACCGCTCAGGAAGGGCGTCTTATGGAGGATTGCGTTGCAAAAGTTGGTATAGGTGCGCGCATTTGACGGACAGCAGTAGTGGCTGGCGGACAGGATGCATCCGTTTTCTTCGTCCTGGCCGTCATATTCGATGAGCGATGCTTTGGCGATGTCGCTGATTTTCTGGAACTGTGCTTCTTTTCCGGAGTTTGTGAGGTTGCCGAGGTTGATGGCGGCATCGACGTGATGGCTTGAGATGCTGTCGAGGAGCTTTTGAAATCGCCGGGTGTTTCCCTCGACATTGGAGAAGACCGCGAGTCTGAGGTAATCCTTGAAGCCGTTTCCGTCCGGGGGATCAGCGGGCGCGTTCGCGAGCGTTTCTGTTTTAGGGACGATCTGGATATTGAGCGTCCGGCAGCCGCATGGACGGACGCAGAAATTGAGTGTCGTCTCGGCGGTGTCGGAACAGCATTCGTAGGAAGGCGGGCCGCCCTTGTATGCAGCATCGAGCGTGATCGGGGAAAAGGCATCGCATGCGAGCACAGCGGATGGGGACGATGCGGCATAGGGGGAGCGGTCGATTTCTTCGGAGTAGCAAGCCTTGTCGCTGTTCGGGTGTGCCGAGATGACGAGCCTGTGCGTGCCTTCCCGGACGAGCATGCAGGTCTTGGTGTTGCCGGTCGCCTCTGCGCAGTCGCTGACGAGGGTATAGTCATCCGGGCATGAGGTGACGTATTTTTCGGTCGATGAGGCGTTGCAACGCTGATAGATGTCGAGCAGGCTGGTCGGCAGTCCGGATATCGAGAATCCGAATGCGCCTTGCGTGTCGCTTCGAATGCCCTGTATGGACTGGAGCGTCAGATTGGGAAGCGGCGCATTGGCGCGCATGGTGGTCGCGAGCGCGACCGTATCGGAACTCATGCCGGTTATGGAGGGGCATCTGAAGTTAAGCTCGAACCCTGTGACGCTTGCGCCGTTGGCGGTCAGCGTGGAAGTCGTGGTTTCGAAGATGTAGGTGTTTTTTTGCGACTTGAAACGCTCTCCATCTGTCGCGTTGCATGCCGGCAGTGCGGCAGCGAGCAGGAGCGCGAGTGTTGGAAGGGGGTGTTTCATCGTGGGCAGTGCCATCGTTGTCTGCAGGAAAGAGGGCTGTTCGGCGCAATCGCGCGTTCAGGCAGTGCAGGGGCGTGGGGTATAAAAAAAGCGCCGCCGTATTCGCGTAGCGAAAAGGCGGCGCGGGCGGGCGTATTGCGCAGCAATAGCCCGGCGGATGAGATTAGAAGGGCAAAGCGAGGGATTCGGAGCCATCAGATATGCGATTATCCTCACCTTTTTTGCCAGTGGAGCCTGTTTTGGTGTTTTCCGATTTGCCATTATTTTTGCTGCCGCGTTTGTTGGTGCGAGGGAGCGGGTCGGTGGCAGAGACAGCTGAAGCGAAGGCATTATTGAAGCTTTTTGTGGCGAGGCTGACTCCGAATCTGACGGTACTTGCCTTTTCTTTTTCCTCGGCCTGTTTTGCTTTTTCTTCGGCCTGCTTGAGTTCTTCAGCGGCCTGTCTGGCCAGTTCTTCACGTGTTTTTTCCATTTCGAGGATTTGTTGCTGCTGTGCTTCCAGGAGCGTGGCCTGTTCTGTGAGTTCCTCGGTATTTGATGTGGAGACGTTGATGACGATGAGGACGATCAGGGCGACAATAGCCACGATGCTTGCACCGCCGATGGCAAGGATTTTGGGATTGGTCAGGAATCTGCGCCAGTTCTGAGTGACCTGGTTGCTGGCATAATGCGATCTGTAGACGGTCTTGTGATTAGATTTTTCCCAATTCTGGATGCATTTTTCTTCCTCAGCGAGCGCTTCTTCGAGGTGTTCATGGATATCGTCGAGGACGCACTGCGCGGAATGGTATCTGTCTTCAGTTTTTTTGGCGCAAAGTTTGAGGATGATATCCGCGATGCATTTGGGGATGAAGCCAGGGACTTCAAGCTGTTCCTGCACCTGTTTGTATGCGACGCGCATGAAGGACTTGTCGTTGACGGCGATTTCGCCGGTGAGGCATTCGAGGTAGACGAGCCCGACGGCATAGAGGTCGCTTTCGACGCTGGCGTGTGTTTCGCCTGTGAAGAGTTCGGGAGCCATATATGAAGGCGTGCCGCGGACGTTTCCCTGCTGAGTCATGAGCGTCTGACTTTGAAGTCCGTCGGTGACGGACGCGATGCCGAAGTCGAGGACGCGGATTTCGTAAGGGGGAGGCGAATCGAAGATCATGATGTTGCCGGGCTTGATGTCTCGGTGAATGATCTTTTTTGCGTGAGTTTCGACGAGCGCGGAGAGAAGCTGCTCGATGATGCCCGTGGCGTATTTGAGGGGAAGCGCGCCATTTTTGGCGAGGAGCTGATCGAGAGAGAGGCCGTCGACAAATTCGAGAACCATGCAGGGGATGCCCTGATATTTGCCGTAGTCGACGCATCTGACGATATGCTGTTCCTGTAGAGAGGAAATAAGCTCGGCTTCACGGTAGAAACGCGCGATAGCGACGTGCGTTTCTTTTTCGTCGAGGCCGCCGGACGGCTGAAGCACTTTGATGACGACGTGCATGTTGTCCATGAGTCGCCAGGCTTCGTAGACGACGGCGCAGCCGCCGCGCCCGATCTGTCTGCCTGCGCGGTAATTTTGGGATATTTCAGTGTCGTCAAATTCAGGCTTGATGCATGAGGGCTGTGAGAGCGTTGCGGCGATGGAGACTCTGGGGCGGGCTTCCGTGAGATCTTCTTCATCGTCATCGCCAAATGCGGACATGCCGATCTGTGTTTTTTCTTCGCTTTCGGGGATCGGAAAGTCGCTCTGCTCTTGAGCATCGATGGGGTCTGAGGCGTTCGCCAGATCAGCTGGCATCGCGAACCCGGCAGGAGCCTGAGGCATGTCTGTGCCGGAGGCGCTTCCTGCCTGCCCCTTGCCGTTGTCGTCATCAAAGATGCTGCTTAAATCTTCGGATAAATCCTTTAATAGATCACTCATGGCTTTTGTCTGGAACCGAAAGAAGTCTCAATTACCTGCGCTAAATTATTATCAAAGACAGCAAGTGTCAAGGCGTGAACGACCTCCCCCACAGCATAGGCATGGCTATGAGAAAAGCAAATTTTGAGCCTAGGCTGCTCTGAAAGGATGCCTCGATGCGTGTGGTTATCAAAGGGGCTGTGGCGATATCGGGGCGTGTGAACGTGCTGAGGGGCATTGCGAGTGCCGTTCGGATGCAGGTTGGGAGGCGTGGTGCGCGCAGATGCTTGAAGGGGTGTTTGGGATTATGGCGGCGCGACAGATGCTTGATGTGTGCGGGAGGCTTGTTTTTTTAGTGTGCGGACGGGCGCTGATCACGGCATGACGCGCTGATGGGATGACGCGCTGATGGGATGACGCGCTGATGGGATGAAAAAAGCGCAAGGAGAGCGTTGGTTGATTTTCGGGAATTGTTTTCTCTTTAAAAAAGGGTGATGATTAGGTAGAGTATAAGGTGCTTTTTTGTAGCCGGCGCGTTGACCGTTGCCTGACTTATGGAGATGGGTATGAAAAAAGAGATAACAGCATTATGTGTGGCCATGGCGGCTTTGGCTGTTGCAAGTGGTTGTGCTTCCGATTGTGATGGCTCAGGGTGTGGCGAGAGCGTTTCAGGGAGTGAGACGGGCTTTTCGGTTCAGAGCTCGGCATTGTTCGGAGAGAATGGCGGTCTTCCGTATGACTCGGCTCCTGCCGCCATGACGATGGAGAAGACGAAGACTGGCCGTGTGAAGAATTATCAATACGGCCGTGTTGTCGCTGTCGGTGATATCGACGGGGATGGCCTTCAGGATATCGTGTCGAGCGGGGGCGGATATTTTGCGCACAGCCAGGTGGTTGTGAAATACGGCTCGAAAGAAGATCCGTATTCCTATTATTTCAACAATTCCCCGACATCGGATGAGAAGGATTATTTCGGCGCAGCGCTTGCTGTGGGCAAGTTCTGTCCGAATCTGGTGGATGGCGATATCATCGTGGCATCCGCGCCCGGGCGAAGCATGTTCCGCGGCGCGTTCGGCCTGATTTATCGCGACAAATCCAATGTTGTGCAGACGCAGCGCATGCTGACGAACGACGGCGCGGAATTGGAAGCCCCGGGCGTCGCGCTTGCCGTGGGTGATGTGAACGGCGATGGCAAGGCCGATCTGGTGTTCCAGTCGACGCCGATGACGAACGGTGGTGCTGCGTATCTTGAGCCGAAAGTGAGTGTCGTGCTCGATATGTGCGGCATCAACGGCAATTACAAGGTTGCGGATTCGATCACGGCCGCTTCGAATACGAACAATCTCGGCGGCGCTATCTATATCAAGGATCTGGATGGCAAGGGCTCGCCCGAGATTATTATTGTCGACAACTCCTATAAGCATCCGGAATATCCGGATATTGCCCCGAGCGGCGCGATTTATTTCTATAAGTTCCAGAACGGAAAGCTCGTGCAGTCGCGCGACATGCTTCTCGGCGATGTGAACGCCGAGAGCGAGGGCTCGAAGGCCGGCGCGCAGATCACGGCGGTCGAATTCTCTGATATTGATGGCGATGGAGACCTGGACCTGATCGTCGGAGAGCCGATGTTTATTACGAGCGGCAAGCGCGAAGGCCGCGTGCGCACCTATACGAATGCCGGCGTCGGCAAGGCATTCGATTCAAAAGTCAAGGCATGGTCATTCGCGCCCGGTCATTCGAATTATCGCTTCGGCTCGTCTCTGAAAGTCGCAGATCTGAACTATGACGGCGTGGACGACCTGATTGTCGGCGCGCCTGGATATTCCAATGGCAATGAGAACGCGCAGAGCCATGTGTTTGTCTTTATGGGGACAAAAGACGGCTCGGTTTTCTCAGTCAACAAGGGGGCGGCATTCTGGAGCTATACAAATCCGGTCGCCGCGACGCAGTTTGAAGATTTCGGCCGTTCGCTTGCGGCTGCAGATCTTGACAAGAAAGGCTGGCTCGACCTGATTGTTGGCGCGCCTCAGGACAGCGGCAAGGAAAGCGGTAAGAAATATGGCCGTATCGATGTCTTTAGTGAGACAAACGGCTTCTGCTATACGGCGGATCGCTGCCTTGTCGATGGCAAATGTTATGAGCCGTCCGAGGTTTCCTCTGATTCCAAATGCATGGTGTGCGATCCGAAACAAGACAATTTCGGATTTTCCGCTCTTGTCTGCGAGGATAAAGAGGATGATTGCCACAAGGGCAGCACCTGTGACCCGCAGATGGGCTGCGTCCTTCTGAACAAGCCCGATGGCACGGCATGTGGCAAGAATTCCTGCAGCAAATCCAACGCACTCATCTCGAAATCATGCCATTCAGGCATCTGCACCTCGAATTCGCCTGTTTCGTGCGGCGATTACGTGTGCGATGCATCGCTGACTTCCTGCCCGACATCGTGCAAGAGCGACAGCGAATGCATGAACGGCTATAAATGCCGTGACAGCGTCTGTTCGGCCAATGGCGCGCCTGTGATCACGCTCGCGCCCGAGTTCTCGGTTGTTCGAGGCCGTTCGGTCAAGCTTTCCGCGACGGCGGTCGACCCCGATGGCGATGATATGGTCTATAGCTGGTCGGCCGAACCAGCGGATGGTATCAAGTTCACCAATGATAGTACGCTGACGCCGACAGTTGCGGTGGCCTCGGCGATCAAAGGCGGTTCGGAATATACGATCACGCTGAACGTCAAGGATAAGAACAATCAGCCCGCGACGGCTTCGGCAAAGACAAAGCTCGTGGTCCTCGGCGGCAAGATCGAGATTGTGTCGCCCGCCGACAACAGCGTGCTGACGACTTCCGAGATCACATTCTCTGGCACGACAAATCTCGCCGGAATGATCACGCTCAACGACAGCAAGGCCGGCAAGATCTGCGAAGCCCAGGCGAAGAACAACAAGTGGTCATGCTCGAAGCAGCTGACGGCAGGTGCCTACGAAATCGTGGCGTCTTGGAACAGCGACAAGACTGAGAAATCTGACGCGCTCCACCTGACAGTCAAGGATCCCGTGCCGGATAACAAGCCGCCTGTCATCGATATGCCGTCGGAACTGAACGGCATTCCTGGGGAGGTGCTCACCATTGACGCATCCAAGTCTTCCGATCCCGATGGGGACAAGATTTCGTTCGAGTGGCTCGGCGATTTCGTGACGATGCTCTCCAGCACGACCGACGCGAAGGTCAGCTTCACGATTCCATCGGATGCAGTGGCGGGCACGGTTTATACAGTCGCGCTCCGCGTCACGGACGAAAAGGGTGATTCCGCCGTTTCGTCGATCAATATCATCGTCGCGCCGCACACCTATTCGGTCGTGATCGATCATCCGACAGACGGAGCAGTGCTCAACGACAGCCCGCTCGTTTCCGGCACCACGGACTGGACGCAGATGGTCGCCGTTGTGGATGACAAGGATAATGTCCTCTGCACCGCACAGCCCCAGGATGGCATCTGGTCCTGTAACCCCGGTCTGGACTTTGGCGAATGGACGATTCGCGCATATCTCGATGGCTCTGAGCCGGGGATCTATTCTGACGAGGTCAAGTTCACGATTGCCAGCGTTGCGGTCAATGAAGCGCCTGTCGTTGTGCTCAATGAGAGTTATGAGGGCATTCCTGGACAGTCGCTTGTGCTCGATGCTTCCAAGTCGTATGATCCCGAAGGCAGCATCTTGAGGGTCGAGTGGAGCGGCGCTTTTGCTGATCTCCTCTCTGATAAAAATATTGCCGCGCCTACGTTCATGGTTCCGTTCGGCACGGAGGCTGGCACGATGTTCGATTTCACTGTGACGATGACGGATGCGGATGGCCTCTCGAGCACTGGCAAGACGACTGTGAAAGCGCTTCCCGGGGAGGATCAGCCTTATCATGTCACGATTGTCAGCCCGGAGGATGGCGCAGGCGTGGACAGCAAGCTCTCGATTTCCGGCACGGCAACCGCAGATACGAACGTGGTCGTACGCGATGACGCGGACAAGGAGCTTTGTTCGGCGACCTCTGATGATCTCGGTGCTTGGACGTGCGAAGCGACGCTCGCTGCTGGGGAGCACACGTTCTATGCATATCTGATGTCTTCGGATGGGGAGTCCCTCATGATGTCGAACCGCGTGACAGTCACGGTGGCTGAAGCCGTGCTTCCGGTGCCTGTGATCACCTATCCGACGAGCGGTTCCGTGATTTCGGTCCGTCCGGGCGTCGAAGGCACGGTGGCTGCTTCTGAGGGCATTGTCTCTGTCTGGTCAGTCGAGGGCGGCCTTTCCGCGCTGGTGTGCGAAGCTGATGTCGGATTTGACGGGACGTGGAAATGCATGGCTGGCTATAACCTCAAGTATGACAATGCGTACACGTTTGGCGCGCGCTATCAGCTCAGCAAGGAAAACACCAGGATGGGCGATATGTCAGAAGAAGTCAGCGTGAGGACTCAGCCTGAGGAAGTCGCGGACATCAAGATCACGTCTCCGGCAAATGGCAGCCGCATTCCTTCGGATCACCCGGTGATTTTCGGCGGCACGGCAGAGCCGACGACGATTGTCGATGTCTATATTTCTGATGACAATGGCGTTTCCTGGAAGGTTGCCTGCACGGCATCGACTGGCGAAAGCGGCAACTGGGCATGCGAAGACAGCTATCTGCTGGGCGGCAGCTATATCGTCTATGCCGATGATTCACGTGACAGCAAGGTCATCGAGTCCACGCGTGTTTCTTTCGAGGTCTATGATGCGCCTGATATTTCCGGGGATGACGATCATGCGCACAATGCCAAGGGCGGTTCGTGCTCGGTGGCGCCTGTTTCCGGCGGCGCTTTCGGCTGGATGTTCCTGCTCGCGGGATTTGTCGGTGCTGGCGTGATTCGCCGCCGCCGTCTTTCCTAAAACGTGAAAGCCGCCTTCGGGCGGCTTTTTTAGTCTGTGATGCTGCCCAGGCGCAGGTTTCAGGGCGCTTTGCCTGACTGTCTGGCGCGTGTTTTACAGAAACAACAAAAAAAGTTGAAATCCTGCGACATGTAGGTATAGTGATGTTCTGGGTGGTTGGGGGATTACCTGCTTACTCATGGAGAGGCAAATGTCAGAACTCGATACTAAAAAACATCCGACCGAAGAGCCGCTTCCGCTTCTGAGCCTGAATACAAAAAATTCAGTCAGGGAGCGGGGCACAAAAGATCAGACGAATCCTGCCGAGCAGGAGGAGCTCTGGAAGCGTTCGCTGGCCTTTTTTGAACACATGAAAGCCAGTTCGAACGCCTGAGTCGGTGTGATCGGCATACCGGGCCGCCCTTTTGGGGCGGCTTTTTTTTGTTTTTGATGCCGCCATGAAATCGGGCGCTGGCGGATGCGTCAGGGGGGGGGGGCGGAGAGGGGGTAGCGGCGTATTTCGTCTCGAAATAGCCGCGCAGGGGGAGGCTTCCCCCTGCCGGGAAAAGGCGGCGCATTTGCGCAGCAAACAGCCGCAAGTGCTTGATTTGTACGGAAACGCGCGGGATCTTCCGGATCATTTGGCGTCATGTGCCGGGGCTATGCCGGCAGTCTGGAGAGCAGGGATGCGCGCGCTTCAAGCTCGGGGGCGTCGCGCAGGATGGCGTCCAGGTGAGCGAGGCTTGGGGCTTGGCCTGTCTTGAGGGCGAAAGCGTCCAGGCAGAGCGTGTAGAACGGGTCGTCGGCCTCATTCTGGCGGAAAAAGTCGAGGATTGCCGGAAGATCTTCATGCCCGGTCATATCTTGCGCGAGAAGCGCGAAAGCCCACTCGCATTGGAAATCGGCATCCTCGAAGAGGCAGTTTCGAACCGGCCTGAGCGCTTTGAATGCGATTTCTGGGAGGCCGTTGTCGTTGAGCACGGCGGCGCAGTCGATGCGCAGGTCGCTTGCTGGCTCGTCGAGGCGTATGGCCTGAGCGAGGTCGGAGAGCGCGCGGTCGGTCTGCCCGTATTGGAACAGGACGTTTGCCCTGCCGATGTAGGCGGCGGGATTTTGGTGATCCAGGATGAGCAGCTTGACAAAAAACTCGAACGCGAGTTCCAGATTTCCGAGCTCGAGAGCCGTCTGTGCGATGCCCTGTACGGCTTCCTGATGGCTTGGATCCTGCTGATACGCATCCCGGTAGATGCAGAGCGCTTGGAGGATGTCCCCCTGAGCTTCGAGGCGTCGGGCGCTTTCGATGCGTTTGTCCATGAAATATGAGCCTGCGCGTGCCAAATCCTGTTGCACGCATGTGTTTGCGTCAAATCCTTATGCGCGGTGAGTCATGTTGAGCACGAGAACTCCGAGTGGAATTCGAGCGGATAGATATCGCAGGGGGCGCAAAAGGCAAATTTTGGATTGACTGTGCGGCGTGCGTTCCTGGGAAAGCGTGCGCGCGTGTCTGTTGAGGGGGGACGCCCCCCTTCGGCGCTATTTTCGCCGCTTTGCGTCTCAAATACGCGCCTGCCCCCCGTGCGGGGACACCCCGCAACGCCCCGTCCGGGCGGCTTCGCCGATGCTTGGCGCTGGCGCGTCCGGATGGCTGTATCGTGGCTGAATGATGTGATATTTTTGAATCATATCCGTTGAATCTTGAATGTATCATGTGAAATCGGGTATAATACGAGGCGGTTTGTAGTGCGCTTTCGGGCGCGCTTGATGCAAAGGGCAAGTGGAGGTGTGCATGCGTAGATCGGCTTTCGGCCTGATCCTTCTTGGAGCTGTGGTGTGCGGCTGCGATGATTCCAACATGACCGGGAGTGTGTGTGACCTGGAGTGCGGTCATGGGGCTTGTTTTATGCAGGTGACGAAAGAGAAGTGCCTGTGTGACGACGGTTATTCTGAAGACGCGCTTGGCATGTGCACGATCGCGCGCGCGCCCTATCTCATGCTCGATGCGAAACCTTCCGTATCCGGTGCGCATGTATCTTTCAGCGGCCGTCTTGTCGACGTGGCAGCGTCGCTGGCATCTCCGACAGTGATTGTCCGCAAGGACGGCGATGTCGTTGGGCGTTTTCAGACGCCTTCATTTACGTTCAGCGACGATATGGGCAGTGCCCGCAAGGCATCATATACGGTGGAAGTCGCGCAGAATTATGATGTGGAGCCTCTTTATGTGCCCGTCTGGCATGAGGAGACGCTTTTTGACTGGCGCGATGCGGTCATGTATTTCGCCTTTATCGACAGGTTCAGCAACGGCGACACGTCGAATGATGCGAAGATCGGCGTTCAGTATGACTGGATGGGCGGTGATTTCGCCGGGCTGAAGTCGGTCGTCGAATCGGGATATTTCACGGATCTCGGGGTCAACGCGCTCTGGATCTCGTCGGTGAGCATGAATTCGCAGAAAGCGTCGGGCCAGATGAGCGCCTATCATTCTTATTGGCCGCTGACGACAGGTTATACGGACAAGACGGCGTCTATTTTTTCGGGCGCGTATTCGAACAATGTGCCGATTACGCCGATAGAGCCGCATTTCGGGACGCTCGAGGAGCTTAAAGCGCTCGTGAGATCTTGCCATGACCGCGGGATTCGCGTGCTCGTCGATTTTGCTGTGAACCATGTCGAGGAAGACAGCCCGGTCTATAAGCTTCACCCAGACTGGTTCAACGGCGTGGACGTGGCGGACCGCGATTCGATTCTCTGCGAGGGCCCGCATGACAGCCAGCAGAACTGGAACATCATTCCCGAGACATGCTGGTTCGGCCCGAATCTTCCCGATTTCAACTACAACAAGCAGGAAGTGCGCGAATTTGTGCTCGACCATGCCAGATGGCTCGTGCGCACCACGGGAATCGACGGATTTCGTCTCGATGCGGTCAAGCACATGCCGATGCAGATGATTCGCGACTTGCGCGCGGCGATGGACGAGCTCTATCAGTACAGCGACATTCCGTTCTATATGGTCGGGGAGACGTTCGACGGCGTGGACAAGATCAAGCAGTATATCGGGGACACGATGCTGCACGGGCAGTTTGATTTTCCGCTGTATAATACGATTCGCGGCACGATCATGAACGGCGACGGGAAATTCTGGGATCTGAAGGATTTTGTCGCGTGGAACGACACGACATACGGCTCGGCGCTGATGAGCACGTTCCTGGGCAACCACGATGTGGCGCGCGCGATCTCGCATATCCACCATGACAGCGAGGAGAAGTACGGCAACAATCCCGAGGTGGGGGACGCCTGGGCATATCGCCAGCTCAAGCTCGCGTGGACATTCTTGATGACGAGCCCGATGATTCCGCTGATTTATTACGGGGATGAGTATGGCCTTGAGGGCGCGAACGATCCGGACAACCGCCGCATGATGGAGTTCGGGGACGCGCTGAACCCGAATCAGCAGGAGACGCTGCAGCTCGTTCGGAAGCTTGGCCAGATCCGCCGTCAGCATCCGGCGCTGAGCCGGGGCAAGCGTCAGACTGTCGATGCCTATGACAGGTCTTATACCTATGTCATGCGCGATGAGAATGAGACGATTCTCGTCGGGATCAATGACAGCGATGAGCCTCAGACCTATAACCTGCCCGAGCGTGGCGTGAATGCGGGCGCGAACGGCTGGATCGATCTGCTCGATGAGTCGAACGTGATTTCGGAAACGACAAGCGTGACGTTGACCAAAGACCGCCAGATTATTGTCTGGAAGGAAAAGAAGTGATTTGCTTAAAGGCGTTTAGCAGGAGTTGAAACATGAAACATTCGCATAGTTTTATTCGTCGCATGGGGCTTGTCCTGGGGCTTTTGGGTGCGGTCGCTTCATTTTCCGGATGTGATGATGACAAGGACAAGCCGGGCAGCGAGGGCACGTCGGGGTGCACCGGGCTGTATTGTTACGACCGGATCGCCGCTGAATTTGCAGACCTGAGGGGGGATGCGCTTTACGATATCCTCGGGCCGACGCTGACGAACAAGGGCGTGAACTTTGCCGTCTATGCCAAGCATGCCGAACGCGTCGAGGTGCTTATCTTTAAGGATCCCGAGTCCGCGCTTCCGACGAAGCGCATTCCGATGACCAAAGATGAAGCGAGCGGGATCTGGACGACATTCGTCTATGGCGTCGGCGTGGGCACGTATTACGGCTATATCGCATTCGGCCCGAACTGGCATTATGTGGAGAACTTCGAACCGGGAACGACTCGCGGATTTGTCGCCGACTGCGATGACGAGGGCAACCGCTATAACCCGAACAAGCTTCTGCTCGACCCGTATGCGCGCCGCATCCATCGCGATTTCGACTGGGGTTCGGGCAATCCGGCATCAGGTACGGCGCGCGATATCTCGGACTGGAAGGCGGCGGCAAAATCTGTCGTCATCAAGAGCGAGTATCAGTGGAGCGATCACGAGAAGACCTGGCGTGAGAACCGCATGAAGGGCGATGCGTTTGAAGGGCATGCCAAAAATGATCTGATTTTTTATGAAGTCCATCCGCAGGGCTTCACCAAGAAGGCGCTCAACAACGAAAAGATGAGCGTGAAAAACCCCGGCACCTGGCGCGGCATTGGCGAAATGGCTGGCTACCTGAAGGATCTCGGAATCACGGCAGTCGAGCTTCTGCCGAGCGCCGAAAAGCCCGATGACGGCACCTATTGGGGCTATAACACGATCGCATTCTTTGCGCCCGAGCAGCGCTTTGCGACACAGACCAGCCAGGAGAAGACGAACGGCGTCCACGATGAGTTCAAGGAGATGGTGGACAAGCTCCATCAGGCCGGCATCGAGGTCATCCTCGACATCGTCTACAATCACACCGGGGAGGGCGGCTTCTGGGAAAGCAAGGTCGCCAAGAATACATTCGATTATGGCACGCAGGCGACTTTCATCGACTCGACGGCTGCGACGATTTACTCGTTCCGAGGGCTCGACAACAAAGAGTATTATCACCTTAAGACAGATTCAAGCTCGGCCAAGCGGAATCAGGGGTATTTGGATGAGACCGGCGTCGGCAACCAGTGCCGGACGAACAACAAGCCGTTCAGGCGCCTGATTCTGGATAACTTGCGCTTCTGGGTCGATGAGATGCATGTCGATGGTTTCCGCTTTGACCTCGCGTCGATTCTGGGGCTCGACGATGCCAAGGTCGATGAATACGGCGATCACTCCGACAACGCCTATTGGGCGCAGAATATCGGCAACACGGTCATTCAGGACATCATCGACGATGATCTGATGGCGAAATATCACACGCGTTTCATTGCCGAGCCGTGGAGCCTTGCGCAGTATGTGAACGGGCTTTTCCCGAAATCGACAAAACACGAAGGTCATGCCTGGTTTGAATGGAACGGGCGTTACCGCGATATGATCCGCCCGCTTGTCAATGACGACAATTACAACCTGGGCGCGACGGAGACTGTTTCGCCGTACTGGTCGAACGATATGAATATCGGCAATCTGATGACCGGTTCGAGCGTGTTTTTTGGCGATGACGGTCGCAAGCCGTTCCATTCGGTCAACTTCCTGACGGCGCATGACGGCTTCACGCTTTATGATCTCGCGAGCTATTGGGAAAAACACAATGGCTGCGGCAAGCTCAACCCGATCTGCTGCACCGATCGCTATAATGCGTTCTGCGACCTCAAGAGCGGCGAGGAATACAACCGTTCGCGCAACTGGTGCGTGAGCATGTCGTGCAGCAGTGTTTACCAATGTGAAGCGTTTGGCGATGGGCCGTGCGATTGTGGCCTGACCCCGGCTGGCATGTGCCCGAATGCGGATGACGAGGCGCTCAAGCGCCAGATGATCCGCAACTTCTTCGTCTTTATGTTCACGAGCCACGGTTCGCCGATGATGCTGGGCGGCGACGAGTATATGCGCACGCAGTATGGCAACAACAACGCCTATTCGGACTCGGCGAACAACGAGTACAACTGGTTCCGCTGGGGCGACTGGGTCTCGACGGAAGCCAATGTGCGCATGCATGACTTTGTGCGCGACATGATCCGCATCCGCAAGCAGTACAAGAATTTCCTTTCGCCTGCGGAATACCTCGGGGAGGACACGTTCAGCTGGTGGGCGCCGGACGGGCATTCGGAGAGCATGTGGGGAGAGCGCGCCTTTGGCATGTATTATAAGGGCAACGGCTCGATGCCCTCGCTGTTTGTCGCTTACAACATGGAGGCGTTCGAGGAGCGCTATTTCTCTCTGCCCGACGGCGGGGAATGGATGATCCTCGTGGATACGCAGAAGCATTTCGAGCAGGCAGAGCAGCGCAATACCTGGATGGATGGCAGCCGCACGGTGACGAACGGCTACAGCGTTCAGCCGCGCAGCATCGTCATTTTCACGAAATAGTGCAGGCGCAAGGCGCGGCGATATGCGCAGGGCAGAGGGGGAGCGGCGTATGGCCGGCGGCCATAGCCGCGCGGGGGACGCTTCCCCCGTCATCAAAAGAATTGAGGTTTGGAGCATTTGCATGCTTTGGTTTAACCCTTGATCAGGACAGGATATGAACAAGCAACTGTGTCGTTTTCTGGCGTTTTTTGCCGTATTCATGTCGTTTGTGACGGCGGCGATGATGCCGGTGGATGCGAGAGCGGACGATGACCGTTTCAGTGCGGGCGGTTATTTTCGCATCGGAGCTCGCCCGGATTTTCAGGGGGGCTACTCGAAACTCGGCCTTTGGAACATCTCTGGCCGTCTTTTGAACGAGACCCAGTGGGCGGCGCTGGATATGCGCCTGCAGCTTTTGAAGCAGACGCCAGGGACAGATGAGATCTGGACGAGCTTGCATGCCAAGATCGAAGGCGGTTCGGCGCACGGCGCGGATCTGCTCAACGGCGCGCTGGGCGCGTTTTCGCTGACGCAGCTGTATGTCAAGGCCGGCAATATCGGGTCGAAAGATATCGTCTGGCAGGTCGGCACGCTCGACTTCTATTTCGGCGACCTCGGCCTGTATGATATGAAATTCGCCGAAATTTTTTATGACACTGTCGGCGCCAGCCTGACCTGGAGCACCGAGAAGACCGATCTTCTGGTCGGCATCGGCGATTCCGGCTATCTGAAGAACCCGCAGGGGTACAGCCCTGTGCTGACCGCCGGCCTGGCGCTCCGTGTCAAGCCCAAAGACGGCGTTGAATTCGGTGTCGGCGGGGAGCTGATGTATGCGCCCGCTGTCGAGGCAAACACCAATTCTCCGCATCAGACGCGCTATATGCCTCAGTATGCGGATAACACGTCTAACGTCCAGCTCAGATATGAAGATTATCTGCGGCATGAAGTCATCGAAAATTTTGCTCAGCAGGTCGGTGAAAGTGACTTCTCAAACCGCGTCAAGGATGTGCGCCCGGACAGCGTGGATGCGTTCAGCTTCAAGCTCGTCGGTTATCTCGGCTTCGGCAAGCTCGGCGCATTGAAGTGGAACAACCTGTTCTTTAACTTTTTGCGCCTGCACCCCGAACAGTTCTATGAAGAGAGCTATAAAGGGGAGACGCGGAAGATATATGTTTCCGAATGGACGGATGAGCGGTATCAGTTCAACCTCGGCGATGAGATGAACCTCGAGATCGTCAAGAACCGCTTTGATCTGACTTGGGCGGCGATGTTCGGCTATCACTTCGACAAGGACGATACGATCAGCGCCAGTGAGCGCAACCGCCTGATCTGGTCGGCAGTCGTGCGCGGTCAGGTCTATTTCACGCAGGTCACGCACCTGTTGATCGAGACATCGTTTGCGCAGGAAAAATCGCTCAACGGCAACCTGTGGCGTTCCAAAGCCGATTCGATCTGGCGGAACAACAAGGGATTGATGGATGCGCGCGGCCTGGAATACGGCGACCTGGATGTCCGGAATACCTGGCAGGGCAAGATCGGCGTCGTGCTGAATCCCACGGGCGTCGGGATTTTCTCGCGTCCCTCGCTCCGATTTATGTATGGCATCCAGTACAGCAACGCGCATAATGCGTTTGCGAGCAACAATCTTTCTGAAGAAGAGGATCTGCTGAATTATTATGGGACGCAGGCGATGCAGTCCGGGAAAGACAATTTCGGCCCCACACGCCATTTGCATCACGTGCTCTCGCTTGAAGCTGAAGCGTGGTTTTAACTGGTTTAACAGGCATTTGAGCCTCACAGCATAAAAAGAGACTATGAAAAATTTACTGTTTGTATTTTTGATCGCGCTCTGTGCGGCGATCGGTCCGTTCGCGCTGTTCGGCTGTGCGCCGGTGCAGACCTCGGTGCCGCAGTATGCGGACAACGTGAGCTTTGCGGTGGCTTATACGCATGACGATGTGACCGGGCAGACGTCTGCGCCGATGCGCGATGAGGTCATGTCTGCGCTCAACATGGTGCTGATCGAGCGCAACCTCAAGGTTGAGCAGATTGCGTTTGAAGGCATCAAGGATCAGCTGGGCGCCATTCGAGACACAGACCGCCGTCTGAATGCGCTTCGGGCATCAGCCAAGGGTTCGCAGTTCATCCTGCTCACGGAGGTCTCGACAGAATTTTATGCGCCGCTTTCGGGGCGTTACCGCTGGGATGTGAACGTCCACATGTCGATTTATGATATCGCGGCGCGCAAGTCGTTTGAGGACAAGTTCTCTGTGCCTGCAGTATTGATGTATTCGCATGAAAAAGGTGACGATGCGATCGAGTCGGTCCAGAGCGAGCTCCAGAAACATCTGGGCGGTCTGATCGATACCTTTATGAAGGGCCGCGCCGCGAACGCGGCCGCGCCAGAGCAGCCTCTGGCGCTTCAGATGCGCGATATTCCTGAGAATCTGCCCCCGGCCGCAGCGACTTCTGCGCAGGAGGCGCAGAAGCCTGAAACGAAAGTTGTCGAAGCCGCCCCCGTTGGGGGGGCTTCCCCCGGCGAAGCGATCTATTTCATTATGATAGATCGCTTTTTTAATGCCCAGAACCTCAGCGAGGACCTCGACCCGATGGATCCGGCAGGCTGGCATGGCGGCGATCTCGCGGGCATCGAGCAGAAGCTCCCCTGGCTCCAGGGGCTCGGCATCACGCGCATCTGGCTTTCGCCGGTCTTTTCGGCAGCGCATGAAAAATTTTTCGGCAATGGCGCGTTTCACGGTTACTGGACGTATGACCTCAACGAGATCGACAGCCATTTCGGCTCTGAGGAGGATCTCCGCCATCTCGCTGCCGAGGCCAAGCGCTATGATATTTCCCTGATCCTAGATTTCGTCGTCAATCATGTCGGCTATGGTTCGCCGCTCGTCGAGCAGAAGCCCGACTGGTTCCACCCCGCGCTGACCATCGAGGACTGGAATGACCCGGTGCAGCTCACGCAGCGCCAGGTCCACGGCCTGCCTGATCTCGACCAGTCCAACCCCGAAGTCGCCAGATACCTCAAGACAGCCGCTAAAAAGTGGCTCTCGATCCCGAATATCAGCGGCCTTCGCCTCGATGCCGTCAAGCACGTCGATCTCAATTTCTGGGCCGATTTCAATGATACGATGAATTCCGTCAGGCCTAACCTGATCCTGATGGGCGAATATTTCGACGGGGATCCGAAAAAAGTGGATGATGTCCAGAAGGCCGGCCATTTCTCTCAGATGTTCGACTTTCCGCTCGCATTTGCGCTGCGCGATGTCTTCTGCGAGAACAAGTCGCTCGTCGCGCTCGCGGGCATCATCACGAATGACCGCCTTTATACGAGCCCCAATGATATGGTGACGTTCCTCGACAACCATGATATGCCGAGATTCATCAGCCTCTGCCATAACGATACGGAAGCGATGGGCCGCGCGCTTCGCGTGATGCTCGCTTGGCGCGGTATTCCCAGCATCTATTATGGCACCGAGGGTCCGCTCGCTGGCGACAAGGAGCCCGACAACCGTGCGGATATGAACTTCGACAGCGCCTACTTCTATCCGCTCATCCAGAGCGCGCTTCGCCTCCGCGCGCAGTATCCGGTATTCGCAAAGGGCGCGACAGCCACGCTCGTCTATGAGCCCGGTCTGGCTGTTTTCGCGCGTGAATTCAACAGGCAGCAGGCGCTGATCGTCGTCAGCCAGAAATTGTCTGCCAAGCAGAATTTCCATCTTCCGCCCGGCACCTGGAAAGATGCGGAGACCTGCCGCCAGTATCAGAACATCCTGATCGCCAAGCCGAATTATGTTCAGCTTTTAATCCGCGATGACGCACCCGAATCGATCATCAAACACGGCAAACGCACGATCACGTTCAACCTTCCGCAGAATGGCGAAAAATATTCGATCGTCGGTTCCGCGCCGGAACTCGGCAACTGGAACCCGGCCAAAGCCCCGAGCGGCACAGGCTCGATCACGATTGAATTGCCGTTCCAGACAGTCGTCGCCTACAAGCCGGTCAAGATTGACGCTGCCGGCAAAGTGACGTGGGCGGAAGGCGACAATCGCGAGCTTTTCACGGACGACCAGTCTGTCGTCGATGTGAAGTGGTGATACTGCCGATATATTGATGAGATGTGGAAGGGGGCGGAAGCCCCCTTCGCCGCTTTTGCGCTGTGCGCAATACGCGGCTGCCCCCCGTCGCTATCGGGCGTTTGCGCCCGATACGCGCCGTTTTTTTGTGCTTCCCAGTGGTTTGCGCGGGGGCGCGTGTCACAGATAGGCCTTGAGGCGTTCGGCCATGCGTTCCACGCCCTGTGCGAAAATGTTTTCGGGGGTGATCAGGCTCAGGACGAGCGCGGGCTGGTTGTCTCTGTAGCCAAAAAATGATCCGGGGAAAACGCGCACGCCGTCGGCCGCGAGTTTTGCGGCGATGTCTTCGTCATTTGCCCAGCCCGGCAGGCGGAGGACGACGCTCCAGCCGCCGTCCACGTCATCCACTCTCCATTGCACGTCCTCGCGTCGGGCGCGCGCGCGCAGATAATCGAGGTTGGCTTTCATGCGCTCGATGCAGGGCGCGACGAAATTTTGGCGTTTTTTGATAAAAATAGGTGCCATGCGCTGCACCCATCCCGAAACGCTCAGCGTCGAGTCTGTGATGAACTGCAGGCGCTGCATGGCTTCTTCGACGAGCGCGGGATTTCCGCCGAACAGCGCCCAGCCGAGCTTGTGCTGCGGCTGTCCGCAGACTTTCGACAGGCCGCTCAGGCTGATGACGATTCCCTCATACGCATCCGATGCCGCAGGCTGTTTGAGCAGTTCCGGATCGTGATTGAGCTTGTAGGAGGCGAACACTTCGTCGATGATCAGGACGATGCCGCGTCTGGCGCAGAAAACTACCAGATTCTGCATTTCTCTTTTGGGGATGCAGTGGCCGGTCGGGTTGTTGGGGCTCACGGCGATCATGATTTTCGTATTCTGGGTGCAGGTCTTTGCGAGCGTCCAGAAATCGACAGACCAGATGCCTGCGCAGTCCTGGAGGGGCACTTCGCGCAGGCGGACGCATTCGAGCGAGGTCAGGCAGTCGAGCAGCGGATAGGTCGGCGTACAGGTGATGACTTCATCGCCGGGCTGGCAGAACAGCTTGATGAGCGCGCCGATGGCCTCGCTGGTGGAGGCGAACAGCTGGATGCGGTCTGGATCGGCATTTTTGTAAAAATGCGCGATGGCCTCGCGCGTGACGCGCAGGCCCTGCGGGGAGGCTTCGTAATGCGCGCTGAGCGCGGCCTGGAGCTCATCCGGGGATGCGGTGACCTGCGGCAGGCCGACTTTGGTCGGGTTGCTGATGCTGAGGTCGAAGGTTTGCGGCAGCGACTTGATCGCAAGCGTCCATGCGGCGTGACAGGCATTTGGGGAGAGGTCGTCCAGGGAAGGCGTGCGGCTGTGGGCAAAATAGTCCGGCTGCTTCTCTTGGTTTTCGCGTTCGGGACGCGCGGAGGCGATGCGGTGCCCCATGTCGAAGAGCGGGCCGCCGCCAAAGACGATCAGGGAATCGCCGTCGTGCATGAGCTGTTTGGCCGCGGCTTCGAGCGACTCGAAGGAATCGAAGGCCATTGCGCTCACATCCAGGGGTGTTTCTTCAATCTTCTGTGCCATGAGCTCGCTCGATATGTTTTCGGCCGGCGGTTCTCCGGCGCCATCCAGCGGCGGGAGCAGCACGCAGTCGGCATAAGAGAGCGCATCGATGAGCGCGTCCCAATGGTATTGCATCAGCGAATAGCGGTAGGGGTGATAGATCGCGATGAGGTGGCGGAGCGTTTGCTGACGCACCCAGTCGATATCGTTGCGGACGCATGTCGGATGGCTGGCGTAATCGGTATAGACGGTTTTTTGGCCATAGGCGAACTTTTGGCAGCGGTCTTTGAGGCCTTCGTATTTTTCGAGCGCCAGTCTGGCTGTTTCGGCGGGAATGCCGCAGAGACGGCCGGCGCAAAAGGCGACGGCGATATTCTGGGCATTTGCGCGTCCGACGAGGCGCGGATGGATTTCCGTCATGGCGCTCTGAGCGCCGTGTTCAGTGATGCGCACGTCGCATGTGCCGTCTGAACATGTGCGCAGCTCGTAGGAGAATGCAGGCGTTTCGAGCGCGCCGTTTTCGCAGACCCAGGTGATGCCGGGCCAGTCTTTGAGCTGCGCATGGAGTTTCGGTGCGCCGATGCCGGCATGGTGCAGCAGGACTTTGCTCTGGGGATTGTTCAGGCAGGCGCGGATATGTGCGGCAAAATGGACGACGATATCGTTCAGGTCGCGATAGGTGTTGAGGTGGTCTTCCTCAATGTTGTTGAGGATGAGCAGTTTGGGGCGATGCAGGCCGTTCGTGCGGTCGGATTCATCGACTTCGGAGACGAGGAATTCGGCATTTTGTGAAAATTTCGAGGGCTGGATGCGTCCGACGGGGACTGCGCCGAGGATATCGGAGACTTTTCGCCCGGCGGCCGTGAGCATGGCGCTGATCGCGCCGGCAGTCGTGCCCTTGCCGTGCGTGCCGCAGACAGCGATGGAGGTGCCCTCGAATGCGTTGGCGAAGCGCGCGAGGCATTCGCCGCGCGTGCAAAGGATGCCGAGCGCCTGTGCGGCCTTGCGTTCAGGATTGTTTTGCGGAACGGCGGCAGAGCAGACGGCCATGTCGATATCATGGATGTTGTCTGCGGTCTGCGTGCGGTGTACGGTGACGCCGTGTGCTTTCCAGAAATCGCAGGTCTTTTGGGATGCGCCGGGGTCGGAACCGGAGATCTCGTGACCTGCGTGGAACAGATAGAGCGCCAGGCTGTGCATGCCTGCGCCTGCGATGCCGATGAGATAGATTTTCACGATAGTCTGTTTGGATAAGGGGTAAAACGAGTCCAAAAAACAAAGGCCGCGGCGTATGTGCTCAGCACATAGCCCGGCCCGCGAGTCGTATGGCGGCAGAGCCGCCTAGACGCGCCACTGCTCATTGTCCGAGGGAAAGGATGATCGGCTTTTTGGGGTCAAGCGCGGATACATCAGCCCTGCTGACTGCAGTGCCTTCGCGGAGTTCGATCAGCATGTCTTTGATATCGCCAAAGATGTGGATATTGCAGGGCGACCTGCTGCAAGTCAGGCTGTTGTTGACATAGATTTTTGCAGTGACCGGTGTGCCGATGACGCGGAACGTCTTATATTTCCGTGCTGTTTTGGATTTGCCCAATTGTCCGCTGATGGCAGCGACATAAGCCATGGTTTTGGCGGCTTCGCGAAGCGTGGTGAAGCGCACGATGGGCTTGGCCTGTGGCGCGGGCTCGTCTGCGGCCTGTGAGGGCGGCAGGTCCGGTTCGTCTGTCGGCAGCATTTCCTTGACCTGTTCGGGCACGAATGGGGAGTCTTCGAACATGCCGGTCTTCCATGCGTAGAAGCCGCCGCCGCTGATGGTGAGGAAAATGATGGCGGCGATGATGATGATGAGCAGGTGATGGTCTTTTGGGGGCAGTTTAGTCGGACGGATTGCGGGATCGTTGGATTTTATCGTTGGTTGCGCGAAGCTTCCGGATACGGTCCTGCTGTTTAGATTTGATGCGGGCTGCGCGAAGCTTCCAGATACGGTTCTGGCGGTCAGTGCGGGATCTGATTTGATGGGCTCAGCTTTTGGGACGCTTGTCGTGGATTTCTGGGATGCCGGCGCATCGGTTTTTGGGGGCTGTGCGGGGGTGACAAGGCCGGATATGGGCAGATCGCTTTTTGCGGATGAGATGGCTGAATTGAGGTCGCCGAGTTCGACGTGGAAAGTGCCGAGCTGCGGTTTGTTTTTGGGGATGAAGCTTGAAGATCGCCGATGTATGCTGGGCTTGTGCGCGGGTGCATCATGGCTGCCGGTCAGGTCATCGATATCGGTGAGCAGCGAGCGGCCTGCAAGGCTCGCTAGAGAGGCGGCCGGCGCATCGAGGGGGCGTTTGTTTTTCTGGTGTGATGCGGTCCGTATGGTCTGCAAAGCTTCGCTGATATCGTCATAGAAAGCCTGCGTGGACTGATAGCGCCTGGAGACATCTTTTTCGACGGCTTTTGCGATGATCGGCCCGAGTTCAGAATTTGCGAGCGCATCGGGCATTTTGACGGGCTCGCGCACCTGCATCTTGAGGACTTCCATGGGGTCTTCGTGATCGAAGACGAATTCCCCGGTGAAGAGCTCGATCAGGATGAGGCCGATGGCATAGATGTCTGTCCAAGGTCCGAGCGGTTTGTGAAGAATCTGCTCCGGAGCCATATATTGCGGCGTGCCGACGAGCATATTCTTGCGCGCGTCATCGGATTTGGAGAGCAGCGAGGCGACGCCGAAGTCGATGAGCTTGGCGACATCCCGGCGAGCGCCGAGGCTGGTCAGCATGATATTTTCGGGCTTGAGGTCGCAGTGGATGATGTTGTGTTTGTGCGTTTCGACGAGCGCGTCGAGCACCTGCACCGCGATTTCGCAGATGCGGATCAGGTCGAAGGGGCCGTCTTCGTTCAGGATATCGCCGAGCTCGCGGCCGTTGACGAATTCCATGACCATGACGGGGATGCCGCCCTTGAGGATGTCGAAGTCGTAGAGGCGGACGATGTTGGGATGGTCAAGGCTCTTGATCGCGTCGATTTCGTCTTGGAAACGGGAGAGCAGGTTGTTGACTGCCTCGAGGAATTTGATCGCGACGATTCGGTCGAGTTTGATGTCCTTGGCGCGGTAGACGCTGCCAAAAGCGCCTTCTCCGACAAGGGAAACGATTTCGTATTTGTTGAGAAATACGTCCCCGACGTTTGGTTTGAATGACATTTACAGCCCCTTGCGACGTTTGACTTCTTCAAGGACCTGTTGGTACTTGACATCCCATGCCAGGGATCCTTCGCTTAAATTCTTGATTTTCTTGCGCACTTCTGCATCGAGCTCGTCGTCAATCGAGGTATGCTTGAGCAGGATGGGCCTGGAGATGCGCCGTATCTCGTTGTTGTCAGCCCAGACTTCTTCGACGTGGCTGGTGTGGAATAGCATTTCGATGAGCTGTTCGGTGATCCAGTCGATCGCGTCATCGCCGAGCGTGAAATTGTATTTCTTGGCCACTTCGCGCTTGAGGCGTCCGAGCGCGCTGAAATCGAGGTTTCGCCTTGCGATCAGGTCTTGCGCTTCTTCGTGGATGCGTCGGTCAGTGTCGGCATAAGAGTTCAGAACGGCGGCAATGTCGAGGCGGAATTCGTCCAATTCTTCTTTGGCGACTTCGACGGCTTTCTGTGCGATCAGCTGATCGGCGATCTCATTGGCCATCATGGGGACGCGGCCTTTGTAAATTTTCATGGCAGTCCTAAGGGAGGGTGTGTGGTGGGGGGCGGACAGAGAGGTTTAAGTGCCTCATAGTATCCAATTTTCTGATTATATTGATATGCAGATATTCTGCAACGCTTTTCACGCGCCTAAAACTCTTGTCTTGAGATGTGTGGCGCGGCCTTTCGCTTTCGCGATACGGCACGCGCCGTGCCGCTATGGCTGTCGCCATACGCGGCACGGCTTTATGCATGCGCAGCGGCGCGTTCAGTCTTCGTCCGGGTGGCAGTGGCAGTCCGAGTCATGGCAGTTTCCGCAGTCGCCGCTGCAGCTGCCGTGGCAACCGCCGCAACCGCCGTGGCAGCTGCTGCATCCGCCGCCGCACCCGCCGCCATAGAGCGCCTGCACGGCGGGATCCAGTGCGGTGATCAGAAAGCCGCCTGCTTCGTCGGCAAGCGCTTCGTATTGCACGTCGAGGCCGCCCACGGCTTCGAGAAGCTCGCGTTCCACAATGACTTTGAGGCCGTCAAATTCGCAGCATTCGTCGAGTTCTTGCGAATAGTTGTCGAGCATCAGGCTCCATTCCGGGCCGAATGTGCTCATGCCGGAGATATAGAGCCTGATTCCCTGTGTCGGGAGCCTGTCTGGGGTGCGTGCGAGAAGTTCATGCAGCTTGGCGACGGAGAGTTCTGAGATGCGAAATGGTGCCATGTTGTTCACCTTGTGTTTATGTATGCGAATAAAGCGCGCCGTATTGCCGCAGGCAACAGGCGCGCTCCCATGCGGGCCGTATGCGCATCGCGCATAGGCGCGTTAAAATACCTGTGCTTCAAAGACCTGGAAGGATGCGCCATCGCGCCAGGCGTCGGGCGGAAGTCCGGCTTTCATCGACAGGGCCGAGAGCGTCTGTGGCAGTGTCCATCCCTGTTCCGGCGCGACTTGCGGCAAAAAAACGGCGCTGCGGCGGTGTTTGCGCAGGATGATGCCATGGCGGCCGAGTTCGATTTCTTCATAGCTGGCGATGTCTTGAGGCTTTGTGAGCACGGAAATCTCGACTTTGAGTCCGGGAAGCTCGTCTTTGGTGACCGGATCGAACCTCGGGTCGTTGAGCGCGGCATCTTGCGCGCGTCCCCAGAGGCTTTCCGCCAGGCGTGCTACCGGGATGATGTTGCCGATGCATCCGCGCAGTTCGCCGTCCGGCGTGTTGAGCGTGACGAAGACGCCGTAGGATTCGCGGAAGACATCGGGATCGGGGCCGAGGTCGATGTCTTTGGGCATGCGCGTGACGGCCTGTGCGCTGACGGCGCTTTGGAGCGCGCGCTGCACCAGGGCATGCGCGGCAGGCTTTGCCTGGTCGGAGACGGGCGATTTCGTGTCGTCCGCGACGGCATCGGAGACCGAAAGGGCGATGTAGGAAACGGAGGCATCGTCATCGCCGGAGCGTCGTCCCGAGGTGTCGTAAGCGAGTTCGGTGACGCGCTGGCCGGTATGTTCGTATAATGCTGAGAGGACGCGCAGAGAATTGATGCCGCAGGCGGCATGCGGATTGTCATGTGCAAAGCGTTCAAATGCATCGCTGTCGAGCGCGGAAATCGCCGATACAGTGCGCAGGTCGTATGCGCGGATCTGTGGCTGGACCGGTGCCCCGAATGGCACAAAGCCATAATCTTCGCCATAATGAATGAAGTCGCTCGATATGATGAGGAGGTCGCGCGGCCCGAGTTCTGACTTGAGCGCGTCCGCGAATGTGCGCACGTTGTCTGTGGAAAGCTCCCCGACGATGATCGGGATGAGCTTGGGGGCGCGTGTGCCGAAAACGGCCTGGACAAACGGCAGCTGGATTTCGATGGCGTGTTCGAGCCTGTGAGCGCCGTCATCGATGCCGATGATGCCGGAGGCGCGCCATTGCTCGATGCGCGCGGTATCTATGGGGAGGATGCCGAGCGGTGTCTCGAAGGCGTCTGCAGATACGGAGACCGGGCCGCGCACGGGCACGCGATGATTGGGGCAGAGGATGAAGACGCGGTCGTATGCGGCTGGATCGAGGGCTTTGTAGGCGGCTGCGGCGGTCGGTCCTGACCAGTAATGGCCGGCATGCGGCACGACGATCGCGCGGATGTTCTTGACGCTTGTCGGACTTGCGGGCGCGTTTTCGAGATAGGATGAGATGCTTTTGGAGAGCTTTGCCGGATCTGCTTCATACCATTTCCCGGCTAAAGCTGCGGGACGGATCTTTTGGGGCATGGGATGACCTTGGGGTTGGCCTGGCACTGCGGCATCTGGCGGCGCGGAATGCGGCGATTCTGCGGGTTTTGCCGTGCAGGCGGTCAGAAAAAAACATAGGGTGATGGCAAATGGCCTTGAGATTGTCATATCATGAAGTTCAGTCGAGGTTTCCGGCAGCGGAAACTCATTGTCAGAGTATACACCAAGCATCCAGATTCAGCATGAAATATGTATCAGTTTGACCCGTCGCTTTTTAATCCTCAGCAGCTCCGGGCGGTCATGCACAAAGACGGCCCGATGCTCGTCCTCGCGGGAGCGGGAAGCGGCAAGACCCGTGTCATCGCGCACCGCGTCGCCTATCTGATCGAAAACGAACATGTCTCCCCAGACCAGATTGTTGCCGTCAGTTTTACAAACAAGGCTGCGCGCGAACTGAAGAGCCGCGTGGCCGAACTCGTGGGCGGATCAAGGGTTTCTCATTGCCATCTGTCGACATTCCACTCGCTGGGGTTTGAAATTCTCCACACGCATATCACGAAGCTCGGCTGGAAGCTGCCGTTTGCAATCATCGATTCGGACGATCAGGCCGGGATCATCAAAAATATCCTCAAGGATATGCATTTTCATGGCGGCAACAGCCTTGAGGTTCAGGAACTGCTGGGCTTCATCTCGCGGGTCAAGACGGCGCATGTGCCGCCGCTCAAGTATCCAGGCATGAGCTTTAATCCGAAGCGGCGGACGCTCGAGCGCGTCTTCAACGACTATCAGACCATACGCAAGTCGATGAACGCGATTGATTTTGACGATATGATCGCGCTTCCCGTCGAGCTTTTCGAGACATTCGAGGATGTGCTGGACAGATATACCGAGGCCTGGCGTTACCTGCTCGTAGACGAATACCAGGATACGAACAGCCTGCAGTTCAAGTTTTTGCAGCTTCTGTGCAGGGCGCGTCAGAACATCATGGTCGTCGGTGACGACGATCAGTCGATTTATGCTTTCCGCGGTGCGGATTCGAAGCATATCCTCGAGTTTCCGACATTTTTCGATGGCGTGGAGGTTGTTTCGCTTGAGCAGAACTACCGCTCGCATCAGATTATTCTGGATGCGGCCAATGGGGTGATCGCCAAAAATGTCGTGCGTCATGCGAAGACGCTCCACAGCGAAAAAATTTCGGGGGACAAGATTCAGGCATACAGCTGTCCGACCCCGGAAGCGGAAGCGGAATTTGTGATCAGCCAGATCAAGAGCCTCAGAGCTGCAAAAAATCTGAGTTATCGCGATATCGCGATTCTTTACAGGACGAATCCGCAGAGCAAGGTTTTGGATGAGAAGCTGTTCCGTTCGGGGATTCCGTATCGGATTGTGGGCGGCACCAAGCTGTATGACCGCGCCGAGATCCGCGATCTGCTGTACTATCTGCGAGCGGTCTATGCGTTTCACGACGAGCTTGCTCTGCGCCGGATCATCAACATTCCTCGCCGGGGGATTGCCGCCAGGACGCTCGAGCGTTTTGACGAAGTCGCGCATGCCGGCGACCTGACTTATTTCGAGGCGCTCAAAGAAGTCAGTGATTCCGGGACGCTTCCCGGGGCGGCTGGGCTCAAGCTGCGTGAGTTCATTGAGCTGATTGAGCGTTTTCACAAGCGTTTTATGGCGAAATCAGCCCCGATGTCGGAGACGATGCGTGCGCTTGTCGAGGAGCTGCATTATATCGCCTATCTGCAGAGTTCCAGCGGCACAGATGCTTATGCGCAGCATCGGCGCGCCAATATCGATATTCTGCTCAATGCGCTCGATTCATTTGAGGCGCATGAGTATGCCGAAGGGCGAGATGGACGCGATCCTGGGGCATTCCTCAGGCAGACGCTCCTCGATGAGCTGCCGCAAAAAGACGAGACGGACGATGCCGACCAGATCACGCTGATGACGCTGCATTCGTCAAAAGGGCTTGAATTTCCTGCGGTCTATATCGTGGGGTGTGAAGAAAACCTGTTGCCGCATGCCAATTCGCTTAAAGAACCGGCGCTTTCTGAGGAGCGGCGTCTGTTTTATGTCGGCATCACGCGCGCCAGGCAGTATCTGACGCTCACGTATGCGCGTAACCGGCGCAAGATGTACGACATGCTCGATATCGAGCCGTCCCGTTTCCTCAAGGATATACCGAAGCATACGATTGAATATCACGATGCGGCGGATTTAGCGAGTGATGCGGTGCGCGAGGATGAGCAGGCCGCGAAGATGGCAAGCCGGCTTGCGCAGATGCGGAGCCTGTTCAAATAGGCTTCTGTGGGAGAGGCATTTGCAAGACTACATTTGCAAAGCCGTGGCGGATATGTCATATTTGTCAGATGGCATTGGAACAGACCGGCCTTGTAAAGCAAGTGCCGGGAGCAGACCTGATGAATTCCGCCAGACTTGTTCCGGCGGAGAGTGCATGAAGGAGAGAGTACGTGAACCATTCCGCATGGAAACTGACAGTATTTGGACTTGCAGCGGTTCTGGTCGTGGGCGGCTGCGATCTCAAGCGGCGATCTGGCAACAGTGGGGGCGATGAGGGCTCGGACGGTGGTCACGGAAAAGCTGCCGAAAATTTTGTGATCGATGATACGGGGACGGCTCGTCTGCTTCCTCCGGATGATCTTCAGCAGCGCCAGGGCAAAGAAGTGACAGACCTGACGCAGGGGGGCAGCAATGCTCAGGGCACGCGCCCGGGGAACAGCTGGATTTATGACAGCAAGAATAACGGTTTTTTCCTCGTTGCGGCAGCGAGCAAGCCTGGAACGAATGGCGGCGATATGATTCGCCGTGTGGATCTCGGCGGCAGCATCAAGGAATTTGACTACGACAAGGAAATCACTGGCGCGCAGGGCGCATATATTTATGTGCCCGATGAGATGCGCAACGCTGTGCCCGCGAAATATGTCGATGCGGATGGGCTTTATTCAGGCATTATTTGCGGCTTTGTGCCGGGGCCGAACAAGACCGTGATCGCGCTTTCGGCTGGCTCCGAGGGCGGTGTGGCTTTTGTCATCAATCCATATGAGGAAGCGTCTGCCTTTACGCCGCTTCAGGCCATCAAGTTCCCGTATGCGAGCAATGCGTGCCGTGGCGTGTATTCTGACGCGCTCAAGAAGCTCTATGTCATCGATGTGGCGCGTGTCGAGTCGCAGGCCGGTCAGACCGGCGTGTTCGTGGCCGATATTTACAACGATAACCGTGGCGTCATCGCGTCCTACTATGCATTCGACCTCAAGAATCGCATCAATTCGCATTCGATTCCGAATTTCCAGAGCATCGAGGTCTATAATGATGCGCTGTTCCTGCTCAGCGGCAACGGGCGCTTTGATGCCGAATGGGATACGGTAGTATATCATGTGCCGCTCAATGCGGCAGGGGAGCCTATTTTTGCGAACTATAAGTACACGAGGACGAACAACCCGATTGTCCGTGCGGACGGGTGTGCGATCAGCTCGTGGAATATCGCGGCGCTTGCGGTTGCAGACCACAAGGGCAAGCCGGTGCTGCTCACGACGGGCACGACATCGATCATTGCCTGGGAGATCGGCAACGACGGTGAACTCAAGAAAATCGACATGAATCCGAACCGTCCGGGTGTTCAGGGGCTCAGCACGGTGAACAACGGCCAGGGCGGCCTCAAGTTTGCCTACTCCCCGGATGGCAAGACGCTTTATGCTCTGCCGCACTGCCGTTCCGGTGAAAATAAGATCAAGCTCGCGCTCGACGGCCGTCCCGAATTCGTCTTCAGCGCGACGGCGCTCGATCCCGATACGCTCCAGGCGAAAGATCCGATTGATATCAATTATCGCGATTTCCTCAAGGGGCTCAAGGGCGTGAGCTATCTGCCGCAGTTCACGATGACGACGCGCGATTTCGCCGTGGGCAAGAACCACATGGCAGTGCTCGGCTCTTCGGCGTCCAATCTTTCGGGTCTCAATGCCGGCGCCGACATCTCTATTATCGACCTCAAGAAAAAGACGAACATCACGTTCAACAAGCCCGACAGCCGCAACGCGCATGAGCAGAATTACGGCTTCAAGCTTGCGCAGGGCGATCCCAAGTTTGAGCGCGTCGAGCAGAATTCGCATGCGGTCATCTGGGTGCCGTGATTTTGTGCGCAGCCATGCGCGTCGTATGCGCAGCATAGGCGCGCCAAATATAAACGCGGCGTATCGCAGATAGCCGCGTTCCCCGATGCAGAGACGTTCTGTGGAACGTCTCTTTTGCGCGTCGTATGCGCAGCATAGGCGCGCCAGATATAAAGGCGGCGTATCGCAGATAGCCGCGCCCCACGAAATGGTGCGGGTCAAACATTAAAAATTTGCCAGAACGCACAGTCGGCGTAAACACAGGTGCCTTTTATTGATCGCTTTCGTGTGATGTTATATGAAGCGCTGTGCGAGATATTTGCTTCCTGGTCTTTTCAGTTTAATGATTGCGCCCGCCGCGAGCCTGGCGGAACCGGTGGCTTTTGCGACGGTCCAGTCGGAGGCTCCTGGCCTGGCTTTTCCAGATGAGCGCGTAGAAGATGCGCCAGTCATGAAGGGCGTGATGCCGGGAACGGGCGTTCGTGGCGGAGTCCGTCCGTCGGGGCGTGCGCCCAGCGTTGGCGCGGAGGATGTGCTTCCGGAGTGGCGTCATCGCTTTTGGGCGGATGCCGTGAGCCTCGCGAGACAGTGGGATGGGCAAGCGATACGAGCGTCATTGAGGTTGCTCAGCAAGGTCCATGAGCGTCGGATGCGCCTTGTCGCGCACAGGTTTGCGGATGTCGATGGCGATGGCGCGCTTGAGGCGGCCGTCATCTCGGAATACCGTCAGGGCGGGGAGGTGTTGCGCATCTTGAGCGTGTATGCGTTTGACGAGCAGGCTCGCCCGAAGCTTCGATACGAAAAAAAGCAGGCCGTCGGCGCGTCAGGGCAGTATGTTCAGACGCTTGAGCCGCGTGATCAGGGATTTGGGTATTGCGAGGACTGGGAAATCGCGTCCTGGCTGCTTCACGAGTGCCATGATATCGTGTTTGACCGTTCATGGCAGCCGTGGGTGAGTCGGCACGAGATACGGACGACGGACCCGCAGGCATCATCGATGCAGCGCAATGTATTTGATTTTCGTCATCGGAGGGCCTCGCGGAGCTATAAGCGCCTTCCCGAGGGGCCGTATATGCCGCCGCTGAGCCGGCATGCGGGGTATGATATGATCCTTGCGCCGCATGATGCAGGGCTGTCGCAGGCCGCTTCGTTGCGCGTTTCGCAGGAAACCGCATCCGGCGCGCATCCGCCGGTCGCTTATGCCGTATCGTGGAACCGGAAGGGCGTGTTTTATGCGTTTGAATTTCGGGATGAGGACATTCGGGAGTCAGGGGGCTGTTCGGATCAGCTTTCAGTCCAGAAGGTCGATCACGCCGAGTTTTGGTTCGACCTCGACGCATCGCTGGAAATCCGGCGGGATTCGCCTCAGTCCTGGCTGCTCGAATACGAGAAGAATTACCACAGCGAGCCATATCGGCATTCGCTGGATGAATCTGTCTTTGGGATATCGGTCACGCCGGATGGCTGTGTCGTGCCGATGAATCCGGCGCGCGATTACTGGACAGTCCAACCGCAGGTGACGGTTTCGAGGCTGGGCGGCGGCTATCGCGTCGATATGTTCATGCCTGCTGAATTTTTCGGCGTGAGCGACATGAATCAGCTCGACCGCAGCATCGGCCTGAGTTTCACGGCGCTTCAGCATGACGTGCATGGGGAGGTTTCGTGGGATACGGTGTCGACGAGCGACTGGCAGTGGCCCGACCCGTTTACATTTTCGCAGATCTGGCTTCTGCCGCATGACGGTCCGGCCATGCCGCCTTTTCCATTGCAGTGGCGTGCATGGCTAGTGGACAATTGATCAAAGTCACAGTATTCTGTATAGGCGGGGGCGAGTCCCCCGCGCGCCTTTTGCCTTTGGCAATACGGCGCTCCCCCGCGCGCCTTTCGCCTTCGGCGATACGGCGCGGCTGTGCACGGCTTTCTTCGATACGCCGTGCGGCTGTCTGCCCGCGGGCCGTTCCATGTTCCCGAGGGGTTTCAGGAGGTGAGGAGTTATCATGCAGATTTCTGATTTTTTACAGAAATACCTTTCGCCCAAAGCAGTTCCATACGTCGCGTTCGAGACCGGCATAAGCGCGCATCTGGATGCCTATCTTCAGCAGATTTGGCCGGAGGGGCGTATCGTCGTCGTCTCTGAAATGGAATACCGCGAATATGCGGAACAGAAGCTTTTGCCTGCGCTGACGGCGCACGGCTATGAGCCGGTGTATTGCCTTTGCGTGCAGTCGGCCGGGGTGACGCGCCGTTCGCAGATCGAGGAGGCGCTAGGCGATGGCGCGCTTGAGCGTGTGGTGGGGCTGATATCGCTTGGCGGCAGCGCGCTGTTTGCGTCAGTGCGCGAGGAGGCGTCGCTGCTCAATGTGGCGGCGGCAGCGCTCCTGAGCCAGTTTCCGGACACGCATGCGCTCGACAGCTGCGGGGAGTCTCATCCCTGCGCGGATGCTGTATTCTGCGACCTTGATCAGATCATGCATGCTTGTCACGGCGACTGCCGTGAGGCGATACAGTGCCTCGAAGTCGACAATTATGCGCTTCGCGCGGACATCGCGGTGCTCAAGGCGCTCAATGCGCGCATTCCTGAGGGGGTAATGGAAGCGCTCAAGGAAGCGCAGCCGCCGCGTCAGGCGTCCTCGTCCACTTCCGAATGCTTTGTCGAGCTGTGCGATGCCTATATTTGGCGCGCGGCGGTATCTCGGCTGTATGGGGAGCCGTCTTCATTTGACACGGTGCTCGGGTATGCGCGAACCGGGCAGGAGTTTCCCGCCTATCCGGCGGCGTATCATGCGCGCCTGATGGCGCAGGTGTTCGATTCCGTGCTCGAGGTTGAGGGGCTTGAGCTTTCGCCGGAGGATTGCGCGGCGCATCAGCCGCCCAAAGAAATTTTGCGCCGGACGCTTCAGCAGATCTTGCTTCAGGACGGCCAGTCTTTTGATTACCTAGCGGTCGCGGATGAAAATTATGAAGACCGCAATACGCTCAGAGTCGTGCTGAACGCGCTTGTGCTCAACTGGGACGCATTCTGCAGCCATCTGCGCGCAGTGGCCGACATGATGCATGTGCTTGCGGGCAGCGCGGATCTCGATGAGGACGGGGAGACTGAGCTCGATGCGACGCTCAAGTCGCTGTGGCTGCATGCCGCACGGTTTGCACCAAAACACTCGTTCCTCAAAATACTGAATGCGCTCGGGCTTGTCGAACCGGCGCTCTACATCTAACTATATATAATGCTGCGTGTTCTGGCGCCATGATGCGCCATCATGCGGCAGGTTTCTTGGCATGGGTATGAAAAAATTGAAATCACTTGTCGCCGCCTGTCTGTTTCTCGCAATGCCTGCGGCTGCGTCGGCGCAGTCGTTCGATACGATTGATGCTTGCAAGGATCTCCGAAATGAAGTGACAGCGGCGGTGGATGCGTCGAAGGGGCTTTCAGGCCTGATGTCGGACAAAGAGATGACGGAGGCGCAGTATCTCGAGCAGCTCTATGAGGGTGTGAAGATACTGTCGAATTCTGGGGAGATGTTCTTCAAGGCGTCAGACAAGCACGAGTCGGCCTGCAAGGCGATGCTTTCGGAAGCCGGAAAAATAGAGCAGGTGCGCGAGATTTATGACTGGTATCTGGAGCCTGTGCAGGTGGCTTATCAGTTTTTCCGCCGCGCACGAGAAGCGGCCGTCAGGCTGAATCGGCAGGGTGATGTCGATGTGTTCCACACGACGATGGTCGAATATGACGCGGCAGTCATGAAGCTCGTGTCGGTGTGCGAGAGCGATCTTGCGGATACGCCGAGCGCTGGGACATGCGCCGGCCTCTCGGCCAGGCTCGGGGATGCGCTGAAATGAAGCGCATGGATGCTTGCGCCTTTCAGGCGCAGGTGAGATGTCCAATGGTTTCGCCGAGGCGAGGACAGCTATTGACGGTGCGGCAGGATCTGTTCCTTGGGAGATATTGGAGTGAAATTTATCCAATTTGGGAACGGTCGGGTCATTTTCGTCATTATTTGGCGTGCAGCTCTCATGGCGTGAAAAAATGCGGAGCATCGCAAAGTATTGTGCGATGCCGAAATTTTTTCTTTACTGTCAAATCTTTACATGCGGCACGGTAGTTGCTATATTAAAACTCGGTGCTTAGGTAACCCTAAACAGCAGCTTTTTTTGTTTTTAACTTTGCCCTGTGATGGCAGGGTACTTTGCAAGACACATTTGGAGGAAATTCCATGAAAAAATCACTTTGGATACTGAGCGCGCTCGCACTGGCTGGTTTCTGCATGACAGGATGTTTGGAAGGTGCAGGTCCTGTTGACGGCGAGCAAGTGGATAATGATGAGTATTGTGACGGTCAGTGCGGTGATAGCGAGTATTGCCTGTATTCGTCTGATCTCGAGTCTGGCGAATGCTCGGCTTGCCCTGTTGATTGTGCGCTTGAAAACTCGTTGTATCCTGTCTGCATCGTTCTCGATGGCGGTGTTGGTCCTGTCTGCGTTGCGACAGCAAATTGCCCGGATGGCCAGGGATATGCCAAGGATGAGTCGGGTCACTATGTCTGCAGCAATGGCGATCCGATTGATGATCCCGCGCCTGAGGCAGGCGCAGGCCAGTTCATTCGCGTAGATGATGTTTCTACGTTTGAGGAAGCTTGCGGTAAATTTGAAAACGGCAAATGCTCGAAAGACGATCCCGGTGCAGACCTTGATGCCATTGTTGTCAGAAAGGCCGATGGCGGCTATCTCTATGCCAAAGAGATCATGGCCTATAGCCGTGGTGCTGAAAAAGATCGTGTGACGGAACGCGGTGTTTCTGGTGATCCGACAGCAGTTCTTGGCAAACCCGATTCGCTGATCAGCTATCCTGATTCTGGTGATTGCTATTACCTCCAGAAAGACAGCAACAAAGACGATTATAAATTCACGTTCATGTCGCTCGGCGGTGAAGGCGGCTATGTCGAAGTCAAGATGGACGATGTGTTCCATGCTGGGGATACCGTCGATATCATCGAGCTCGGCAACTGCGAACTCGTGAATACACACAGCGGGCAGGGTGTTAGCAAATCCAAGGTTGGTGCGGAAAGCATGAAAGTTCAGGTCTCCATCTCTGGTGAAGATGGCTCCTGGAAAGTTCTCGGTTCTGCTGGTAAAGCCACAGGCGGTATCTTCACCGCTGGCAAAATCACCTCTGATATGCTCAAGTAATCTGAGTTCAGTCTTGGTTTGAAAAAAGGCACCTTCGGGTGCCTTTTTTGATTTTGGGCGTGTTGCAAGCTGTGGAGGGGGTGGGAATTTCTGTGCGCTTTGTGGTGTGCGCAGATATTCTGCGGCAAGCGCTTTGCGTGAGTTGCGGTATAAGTGGATTTTTATTTGGTTAAGGCATGTGGTGGCTGAATTTTATTTCTTTTGTTGGGACTGTTTGTTATAGATTAAAAGAATTCGTTGCGTTTCGCTTATATTTCGGAGAGGGGTAGTGTCCATAAAAGTTCGCAAAAACTGGAAACCCAGCATCAGCAAACGTTACCTCGCGTAATTTTGGAGAGCACTTGCCTCAATGTAAGCTCTCCCCGTGTTTTGCCAATCGTCAGTATACTCGATAACGTAGGTC
>JAFUEE010000198.1 GCA_017464085.1 Pseudomonadota bacterium
GTTTAAGTTTTGTGCGGGCGAGACGCCCGCATCCCCAGGAGTTTAAGTTTTGTGCGGGCGAGACGCCCGCATCCCCAGGAGGTTAAGTTTTGTGCGGGCGAGACGCCCGCATCCCCAGGAGTTTGAGTTTTGTGCGGGCGAGACGCCCGCATCCCCAGGAGTTTTCGAATTGTTCAGAGGTTCCCTAACCCTCAGCCATTTTCTGCAATAGGGCAAGGTGCGCGGATTTGCGCGATATCATGATTGTGGGTTATGCAATTGCTCAGGGGGGGGCTAAGGAAAGTCTGATCAATTGATATTTTGGAGCAATAGCATTTCTGGCATATAAGTTTTGTGCGTTCGAGTGCATCTGCAGGTGGCGAGCGAACTATTCAGAGGTTTCTTAAATATTTGAATAATTATAATGTATGTGGATGTGGTTATAAAAATATATAAAGGCGCGGCGTATCCGCGAAGCGGATAGGCGCGCCCCCGAAGCCGCGTATCGCGCGTAGAGCGATAGCGGCGGTATTCAGGCCGGATGTGTTCGGATTGCGGGAAATTTTCAGCTGTTTGCTTCGAGGCGGTTGGCAGCGAGCGTGAGGATGAGGCTGATCATGGTGCCGTTGAGGTCGCCGGTGATGAAGACGTGTTCTTTTTCGGCGGTGAGCGCGAGCGCGTTGAGGAGAGCGCCGAGTCCGGGGATGCCGAGTTTTGAGGCGGCCTTGAGGAGGTCGGGCCAAAGATCGGTGAATGCTTTTGCGGCTTCAGCGGAGGCGAAAGTGGCATCGAGGTTGAGATGCGGCCTGTCTGCGGTGGAGAGGGAGCCGGACATGAGGACTGGTGGATCGAACTTGGGGAAATTTGCGCCGAGGCTGATGTTTTGGATGCCCTGGACCATCAGGAAGAGTGTGGGCATGCTGTCGGAGTCGCTTTCGGCGATGGAGCCAAGTGACTGCAGGAAGGTCTGGGTTTTGGATGGATTGGCGCCATCGCGCGTGTTGACGACGGCATCGATGTGCGCGACGTCGAGCGTCGGGAGGACTTCAGGCCTGAGGAAGAGGACGGTGTGCGCGTCTGCGAGGAGCAGGGAGCGTTTGTAAATGCCGGAGCGCGGATTATAGCGGCCGTCGTTGCTGTCCGGGACGGCAAGTGGCCTGTCATTGTGCGATTTCCAGTCGAGTTTTGTGGGGAAAGAGCTTGAGATATAGCGTTTGAGCTTGTCCTCGGGAATGTTGTGTGAGACGGCGAGGAAGGTTTCGGCGTAGAGTGCGGGGTTGGCGGTGGCGATGAGCATGGCCTGGATGTCGGAGACGGGATCGACATCGGAGGCGCCGAGTGCGAAACGGTAGTCGGGAAATGCGCGGAATAGCTTGCGTATGGAGGACTCGAATTTAGAGCCGGCGACGCGGTCGTTCCGTATGAGGACGATGAGCTTGGCGTTTCCAGGGGCGAGCACGTGGAGATTTGGCATCGTGGAGACGTCTTTTTTGACGGCCGCGAGGCGCTGTTTGTCTCTGGAGAGGTCGTAGGCGGGAGCTTCTTTTTCGGGCTCTGTTTGGGTTTCAGGCTCTGGTTCGGGCTCTGGTATGACGATAGAGTTAGGGTCGAGGTTTGGGGCGGGCTGAGCGTCGAATGTTTCTTCAAATGGATCGTCTTCGGATTCGACTTTTGGGGGCGGTTCATAAGCGCTTTCGTCTTCCTGCCAGTCTTCGACATCCATCATGCCGAAGCCGGAGAGCGGTTCATTCGACCATGCCATATCGATGCTGAACTCAGTGCGGTATGAATCGACGATATATCCTGCGCCGTAGAAGAAGAGTGCGTGCATCGCGAGAGCGAGTGCCCACGAGATGATGCGTATGCGCCAGCGTTGTGCGGGCGTTTCGGGTGGCTCAATGACGGGCTTGTAGACGAAACCGGGTGGGAATTCGCTGGTAATCTCCGAAGCCTTTTCATCGATTGAGTTGTTCATGAGCCTGAGCGAGCCGTAGGGATGAGGGTGTTTTGCGCATCCTCAGGAGGTGGGAAGATATGGGGCGCGGGCGTGCGCGTGCAAAAGAAAAGCGCCCGAAGGGGCGCTTTTGAGCTGAGCGATATGTGATTACGGATTGATGAGGAACTCGGCGCGGCGGTTGCGCTGATGTTCGGATTCGCTGGAAGCGCCGCTGACAACGGGATCCATATCGCCGCGGGATTTTGCGGAGACGTTGCTGACGCCCATTCTGGAGAGGATGCTCTTTGCGGCATCGGCGCGTCGTTTGCCGAGCGCCATATTATATTCTTCGGTGCCGCGTTCATCGCAGTGGCCGACGACCTGGACAGCGCTGACGTCTTTGCGAGACTTGAGGCATTCGGCATTTTCTTCGATGGTGGACTTGGCATCGCTGCGGATGGTGGCTTCATCGAAATCGAAGTAAGCGAGTCTCATCTGGCAGACGGGCGCATCGACGCAATGTTTATTTTTGCAGATTTTTCCGGCGGGGCAATCTTCATCCACGAGGCATTCCGGTTTTGGAACGCATCGGTTGTTTTCGCAGAGATGTTCAGGCGGGCAATCCTCGGCAACAGTTTCAGGATAGCATTCGGGGCCGCATCGTCTGTCGCGGCATTTCTGACCGGCGGGGCAGTTGATGCCGACTTCGGGGTTGCAGTAGCCGTTGATGCGCTGGCAGGTGCCGCTGTTGCAGATGTAGCTTTCGTCTTTTTTGCTCGAGCAGTGCTCATCGTTTCTGCACTCAGCGCATTTGGCGTTGAGGCAGTACTCATCGTAAGACTTTTTGCTCACATCCGCCTTGCAGTCGTTATCTTCGTAGCACTCAGGATAGGAAGGGGAGCAGCCGTAAGCCAGACAAACCATAAAACCGGCGAGAACTGCCGCCAGAACACTACGAGTTTTAAACATTGATTCCTCCTTGCAGGAAAACACACTATTTATTTAAGCCAGACTCTGATGAATCCAAGATTTGTGAGATGCGATAAGGATAGGAACTTATCGCAGTTCGGGCGACTCTACTCGCAAGGCAGACTTTTGTCAAAATAATTAGGCAGTAGTCGATTGGAAGTGGCGCGTAAGGAAAAGTTGTGGACTTTGTGAGGTTCTGGATTGGATGGCACGGGGTATAGTGTCCTTCTGTCAAGGAGGGGGCTCCTGAGTCAACATGTCTTTTTTTTGTGTGTGGGGCGCTAACTTCCGTGTCCAAATTTAAGGGGCAGGTTGCATGCGATGGGCTTTGCGTATCGTGTGGCAAGCCCATTGCATGGGCGCATTAAGGCGCTTGCGATGGGCTTTGTGTACACCGTGTCCCCGTTGGGGGCTCGAACAATGTCTCGCACATGACAGCCGTGCGCTTTGTTGACTTTGCGTAGGCCAAGGGGGCGTGAGGCCTGTAAGCGTATTCCATGCATGTGAGTTTCGCGACCGCAAAAAGTGCTTTATTTTAATGCGTGCAGTGAGATAGAATAGAGATGATTGTGGATTCAGTATGTCTGGATCGTCCGTATTAATTTGGGGAGCCGTTTATGACAACAAGTTCCAACGTGCAGCAGGTGATGACCTCGGATCCATCGATTCCGGTCGTGTCAGATCCCTCTATCCGCGCAGTGAAGACAAATTCCAAGCTGATCCATATCCTTTTAATAATTTTTGTGCTTTTTGCGGTCATTGCGATTGCATTTTCGGTATTTCTGCTCATGAAGCAAGGGCGAGAGAACGAAGAGGCAGCTGCGCGTTTGAAAAGCGCAGCTGAAGAGGTCAAACGCATCAATGCGCAGAATTATCGCTCCGAAGCGGCGCTTGTGAACGATGACGACACCGAAGGGGCGGATGATCACTTTATGTTCTTCAGCCTGTTCTCGACCCCGCCCGGTGCTGATGTCTATAGGGATGGTTTGTTCCTCGGGAGCACGCCCATTGAGCAGAAAAAGGTGCTCAAGTCGGATGAAGCGTCCGAGTTTGTCGTCGTCCTTGACGGCTATACGATCGAACGGCGGACGATTCCGATGAACGAGAACTTTTCCGATGCGGTGACGCTGGAGAAAAAAATACCGCTTGGCGTGGCTGGGGCAGGCGTGAAACGCCAGGAAGAAGCGCCTGCGCCCGAAAATGGGGATGCAGTCGTTGCCAATCGCGCCGTCCTGATCAATACTGCCGAGACTGAGGAACCTGCCGACAACAAGCCTAAAAAGCCTTCCAAGGGTTCAAAGAAAGATTCGCCCCAAAAACAGCCGGTTGTCGATAGCGGAATCGTGTTGCCTGATTGATATCCTATTGCGTCTGGCTAACCTGACGCTTTCATAAACTTCCTTATTACAGGTGGTGACTCTATGTCTGAAGAATTCCAGAACAATGAAGAACTGGGTGGCGGCCTTGACATCGATATGAGCCTCTGCTGTCCTGGTCCGGATGCGCGTCCCGAACCGTATCATGCGGTGATGAAAATCGGTGCGGATGGCAATACGGACGGCCAGCTTTGGGGCATGGGTTCGCAGCTCATGCTTTTTGATGACCTTTCCTGCGCGAAACAGATTATCGATGCGCTCGGGGATTCGAGCTGGCAGATTCGTGGCGTGACCAAAGGACATCTTGGGGAGCTGAAAAAACTCCAGGATGCAGGCGTGGCACAGCTCTTTGTGATCGTCGGCTTCGTGAAAGGCGGCCAGATCGAGGCGATGCCGCTTGACGAGCATCAGGCTCGCATGAAGAAAGCCGGAACGCCTCCGCCCATCAAGCACTAAGTTTTTCATGCCTGACGATCTTGGATATGGGCATTGGGCTTCTCGCTGCTGAATGCGGCTGCCTCTGATGAAGAAGCAGGGGCGGCAGAGGACGCCAGGCACTGGTTTCACGGTTAAAAAAATGAGCTTGGAGAAAGCCCACCCGTTCGGATGGGCTTTTTTTCTAGTCTGCGCGAGCGCGTGCGATGACATGTGGCATGCGCAGACGCATCATGTCGGATGTGTCTGTATCCGGCATCCGAATATTGAAGGACGAAACTATGATCATTGCATTTTCTGGGGTTGACTGTGCAGGAAAGACGACGCAGATCGAATTCCTCAGGCAGTATTTCATCTCTCAGGGAAAGTCTTGTACGGTTTTTTGGTATCGCCCGGGGTATTCAGATGAGCTTCAACGCTTTAAAGGGCTTGTGCGGCCGCTTTTTTCGCGTTCGGGCTTGCGTCAAGTGGGGGAGGATGGGCATGAGTCGGCGCGAGTTTCGGAGCCCCGCGAAAGCAAAGCGCGCGTTCCTGCGCCAATATGGCTGGTGGCCGCGATTATGGATGCCATCGGGCAGTATGCGCTTAAGCTTCGATGGCTTGAAAAACGCTATGATGTGGTGATTTGTGATCGATATGTGCACGATGCCTGTCTCGATCTTGCGTTCAAATATCCCGGTTTTGCTTGGTCTGAAGCAGTCCTCCAGAGGATTTCTGTGATCTTTCCCAGGCCTGCGATATCTCTGCTCCTGTGGCTTCCGTACGAGGAGATGATGGCACGCGTCGAGGCCAAAAACGAGCCATTCCCTGACCCGCCCCGAATCCGCCGCATGCGATGGCGCGCGTATGATCTTCTTGCGGAAAATGATGCTGTCACGGTCATCGATGTCTCAGGAGATATCGAAACGAATCGGAAGACGATCTTGCAGGCTGTGCTCGATAAAACAGGCCTCTGATAGGGGGCGCCTATGCTGCGCATACGGCGCCTGTGTCATGATGAGAGACGTTCCAGCGGAACGTCTCTACTTTTGGGCGCGCCTATGCCTTGCGGCATACGGCGGCCCAGAGCCGTTCGGACGAACGGCTCTTCATTGGGCGCGGCTATCGCTTGCGCGATACGCCGCGCATTAGCCGTGGGTTACGCTACGCTCACCCACGGCTGTTATCAAGCGCCCCGTCGGGGCGCTGGCGGTTGCGCCGCGATGCGGCGCGCTTAATTTTGGGGGCGTGCATATTACTGCCTACTGCCTACTGCCTCAAAATTCCTTGAATACACTAGGCTTCGTGAATGGAAAATCGCCATCGCAATAAAAATAAAAAAAGAATTTTACGAACTCGGAAAGTGCGCGTATAAGCCGCATCTCGTTGACGGGCTCAAAAATGAGTCCTCGACAGAATTGAAAA
>JAFUEE010000020.1 GCA_017464085.1 Pseudomonadota bacterium
ACTGAATCCCTTGCCATAGCGCTCAGTCAGGTCGCGTGAAAGCCTGTTGAGAACATCCGTTCCGTATTCTGCACGTTCATTTCCCTTTTGTTCGTATTCGACGATTTGTCTGCCGATTTCCCAGTAGGTCTGCACCATGGCGGCGTTGACTGCGGCGGCGGCACGGGAGCGGCCTTGGGTCAGGGCATTGCCGACACTTTGGAGCAGGGCGTTGTAAGCGTCTGGTTTTGGGACGATTGCTGAATTATCCATGGTTACATATCTCCTTGGTCTTCAAAAGTGTGACGTCATGGCTGTCAACTACCACGCTGGCTTGCCTGTTTCGATCATACTGTCGATATCGGCAAAGGCGTTTTCGATGGCTTCCTGATGATACATGAAGTAATTGTCCATGATATAGGGCACAAGGTTATGTGCATCCCAGAGGCGCATCACGTCTCCGGATGACATGTCTTTGTGTTCAGCATAGCGCTCAAGAAGAAATAAAAAGAATTCGGCTTCGTGATCCATTATTCCCCCTTCAAATACATAGAATCGCGCGGATTTCCCGTATTATGTTCTGTTTCCCAGATTTCAAATATGGCCCATTCGGGAAATTCCCATAGAGCCATATCTGGATTTTCGAGCATGGCATGTGTTTTAGACAATAAGAATGCTCGAATGGCATTCATCATGTTCATGTGATATTTTTCGGCAATACGTGGAATAACGCATTTGTTATAATAGTCTAATGTATGTATAGATATTCTGTTCATACTGCTTTCGACTCCAGAAAGTGAAGTATATGAATGGCTCGCTCGGTTTTGAATACATACTGATTTTTTAATTTTTGAGGTTGTAATCGTTGAATGGCATATTTTTCATCATAAAGTCCGCTAAGATATAAATCAATGGTTTCTGAGGTTTTATCATCGGCGACTGGACCGTAAATAACATCCCATGAGCATGATTCGATTGATTTTTTTCGGCATGAAGTTACAAAGCGCAACCACTCTGCGTTAGGTCCATCGAAGCGCAGCATATTCAAGTTTGTGAATCCATCTTGTTCGACTTGATAGATGGAGACTGTTGGTTTGCCCGTTTCACGTCTGTTCATTGTTTTATTTGCCCACCATATAGCCTGTTCCAGGTCGCTTGTTGTATAGAAGCCGCTGCCGAAATCCAGGGCTCTTTGAAATGGCAGTAGCCGTGGCTGTCTTACCTCAATATTGCTTCCGTGATATAGGATCATTTGCGTAGGCTCCGAGTTGTTTGGCTTAACCGGGGGGGCGCAGGCAATCGCGGGGGCGCTTCGCGAACCCCCTGGATATTGTATCACAAGAAGCCGGTGATGTACATTGCGATGGAAGGCTTAGATTTGCCGGGCGTATCGCGCAGCGATAGCCCGGCGGCGCGCGTATCGGCATCGCCGAAAGCGCGCCAGCGAGCCGTATGCGGCTGAAAGGCGCATAGGGGCGCGAACGGAATGGGGCGGCAGGGGAGGGCGGAATACTTCATGCACAATTTCTGCAATTATGATAAGGTGGCGAGGGAGATTTATGCCGTAAGGACGGCGCGTGGATGGCATTAGGGCATTGGGATTGGAAATATGCGGCGTAGCGGAAAAAGCGGCATGGAGCCGGGAACACCGATATATGTTGGAGAGAACCGTTCGGAGCGCGTGCAGATCGATGTGATGCGCTTTGACGGGGAGACGCTTTGTGAATTGCAGGATATTGCCATAGATTCGCTTTCGGCCCAAGTCGGCGGTTCTGGCGTGCTGTGGGTCAACGTGACGGGGGTGCACGATGTCGAGATTTTGCGCCGGATTGGGGAGTTTTTCGACATTCATCCGCTCACGGTTGAGGATATCGCGAACACGGATCAGCGGCCGAAATTCGAGGATTATCCGGGTTATATTTTTTGCGTCCTGAACATGATCCGATATGATAAGACGGCGAATGAAATTGCGCTTGAACACCTGAGCATCGTGGTCGGAAAGGGCTATCTGATATCTTTCCAGGAGGAGCCCGGGGACGTGTTTGACGGCGTGCGCGAGCGGCTTAGGCAGAGCAAGGGAAAGCTGCGCACATCGGGGAGCGATCTGTGCATGTATGCGCTCATGGATGCGATTGTTGACGGCTATTTTGTTGCGGTTGAGACGCTCGGCGATGGCATCGAAGCGTGCGAGGACAACCTTTTTACACAGATGGACAAGGTCGATCTCGCGCAGGTGCACGGATATAAACGGGAAATTTTGGATTTTAGGAAGTCCGTGTGGCCGCTTCGCGATGAGCTTTCGATGCTGGAACGCTCGGAGTCCGAACTGATTACAAAGGAAACGCGGGTTTATCTTCGCGATGTGCACGATCATGTCATTCAGGTGATTGATATGATTGATTCCTATCTTGGGCAGCTCGGCAATATTCATGATACTTATCTTTCTATGTCGAGCAACCGCATGAATGAAATTATGAAGGTGCTGACGACCATCGCGACGATTTTTAATCCGCTGACGTTTATTGTCGGGGTGTATGGGATGAATTTTGACAATATGCCCGAACTGCACTGGGCTTATGGCTATGCGTTGGTTTGGATTGTCATGATTGCTGTTGCAGCCGGCCTGTTTATACTTTTTAAGAAATCGAAATGGATATAGTTTTTTAGATTTGGCTAAATATCGCCAGTTGGCTGGAAAACCGTACCTAACGATGTTGACAATTGTTGTCACCTTGCGCAGAATATCGCTCAAAATACTTTGGGTGATGCCTGTTGCGGGCATCCTTCAAAGTCATTCACAATAAATTTGCCACGAGATGGCCTTTTTCCTGAGAGGAGAAAACGCAGATGAGCGCCGACAAGACCGTACTGACCAATTGGACCAAGAAAGACCAGGACCGCCAGAATCTTCATCTTCAGCGCATCCTCGACAGGATTCACGTCAAGACGAAGCGGCAGGCCTCGTCCGTGGTCATCTTTGATCTCGACGGGACGCTGTTCGACAACCGTCCCCGAACGATGTACATCATGCGGCAGATTGCCGATCAATTTTACGCCCAGATGCCTCAGCTGGTTGGGGCCGTCGAGAATGGCGAGATCAACAATCTTGATAATTATGAATATAGCCTTGAGGCATCGATGGCGCGTCTTGGCGTGACGGATGAAAACGAGATCAAGCTTGCGAAGGGCGAGTGGTCGAAGCGCTTCTTTACCGATTACTATCAGCAGTACGACGTTCCGCTTCCCGGTGCGAAAAAGTTTGTCTGCGACGTGTATGAGGCGGGCGCGACGGTGATTTATCTGACCGGTCGCGACGTGAACATGTTGGTGGGCCTGACGCAGACGCTGCGCATGTGCGGTTTTCCCGTTGGCGTCGTCGGCACGATGACGATGACCAAAAAGGACTTCAATCAGGATGACGGCATGTTCAAGGACGAGGTAGCCGCTTATCTTGACCGTCTTGGCGAGGTGGTGGGGATCTTTGAGAACGAGCCGGGTAACAGCAATCTGTTCCAGAAGAATTTCCCTGGTGCGACGTCGATGTTTTTGCTCACCCAGCACCGTCCGGATGCGCCTGAGCTTGACGACGGCATCACGCCCATCCGCGATTTCCGCATCCTCAAGTAGTCTCATCGCTTTGTATATTGAAACTCGCCTATGCTGCGCATACGGCGAGCTTTGCGGTCCTATGCGCTTTGCGCATACGGCCCGCAGTGTGGCGCTGTGCCTTTTGATACGGAGGTGGATATGGGGTTTGTAAGAAATTTGTTAATCTCTGGCGGTATCAAGGTATTGTCTGCTGTGCTGGATAAAATGGATTCAGATAGCAAGTCAAAGAAAGGGGGGCCGTGCCGCGATGATCAGAAGAACAGCGCGTCGCCTGATGCGGGGGGACGCAGTTCAATAGATAGCGAGCGGGCGGCTCAAAGCAAAACCAGCCGAAAGAAATGCAGATGTAAAAGATGTGATACTGAGATTTTGGATGGTGTGCAAATCGACGGCAAGACCGTATGTTCTGATTGCGCGAAGATTATCAGGGCAGAAAAGAAGCTTGGTTATAGCCATGGGCCTGGCTTTGGGCGTTTGAGCAAGCGGACGTGTGCGCGATGTGGCGTTGATCTGTTGTTGCTCGATGAGAAGGTCATTTATAAGTTGGACGGCAAAGAATATTGCGATATCTGTTCGGGTAAAATTAAAAAGGAAATTGCGCGTTCGAGTGAAGTGACAGATGAGATTTTTAAATATATGAAAGGCAAAATTCCTGGGACTGTGCCGCCCATGGCAACACAAGCTGTGTTGCCGAAATATGGATTAGATGAATCTGGGTATTTGATTTTGAGTCCAGTAAATAATAACGAAAATAGAATTACAATATATGTAAATGATAAAGTAATATTGAGTTTTGCAAATTGTCAAGTGTGTTACAACTTTAATCTAATGGGCGCTGAAATGAATGATTTTTATGATGATTTGAATGCGCTGATTGATAATAAAAAGTGCGCGGTTTGTGCATACGACAGCGATAAGCCGGATGATAATTGGCGCTATTCTGCCTTTTTGGACGAAGAGCAATTAACCGAAGAAGTTTTATATGATAAATTTGTAAAGAATTATAAGTTTGGAACAAATCTTATGATTGTGTGTTCTTTCTGGGATGCTTCAAAAGACAGGAAGTTTATGTTTGCAACGGATATGAGTGAGGTAATCGAGGATAGCTTTTATTCGTTGCTCAAGAAGTGCAGCCCCTGTGTTCTGGATTATTGCCTGATGAAAAACAAACAACCGTATAAAGGCGTTTCGTCACATCTGGCAGCTGTGCTTTTTGCGATGCGAAAGTTTTGTTTTGATTATTCTTGTAAAATGAATATTAAGGAAGCGCAGTCTGAAAAGATGGATGCGGCTGAATTTCTTGCGATGCCTCGCGGCGATTGGAAACAAGCCAGCGACGATGAGATCTACTATAGAAGCGATAGGATCGGAGAGCAGCTTCGATATTGGTATGCTTTTCTTGAACCGCCCTCGGGGGGCGGACCGATTATGAGAAATGGACATATCATTGAAGAGGGGCTCACGGCCGAGAAGTTTGATGAAATCAACCGCACATTGTTCCCGAATGGCGCAGAGTCGCTTGAGGTGTATATCTGGTCAACGGATTGGGCGGATTATTTTGATGAAGGCAATGAGTGGTGGGGCACAGGCTGTTGGAGCATTTATGACCGGAGTCTGGACAGATATGTGGTCATCATGGCTTCGGTGACGGATTGATGCGGTGCATGGCTGTTAAAATGCTCGCCATTTGCAACTTGGCGAGTTAAAAGGGGGTGGGGGGAGGCTAGGAGGAGGTCAATATGGCGCATAAGTTTCCGATTGGAATACAGACGTTTAGAAGGATTCGTGAAGAAGGCTATGTCTATGTCGATAAGACGGATCTTGTCTATGAGCTTGTACATGGTTCTGTGTTCAACTTTTTGTCGCGTCCTCGTCGATTTGGCAAGAGCCTGCTCGTCTCGACGTTGCATGCTTATTTTGATGGCCGGAAAGACTTGTTTGAGGGGCTTGCCATCGAAAAACTTGAGACGGAATGGATCAAGCGTCCGGTGTTTCATCTCGATTTGAGCGGGGCAACTTATACAAAACCGGAGGCGCTTGATAATCTGCTCAATGAACATCTGGTATTGTGGGAGCAGGAATATGGCATTTCTCAAACCGGGAGAGATATTGAGACGCGCTTTAAAGGTGTGATCCGGCTGGCAAAAGAAAAGACTGGTCAGCAGGTGGCACTGCTCATCGATGAGTACGAAAAGCCGATTCTGGACACGATCGGCAAGCCCGAGCTGCAAGCAGTGTATCGCGAGATGCTTCACGGATTTTATGGATGCATTAAACCTTATGAAGATTATTTTAAATTTGTCCTTTTGACCGGTGTGACAAAAATTGGGAAACTGAGTGTTTTCAGTGCTTTGAATAACATTACGGAGATGACGTTTGATTCGCGTTATGCTTCGATATGCGGCATTACCGAAAAGCAGGTGCATGCGTATTTTGATGATGATATCCGAAAAATGGCTGAAGTTAATCATATATCGTTTGATGAGATGTGTGAACGACTGAAAATTCAGTATGATGGCTATCATTTTAAAAGAAATTCGGAACCTGTATATAATCCATTTAGTCTTCTGATTGCCCTTGATAAATGCGAGATTGGAAATTATTGGTTTGCTACGGGTACGCCGACTTATCTTGCTGAATTGTTTAAAAGCCATAACTATGAGATTGGCAATCTTTCCATGGCATCTTATAACGAAGCGCAGCTCAATGAAATCGATTCGTTTAACGATGATGTTATTCCGTTGCTCTATCAAAGTGGTTATCTGACGCTGAAAGCGTATGAAGCACGTTTTGACACCTATAAGCTCGGATTTCCAAACAAAGAAGTCGAAAAGGGCATGCTCGACTTCTTTATTCCTTTTTATTCTAAGGCATCGTCATCTTCTCAGTTTAATGTCATAACTTTTGTTAAAGATATTGAGGCAGGAAATATAGACGCTTTCCTCACGCGTCTGTTTTCTCTGATGACGGACACTCCTTATGAGATTGAGCGCGATCTCGAAGTACATGTGCAGAATTTCTGTTTTATCTTATTCAAACTCTTGGGTTATTATGTTCAGGCAGAGTATCGCACCAATATTGGTCGGATAGATTTAATTTTTAAAACGGATCAATTTGTTTATATTATTGAATTTAAAAAAGGTCGTTCTGCGAAAGAAGCATTAAAGCAGATTAAGAATAATGGGTATGATGCGCCTTTTGCAAGTGATCCTAGAAAGAAGTTTTTGATCGGCATCAATTATAGTTTGAAAGCCAGAGGTGTGGGGAAGTATGCGCTTGAGGTGCAGTGATTGTGCGAGCCGTATGCCCAACGGGCATAGGCGAGCAAAAAAAAGGCCGTATGCCCAACGGGCATAGGCCGAATAGAGACGTGTCATGACACGTCTCTGAATTATATTTACACGAGCCGTATGCGCAACGCGCATAGGCGAGTAGAGACGTGTCGTGACACGTCTCTGAGACGTGTCATGACACGTCTCTGACAAGGTGAAATCAGTTTTCGGGGATATCGAGGCCGAGGAGGCTGAAATCTGCCGCGAGTTCGTTGGAGAGGAGGCGGTAGAAGAGATAGGAGCCGAAGCCAGTCCACCAGACCCAGTTGGTGTCGCGATCGACTTCGACGGCGATGACGCCGACGACTTCGTCTTTCATGCGGATGGGGTAGCAGAGCGTGGCGTAGTTGCCTTCGCGCGAGGGTTTGTAATAGTCGCTGAGTTTGCGCCAGTCATTGCCGAGGCTGTCTTCGAGGCGGCCGTCTGCGAGTATGCCCTTGGATTCGTTGACGTAAATCTCGTTCTGGAAGCGCGTCTGACCGTCGAGAAGTTCGCCACCGGTGAGTGTGATGACGCGGTTGAGGCGAGCGGCAAGAGTCGCAAGCGAAGATTCGGCGGGGTCTTCGGGATAGATCGGGAGATCGATGTCGTTAAAGATTGTGAAACCATGCGGTGCAGTGAAGCGGAGGATGTCGTTTCCGTCTTTGTCGGCGGCGCGGTATCCGATGGCGAAGCATGGGATTTGTGTGGAGTTGGCGACGAGTTCGTTGACATTTTTAATGAATGTCTGGATGGCGATGTCTGCCTGGATGTTGCCTGCGTTTTTGCACAGGCGAGAGACGGCGACCTGTTCTTCGCGCACGCACTCGAGGAGCCAGAGCTGCTGAGCGGAGAGGCTGAAGAATGAGGAGCGGTGAAGGTAAGTTCCGAGTCGAGTCGCGAGTGTTTCGAGGACGCGGGACGTGAGCGACGAGAGCGGCATGGGCTGGAAGAAATTGATCGAGAGGAAGCCCAGGAGTTCTTGTGAGCCGATTTCGTTTGCGCAGAGAAGTGGGAGGAGGACGGTGAGTTTTTCCTGCGGCCTGTAGGCGTGGGTGGCGACGCGGTGGGCGTTTTTCTGAATTTCGCCCATCGAGAACCAGTCTTCTTCGCTTTCGCCGATGAAGATGTTGAGGCCGACGGATTTTGTGCGGCGCGCTTCTTCGAAAGCGTGTCCGATGAGACCTGAGTTCTGGCCGTGATTGACGACGAACTCGAGGGAGCTGAGGTTTTCGAAGCGCTTGTTTTCGTCGGCGGGTGCGCAGTAGAGTCGTTCGCTGACGATCTGGAAGTGCGCGGGGCCGACGCCGCTGAGGACCATGGATTCGAGCGAGCTGGAGAGGATGAGGCTTGCGGAGTGATCGGAGCCGCACCAGACCGGGATGAGCTCGAGAATGCGGTCGAGGAATTCGCGCGGGGACGCGCCTTCGCATTCGTCAAAGATGATGCGAAGCGAGTTATGCCGGAAAGCGCGGATGGCTTCATTGATGCGCGTGCGCAGGGCGACGGTGAGGATTTCTGCGCTGAAGATTTTGGCGTCTTCGGCGAAGACGAATGCATGGATGTGTTCGCGGCCGGGTTCGGAAATGGAGAGGATCGGGTAGAACGCGAGAGTTTTGCCGTTGATGTTGCGGTGTATGATCTCGGCGAGATCTTCATGTTTTCGGGCATCCTGAATGAGTTCGGCGTAATCGACATCGAGGTCGGTCACATCTGAGCCGAAAGAGGAGACGCGGAGCGCGATTGCGGGCATCTGGCTGGCTTCGAATCCGACGATGACGCCGAGGTGATTCAGCTTGTGATCCATCAGGAGGGGCATCATGTAACGGTGGAGATGCACGCCAAGAATTTCCTTGATCGAGTCATTCCAAGGGGAGAGAAAACGCATGGATTCTGATGTCTGATCTGTCATAGCTGAAAATTCCTCAGTGATTGGAGAAAAAAAGTCGATCGTGACAATCGAGTGTTCAGTTTAAAACGGTATGTGTGAATTTGCAAATCCGAGTTTTCGGATATTATTTTTCGATGATTTGCAGGTGTTTGGCATTTGAATGATGCGCTGTGCAGGCATCGCGGCATAGGCTATCAGTCGGTTGGGGAGATGTGAAGCTGCATTTCGAGCGTTTTCTGCTCGAAGCCGATTTTTTTGAAGAACTCGTGGATATCTTTGGCGGATTCGGGGAAGCGGGTGGTGACCCACGAGATGCCCAGGTCGTCGAGCGCGCAGAAGAGCGTTTCCATGAGCGCCTGCCCGATGCCGCGTCCGCGATAATCGGGGAGAACCCAGAGTTCTTCGATGGATGCGAATGATTCGACTTCAAAGAGGTGTGCTTGTGTTTCCAGGATGGCGGCGACATAGCCGACGAATTTGGGCGCGCCGTTTTGAACATTTGTTTGTTCGTCGAGGGCGACGCAGGCGATGTAGCGCTGGTTAGTGATGAGCTGCTGTCGGAGTCGGCGCATTTCCCATGCGTGCTGTTTCGGGGGGATGCGTATGGCAGTGAGGGGATTGTCATCGCATTTGATCTGTTCGGCATAGAGCGCCTGAATGTCGTCGAGTTCATCGATGCGCATCCGGCGTATGGTGATGTTGTCTGTATTCATGTAGTGCAACCTTGTGCGATAGGTCAGTAGTTTGGCATTTCGAGAAAAGACTGAGGCAGGTCGTTGGGAAGCTCGAAGAAGAAATTTGGGTCGTGGTGGTCTATTCTGTGGAAAATGAGAAGTCTGGCCATGCCTTTTTTGACGTAGTTTCTGGCTTCGTTGTATGGGATGAGCTCGATGAATGCATCGCGTTCGACTTTGCCGCCATAGGCGGTGAGCCATCGCGCGACCTGATGCGGGCCGCCGTTGTAGGAAGCCATCGAGAGTGCCGCATCGCCGTGGAATTTATGCAGGATCTGGGCGAAGTACCAAGTGCCCATTTCGATGGAATGCTCCGGGCGGATGAGGTTGTATGGGCCAAACTCGGTGTCGTGCAGCGCTTCGGCGATTTTATATCCGGTCATGGGGATAATCTGCAGGAGGCCATAGGCATCGGCATGCGAGACCGAATCGGGGTTGAATGCGGACTCGATGTTCATGAGAGCCCAGACGAGATCTGGGGAGATGTTGTTTTTCTGGGCGGCTGAAATGACGCTTTTGGTGAATGCGTGCGGATAGAGTGCGGCGCAGGCATCACTGTTTTCGTCTGTGCCGCAGGTCGATTTGGGCGAAGCCGTGTATTTTCGCGCCAGATAGTAGTCATGGAAGGCAAAGAGGGTGTCTTTGATGAACTGCCTGACCTCGGATGCGTGGTCGTAGATGGCCTGCTGATGTTCGGCGATTTCTTGTCTCGCTTTGGTGTCGTTTTTTGAGGGCAATTCGAAGCGATAGGCGTTGAGAGGGCATCCCCAGTAGCCAGAGCTGTTGCGCCTGTTATCGACGAGATGGCCGTCGATGCTGAGCTTTGTCGTCCATAGGTTGTTCGGGACGGGGCGTTTGGTAAGTTTTGTGATGCCCATGGCCTCGATGGCGATGGTGCGGAATTCGGCATTTCGTTCGCGATAGAGTTCGGCCTGATGGAAGAGCAGGACGCGCCGCAGGCCGGGGAACATGGGTTCAAATTTTTTGAGTTCCTGTTCGGTCGCGCTCGGGAGCTTTGTTTCGTCAAAGGTGTATGCGCTTGACCATGGGCGGAATGCGCCTTCGAGCGATTTTCCGTCAAATGACTGAATCATTGGCGTTTTGGGCGAAGGTTCATCCTTGCGGTCGATTTCGTTGAGGCGTGTGCGAGCGAGGATGGCGTAATAGTCGTTTGAATCGTCGTTCAGGAGTGACTTGAAGCGTTTTTGAGCGAGCTCGACGGTTGGCGCGGGCAGGTTGATCTTTTTGGACTTTGAATTCTTTTTGGACTTGGAGGGTTTGGATGCGGCCTGTTCGTGCTGTGCCTGAGGTTCTGTGGCTGCCTTGTAGGTCGCCTGAGCGAGGAAGTAGTTGGCTCTTCGTTTGTAGGTGCCAGAGAGGTTCTGAATGGCGATGGCCCAGTATTTTCGCGCATTGATATAATCTTTCGCGAGGTATGCGATGAACGCGAACTGCGCGAGGTCATCTGCGGAAGAGTTTTCCGAGTAGACGAGCTGGGCATTTTTGTAGGCGACATCGAGCGCGCCGCAAGCGAGTGCGAATTCCATGGTGCTTCGCGCGCGGTCTTTTTTTCCGAGTTTGGCGGCATTTTGCGCGTGGAATTTGAGCGCGGTGTCGCAGTCGCCCATATAGCCATAGGCGCGATAGATGTATGCGATGACGCCAGCGGGGCGCAGTTTGTCTTTGGTTTCGCCGTTGAGTTTTTCGAGGATTTTTTCGAAGCGGTGTGCGGCTTCTTCGTGGTGGCTGCGCTCGTATGCGATGCGGGCGTGCTGTACCATGAGCTGATAGCTTTCGGGGTATTTGGGGAGCGCTTCGTTTGCGGCGGTTTCGGCGGCATCCCAAAAACGGGCGCGCCTGAGCGCGTCCACGCGGGCAAAGTCCTCTTCAAATGTGCGTGGCCGGTCGGTCAGCCCTTTTTCTTTGAGCCAGGTTTCAGCTTTTTGGGATATTGGCGACCAGGGGTAAAGGTAAGCGAGATCCTGAACAGTTGTCAGGGCAATTTCTTTCTGGCCGTTCTGCCAGTTGAGATTTGCGCGTGCGAGCTTGAACTCGAGGATGGCTGGATAACCCGGGTAGGTGCGTATGAATTCGTCGAGTTCTGTGCCCATATCGAGGCCCAGCTCGAGCCCGGTCTGAATGTATTGCGCGCGCGCTTCATGATAATAGGGCGACCGCCGGAACTGTGTGACGGTATCGAAGTAAGCGAGTGCCTTGCGCAGCGCATCAGAAATATTTTCAGAGGCTTGGACGTCATCTGTGTTTTGGTGGGACGCGGAGCTATCGGGCGCGTTATTTTTCAGGTGGTTGGCTTTGTGCCGCCAGAAACGTCCTGCATGAAAGCTGAAGATGTCGAGCAGCTCGCGGTCATCGCCAGCGTATGATATGAGTTTGGTGACGATATTTATGGCATCGTCGATATAGGCGATATCAGTTTCAGCGAGGCGCATCGCGAGCAGAAGCTGGCTGCCCTCGGTGTGCTGGTCGATTGCGCGCATGATGGCGCTGGATAGCGGGGAGCGGGCATCAAGGCTGTCGTTCATGACAGGTGGCAGCGGGGCCTTTGGGGGAGGCTGGAGCGCTTCCAGGGCGGCTTTGTGCACAGCGAGTATCGGCTCGACCTGAAGTGTTTTTTCTTGCGGAGCCTCGACTTGAGACGGCTGAGCCTGCTTGAGCGGCTGATGCGCGTCATTGGGCGCTTCACTGGGATGGCAACTCGCGAGGAGCATGCAGAAACAGCCTGCTGCGGTGACTCCGAGGTGTTTTTTTGATTGTCGTCCGTGATACAATGTTTCATCCTGAAAAATAAAACCCCCTTTCTGACTTTAAACGTTTTCAGGCAATCGGGCAATCATTTGAGCATGATTGCAGAACATTATTTTTTGCTATTCAGCCCCATAGGAATTTTCTGAAGTACTGAGTGATTTATGTGCAGGCAGTGGTCTGAGGTCAGTGGTCAGTAGTGCGCATGATCAAGGCTATAGCTTTTATGCAGAGAGACTGGCGTTGCGCGATTGCGATTGCTGGTGATACATGCACTTTTTTGCCATATCCACGCTTGTTGAACAGAGCCAAAGTTAACGGTCAGTTGGCGACGATCCATGAAGTTTCCGGAGTAAGCGTTGTCGAGGAGAAGATCTGTATGGGTTCGCTCGGACCGTTCTGGATCGGCCGGCAGGCGAAATCGCGTGTCGTGTTGTTGATTTTGAACTGAGCGATGAAAGTGCAGTACCATGTGCCCGAGGAAAGGTTGAATGCTTCTGCGGTCATGAACTCGATGTTGTCGCCGCATCCGTTGCAGAGCGGGTTCTTTTCGGTCAGGATCATGACTTCGTTGCCCCATTCGTACACGGGGCGGCTGATGTTCTGCGTGCAGGCGAGGAAGATATCCGGTTCGGAGACGCCAGCGGGGAGGAGGATGCGGCTGTAGCCGACCCATTTGCCATTTTCGATGCCGATTTTTTGCGTGTTGCACCAGTTTGATGGGATGCAGGCGATGTTTGAAGTGCTGCAGATCGGGACTTGTCCGATGCAGTCTTCCATGGTTTCCCATGTGCCGTCCGTGCAGGCTTGGAGGTGCGCTGGGGTGCTGTCCGTGCATCTGACATCATCGCCCTCGCATTCGACATTGACATTTTTGAGCGTGCATGCGCTCGTGTTGAGCGTGCATGTCGCATTGTCGCACGAAAGCGTCCCGCCTGAGTAGAGTGAAGGATTGTATGCGACACATGAATTGAATTTCCAGTCGTTTCCGTCGCATTCTTCGTTTGCCTGTCGCTTTCGGTCGCCGCAATATTCGCAGCTGCTCGTGTCGATGTTCTTGCAGCTGTTTGTACACCTGAGTGTGCCGGATGCGGACTGGTTGCTGAGTTCGGAGACGCATGTTTTTCCGCCGAAATTCTGACCGTCGCAGACCTCCCCAGCCTCGATGAGGTTGTTGCCGCACTGAGCCGATGCAGTCTTGACGCAATTGCCCGTATCGATTGTGCACGCGTTCGTGCATGTGAGGTTTCCGGAGGCATAGAGCGCGCTGTTGTATGCCTTGCACGAGGTGATATTGTTTTTGAAAGCTGTTTTGTCGCAGTCTTCGCCGGTATCGAGTTTGCCGTCGCCGCAAGTCGCGGCCGGGGTGCACGAGCCATTTTCGTAGCCAGTGCATGTCGCGTTGCATTTTGGGGAGCCTGTAGAGCCAGTGCCGACCTGATTTTCGCAGGTCCATCCGTTGAGCAGCGCGCCGTCGCAGGTTTCGTTTTTTTCGAGCGCGCCGTTGCCGCAAGTGTTGATGGTGCACCCGGAGGTGTCGAAGCCGTTGCAAGTCGCGTTGCATCTGAGCGTGCCGATGGCACCGGAGCCGAGTTCGCTTTCGCAGGTGCGTTGCGCGAGGTTAGTCATGTCGCATTTTTCGTTATTTTGAATGATGCCGTCGCCGCAGACTGCCGGCGCCTTGCACTCGGACATGTCAAAGTAGAAGCAGTCGCTGCTGCATTTGAGCGAGCCAGTGGCGCCAGTGCCGACTTCTGTCGCGCAAGTTTTCCCGTTGAGGTTTGAGCCGTCGCAGACCTCCCCGAGCTTTGTGTCGAGCGTGCCATTTCCGCAGTGGTTCGGGGCGCTGCATCCGGAGAGGTCGAGCGACCTGCAGTCACGGCTGCACCTCGGCGTGCCGACGGAGCCGTTCCCGACAGAGTTTGCGCAAGTCGCGCTCTTGATGTTCGCGCCGTCACAGACTTCACCGGCATCTATTTTATTGTTTCCGCAGTTTGAGAGCGGTGCGCATGCAGATGTGTCATAGCCCGAGCAGTTGCTGTTGCATTTGAGCGTGCCTGTGGAGCCAGTGCCGACTTCTGTCGCGCAAGTCTTGTCGTTGAGGTGGAGGCCGTCGCAGACCTCCCCATGGTCGATCTGGCTGCCGTTGCAAGTGGACGGCCTTGAACAGCCGGAAATGTCGAAGCCTGAGCAGTTGTCCTTGCATCTGAGCGCGCCTGTGGCGCCCGTGCCGACGACTGTCGCGCATGTTTTGCCCTGCAGGTCTGAGCCGTCACAGACATCGTTTCCGTCTGCTTTGTTGTTGCCGCAAGTCGAGGGTTTTGAGCATCGCGAGCTGTCGATCTCGCATTGATGGGTGCAGATGAGCATGCCTGAAGAGCCCGCGCCGACAGTTGTGGCACAAGTTGCGCTTCCGAAATCAGTTCCATCGCACGCTTCGCCTGTTTCCCTTCGCAGGTTGCCGCATTCGGCGGCTGCCGTGCATCCTGAGATGTCGTAGCCGGCGCAGTTTGACGCGCATCTGACCTGCCCGACAGAACCCTTGCCGACAATTTTTTCGCATGTGATTCCGGCGCTCAGCGAGCCGTCACAGACTTCGTTGGCGTCGAGCGCGTGGTTGCCGCAAGTCACGGGGCTTGAGCATGCGGAGAGGTCGTAGCCGCTGCACTGTGCGTTGCACGAGACTCGTCCGGTGGAGCCTTTTCCGACGAGCGCTTCGCAAGTCGCGCCTGCGAGCTGAGAGCCGTCGCATGCTTCGCCGGGGTCTTTGGCGTTGTTTCCGCAGAGCGTCGGCTTGCTGCATCCGGTGGTCACGAAGGACTGGCAGTCGGCGCTGCATCGCAAGGTGCCCGTGGAGCCTTGGCCTACAAGCTTTTCGCATGTCTGGTCGTTGAGGCGTGTGCCGTCGCATTTTTCCCCGAGCTCGACGATGCCGTTGCCGCAAGTGCTTGTCGGGCTCGATTCGCATCCGTTGAGGATATTGTTATCGGCATCGCTCCATGGGGCTGTGCAGACGGGGACGCATCTGCCGTTGTCGCATCGCGCGAGATCATAATGCAGGAGTGTCGCGCCGCGTGGGCAGATATTGCCGCAGCTGCCGCAGTTGTTCGGGTCTGTGTTCAGGTCGACGCATGTGTTCGTGGCCGTGCAGAGTTTCATGTATGCCGGGCATTCGCCGCTGCATTTTCCGGCGATGCAGTGTTCGCCAGGCGCGCAGGCGTTGCCGCATGCGCCGCAGTTTTTCGGGTCGCCTTGCACGTCTACGCACCCGTTCGGGCAGCATGTCTCCGAGCAGACATCTTTGTTTCGTTTTCCGCCGAGCGAAAAGGATTCGCATACGCACAGGCCGTTTTCGCATTCGGAGTTTCCCTTGCATGTGACGAGCGCGTCACCGCAGTGCTCTTTGGAGTCTTCCAGGCAGGTTCCAGAGCCGCAGCGCATGTCGCTGGGGCAGTAATAGACCGTGTTTCCGTCCATGCATTGGCGCATGACGGCATCGGGAGTGTCGAATTCGTTACTGGCACAACCAGCTGCAAGACAGAAGAAAATCAGAAAATGGGCACGTCTCATGGTCACCTCCGGGCACACAAGACTGAAAGTATCTGATTTTGCCCGGCATGCAAATTTCTGATTATTCTGGGTGGCTTTTTCGGGCGCGGCCTATCGGCTTTTGGCCGATACGGCGCGCGCATGCCGGCTATGGGCGTGCGCCCATACGCCGGCAAATTTCATTTATTTTCCCACTCCACATCGACATCGATGATCTCTTCCTCACCAAGCGCTTTTGGGGTTGCGTTTCGCGTCTGGCGTTCAGAATAGCCTGTGTCATAGGACGCATTTTTGCCGCCCTCGATCTCATAGTCGATATCGATGATGTCGCCGTCTGCCTGTGCGCGCCTTGCGCTCATGCGCTTTGTCTTGCTGGCCTGCGCGGCTTTGAACTGCTGTGCAAAGCTTTCATTCAGTCCGCTGGGCACTTCCTGGTCAGCGAGCTTGTCCTTGACGCGTTTGGCAATGACTCCGCCGATTGCGGGCGCGAGCTTGATCAGCAGGCGTCTGACTGGCGGAATGATGACCAAGATGCCCGCGAGCGTCGTGAGGTAGCCTGGAATCATCAGCAGCGTGGAAGCGAGTTTCCGGGCTGTGGGCAGCTGTGCCTTAGGCTTGAGGGAATAATCCATGGGACGGATGATGTATCCGAGGAAGAAGCTGCCCACAAGTATCCAGCAGGCATTCGCATAGCCGATGAAGTGCCCGATGAGTACGAAAACGCCGATTTCGAGCAGGAAAAGGAGCGTAAGATAGGCGGCAAGTTTTTTGAGACCGGCTTTGAGAGCTGGGATGCTGTTCAGATCCATTAGAATTCCTTATGCGTAAGGCGTGCAGGCATGGCGCGCCAAATGACGGGGCATTATATCAGATATGAGGACGTTTGCGCACGGAATAATCGGGTGGCAGGTGGCCTGCGATATGAACGGCGACTGTCGGTGAAGTTATTCCCCGGGAGGCGGGCAAGCCAGACTGCATGAGCTTTCCTTTTGGTTGTGTTCAATGTCTGTGGACATGGCGCCAGGCGGCACACCTTCTGAGGCGGATATGCTTTGCATGATTACAAAGTGCCAGCCTGCCCCCAGTGCACCGCTTTGTAAAGGATGAGACTTCAGGGGGGGATTAAGGGGCATAAGTATGGCTGTGGTGTTAAAGCTGTTTTGCAAAAAAACTGCTTGAAATTCGTGTGTTTTTGCGTAATATGCCCGCGTTTTGCGCGGCATGAATTTTTTATGTTGCGTGCACATTTACCGATTCAAGTCTTCATTTAGTTTGCGCCATGTCATGTTTGTATGGCGTTTCTTGAAGTCATTAGAGATTAGGAGCTTCAAAATGGCCCGCAGATGTGTATTCACCGGCAAATCGCCGCTCGTTGGTAACAACGTCTCTCACGCACACAACAAAACCAAGAAAGTTCAGCTTCCGAACATTCAGTCTAAAAGGATTTATGTCACTGAGCTCGGCCGCTATGTCCGCATTCACCTTTCGGCTCGTGCGCTCCGCACCGTGAGCAAGATCGGTCTGCTTGCATATTGCGAAAAATGCTGCATCAATCTCAAGGATATCGAGATCTAAGCTTGGGTGAGCTTGAATAAGAAGCACCGTTCGCGGTGCTTTTTTTTTACTGGGCAACGACCGTCCTTTTTGCGTTCGTGGCGTGAGCAACCCCCATTCCGCCTTCTTTTCCGCATTGCCAGCCCATGAGCCGAATTAATTGTCTGATTTCTGTACTGTGCCTGATGATCTGCTGTGCCTGTCAGTCCGAGCCCTGCGAATCGGGGCGTTCTGGGGAGGCCGTGCGTCATGCGCCGTCCCGTATTGCGGAAAAAGTCGCCAAGGCGTTTCCAGATGTGATCGCGAATGAGGCGTCCGAGCGTCTTGATGCAGAGAAACGGCAGGCGTTGCAGACGGCAGCCGAGGCGCGCGAAGCGGCAGAGAAGGCATATCAGGCAGCAAAGGCGCGCAAGGAGCGGCCCAAACCGCTTCCGCGCATCCGCGTGTCCCTCGATGAGAGTATCGAAAAAAACCTTCCCGAAATCGTGCACAACTCCTTGATTGCCGAGCTCTATGGCGTGGAGTCGTCCGAACATCAGTTTTTCTTTATCCGCGAAGGCGAATTGACTCAGGCGGGGCGTATTCTGCTCGACAGGCTTGCCCGGGCCGATCTGCATGTGCTCGATTTCGATGCATCTATCAAGACTCAGATTGAGGCAGGCATCGCCAGACTTGGACACATGCGCGCGCATATCGCGCAGAATCGCGAAGGCCTGAATGCTTTTGAGATTGACGCGCTTTCGGATGCGCTTGCGAAAGGCCTTGAGACTGGGGAGACACCGGTTTCGGCGGAGGCGTTCCGGCAGTTGCCGGAGGCGGAGCAGATCAAGCTCGGCATACGCGCGCTCTGCGATTTTGACGGCCCTGTGCCGCGTGCGGCAGCGCAGTGTGTCCGAGAATATGAATATCGGCGAGACATCGATGCGCTCGACGAGGCGCTTGAGTTCGTCATGGCCGATATATGGCTTCGGTATGCGGAGCAGCTCAGGTACGGCAATCTTCTGAAGTTTTCGAAAGAAGAGCTCGAGAAATATGCGTCCGACGAGAATCCGAACGACATTCATCCGAAATATCACGAACGGATCATCGAGACACGCCTTGCGGCTGCTTTTGGGGAGTTTGTGTCGCTTTCGGATGCGGTTTCGATCGAGAAATTTTTTGACAGCCTTGTGCCGCAGCATGAGCAGTATGCGCGGCTTCAGGAGGTGCGTGAGCGGTATCGCAAGATCGTTGAGGATGGCGGCTGGGCAGTCGTGCCGCCCGACCGGATGTTTGCCGGCGGTCACGCGCCGCTGATCAAGAATTTGAAGACCCGTCTGCAGGTCGAGGGCTATTACACCGGGGAGATCAACGATCACTTCGATGCTGCACTGACATCAGCAATCAAGATGTATCAGCGGCATCATCAGCTCGAAGAGACCGGGGAGGTCGGGGAGGTCTTCTGGCGCAGCCTCAATGTGCCGGCTGAACAGCGGCTCGCGGAGATTGAGGTCAACATTCGGCGCTGGCACAAGACGATGTTTGAGCCGAGGGATACGTATATCTATATCAATATCCCGTCGTTCGCGGTCGAGCTCTGGCATAACGGCAAGCGTGTCTCCACGCACAGGGCTGTCGTCGGCAGCTCCACGAAGATCTGCAATACGCGCACGCGGGAATGGGAGCTGATGAATTCGACTCGCTTGATGCACGCGCAGATGACGTATCTCGTGTTTAATCCGTATTGGAATGTGCCGCCGCGAATCGAAGTCGATGAGTTTCAGCCAAAGATGGCGGCTGATCCGAAGTGGCTGGAAAATTCAGATTATGAATATTACAACCCCAAGGGCGGCGGTCGCGTGCTCAGGCAGAAGCCTGGTCCTGAAAATGCCCTCGGCAAAGTCAAGCTGATCTTTCCGAACCGTTACAACATCTATCTTCATGACACGCCCAAACAGGGGATGTTCAAATATCCTGTGCGCGCGTTCTCGCATGGCTGTATCCGCGTGGAAGGTGCGTTCAAGTTTGCGCGTGAGGTGCTTGAAATCGACGGGCAGTGGGATGACAAGCGGATCAGCAAGTTTTTTAAGGAAAGCGGCGAACATCCTGTCGATCTGAACAAGCCGATCGATGTGTTCATCGATTACCATACGGTGACAGTGGATGACGAGGGCGCTTATTTCCTTGCGGATATTTACAAGTTTATCAAGGACGAGATTTCCCCGCCAACGGCGCTGGAGCGCCGCTGCGACCCGAGTGTTTCGCGGACGAGTCTGTTCCGATCGGGTGGTGGGGAGGATTCCGGGCCATAAGAAATCGGGAAAGTGAAGATGTCAGAAGAACATAAATGCCAATGTCATGATCCGCGTGAGTGCGGCGAACATGAGTGCCATTGCGGCGAACATGAGTGCCATTGCGGCGAACATGAGTGCCATTGCGGCGAACATGAGTGCCATTGCGGCGATGCATCGTGCGGCTGTCATGTGCCTGTCGCGTCAGAAAAGAAGCCTCATATCGCGACGCCGTCTTTTCAGGCGCAGGACCCGAATAAGGGCGTGTCTCTTGGCGCGGAGGCGGAGCAGGAAGTTGCGAATGTGATGCGCAAGCGTTATGCGCGATTTTTGGCGGAAGATGAGTCTTTTACGGTCAAGACGGAGGTCTGCCATCACTTCGGCCTAGTGAGTGCGGTGCTGTCGAGCCGTTCTCGGTCGATACATGCGTGCGTGGAGGTCAGCGTGGAATGCGAGCCGAACAAGATTGAAAATCCGATCGAGGCGTATCAGAAGGCGCTCGATGTGATGGATCTCGTGTGGCTGGATTATTTTGACAGCGACAGGATCGCGCATTATCTGCCGATCTGGCAGAATTACGAGATTGATTCGATGGAGGTCAATGTCCGTCTTGAGCATAGCAATCCCGCTCTGGACGATGAGGCGAGTGAATTTTTGAAGTCGCACGGTTTCAGGGAAAATGGCCTTACGGACGCGGATTATGCGGACGATCTGGATGAAATCGACGTATGAGGCCGTTATTTCATGCGCGTATGGCCTCTGGCCATAGCGCATGATGCGTCGCGTATGGCCAGAGGCCATAGCGGCGCGACAAAAATAAAACGATTTTTTGATTTTAAATGTGGCAGTTGCGGCGCAAATTATTAGAATAATGCGCCTTTTGGTTTGGCATGTATCGACGTGCCGGTTCTGACATTTCGTCCTGAGATCAGGAAAGACTTAAGTGAAACCTAATTATAGCTCGCTGCGTATCATTGTTATTTTGCTGTTTGTCGCGATGTTTGCGGCAATCTTTTTCGGGAATTCAGGCGGTCATGAGACGATTGACAAGCTGAAATTTAGCGAATTTTCGCAGGCAGTGCGCGAAGATCGCATCCAGTCGGTCAAGGTCGACGGGCGTATGATCACTGGTGAATATCGGACGCAGGAGGTGTCTGAGGGGGACGCGAAAGAAGCGGATGCGAAGGATAGCGTCAAGGGTCCGTCGAAGAAGGAAAAATTCGAGACAGTCGGCACGCTGAACGCAGATCTTCAGGACATTCTTGACGAGAAGAATGTCAGCTACGAGTTCGTGCAGCCTGAGGGCGAATCGATGTGGAAATGGCTGATCATCTATATGTTGCCGACCATTCTCATCATCGGATTTTTCATATTCATGTTCAGGCAGTCGCAGCTTGGTGGCGGAAAGGCGCTGAGTTTTGGGAAGTCGAAGGCGCGCGTTCTGACGCCGGACCAGCACAAGGTGACGTTTGCGGACATTGCGGGCATCGACGAGGCGAAGGCCGAGCTCGTGGAGATTGTTGATTTTCTTAAGAATCCAGGCAAGTATCAGAAGCTTGGCGGGCGTATTCCGAAGGGCGTTCTTCTGATGGGGTCGCCGGGTACGGGCAAGACGCTTCTGGCGAAAGGCGTTGCCGGGGAGGCAGGCGTTCCGTTTTACAGCATCTCGGGTTCAGATTTTGTGGAGATGTTCGTGGGCGTCGGTGCCAGCCGTGTGCGCGATCTGTTTGAGCAGGCGAAGAAAAGCGGGAAGTGCATCATTTTTATAGACGAGATCGATGCAGTCGGGCGTTATCGCGGTGCGGGTCTTGGCGGCGGTCATGACGAACGCGAGCAGACGCTCAACCAGCTTCTCGTGGAAATGGATGGTTTTGAGGCGAACGATGGGATCATCGTGATGGCCGCGACGAACCGCCCTGACGTGCTTGATCCTGCTCTGTTGCGTCCGGGACGATTTGACCGGCGCGTGGTCGTGCCGAATCCGGATGTGAAAGGGCGCAAGCAGATTCTTGAAGTGCATACGCGTGACAAGCAGATAGCGGAAGATGTTGATCTCGATACGATTGCGCGCCTGACGCCGGGTGCCTCTGGTGCGGAGCTTGAGAACATCGCGAATGAGGCTGCGCTGATAGCGGCATCTCGTGATGCCGAGATGATTGAGATGAAGGATTTCGTCGAGGCGCGGGACAAGATCGCGATGGGTCGCGAGCGCAAGAGCATGGTCATCAGTGACCGTGAGAAGCGGACGACGGCGTATCATGAGGCCGGACATGCGATGGTGACGATTCTTCTGGGGAAAGAGGATGTCGATCCGCTTCAGAAGATTACGATTATACCGCGCGGCCGCGCGCTCGGCGTGACCTATTCAGTGCCTGCGGAAGACAGGCTCTGCATCACCAAGCGGTATGCGATTAACCGCATTGCGATTTGCATGGGCGGCAGGATTGTGGAAGAAATCGTGTTCAATCAGCTCACGACAGGGGCAGGCAACGATCTCGAGCAGGCGACAAAGCTTGCGCGACGGATGGTCATGGAATGGGGCATGAGCGATGTCCTCGGTCCGATCGCGTTCGGCGATCAGGATGAGCAGCCATTCCTCGGCCGTGAACTCTCTCATTCCAAGAATTATTCTGAGCATACGGCGCAGGTCATTGATGACGAAGTCCGCCGTTATCTTTCGGAAGGGTATGATCTGAGCCGCCGTCTGATTACCGAAAACCTCGATCAGGTCACGCTTCTCGCGGAAGCGCTCATCGAATTTGAAACGCTCGATGTCGCGGATGTCGATATCCTTCTTGAAAAGGGCATTGAAGCGCTGAGAGCTGATTTCCTTGCGCGTGAGAATGTTGAAAAGCCGCGCGTGGCGAAGGTGGCTTTCGAGAGCAGCCTGCTTCAGAAGGCGCGTGAAGCGCAGGCTGAAAAGCCCGAGGACGAAGCAGAGGCTTCTTATGAAGAGAAGCAAGCCGATTCGGATTCTTCGGATAAGAAGGACGACATCATGCCCGACGGGCTCGCTTGATCGGAACTATGAACTGGCATATCGGAAGACAGAGCATTTCACTGGATGTGCCAAAAATTATGGGCATCTGGAACGTCAGTCCTGATTCATTTTCATCTCATGTGGATCGTGATGAAGGCCTGGCGCTTGCGTCTCGCTTGCTTTGTGAAGGCGCGGATATCCTTGATGTGGGTGCGGAGTCTACGCGCCCTGGATCTGAATCAGTATCTGTCGCGACAGAGATGGCGCGTCTGCGTGAGCCATTGGGCGCCGCGAGGGCGCAGTTTGACTGCCCGATATCTTTAGATTCGAGGCATCTGGAGACGATTGAATGGGCGCTGGAAGCGCATCTGATCGATATCGTGAACGATATCGGGGAGAGTGATACGCCCTGCGAGGCCCGCGAAGGGCGGATTTATCGACTGGTGCGCGACTCTGGCATCGGGCTAGTGGTCATGGCTTGGGGCGACCATGCATCGGCCTCATGCGATTTTGACCAGTGTATGCGCGAGATTTATGACCAGCTTTCGCGGCGAATAGAGTTGGCATTGCGTTGCGGCGTGATGCATGATGCGATTGTTGTTGATCCTGGGATCGGCTTTGGCAAAGGGCTTGAGAATGACCTGAGGCTGATCGCGGAGGCTCCGCGCGCGCTTGCGCCGCTTGGTTTTCCGGTGCTTGTCGCGCACAGCCGAAAGCGTTGTCTTGCGCGTGCGACCGGTCTGGATGTATCCGAACTCGACTGGCCGACGGCTGTCGCATCCGCGCTCGCGATGCGCAGCGGCGCATCTCTTGTGCGCGTCCATTCCCCGAAAGAGACGCTTCTTGCTAGAAAACTTGTTGTATCTTCTGGAATTTCCTGATTCATGCTTGATCAAATCCTGTTGAATTTTCAAGGCTTTACGGTCGGCAACGTCCTGCTCGCGCTGCTCGATATCGTCATCGTGTGGTATCTGTTCTATCAGATTCTGATGCTTATACGCGGCACGAAGGCGATGCAGATTCTCTTCGGGCTCCTTATCTTTGTCGCGCTTTATATGTTGTCCAAGCCGGAGCTTCTTGATCTCGGCACGGTCAATTGGGTGCTCGAAAAATTCATCGGGTCATTCATCATTATCATTGTCATTATTTTCCAGGAAGATATCCGTCGCGGTCTGAGCGAGTTTGGCAAGACTGGGTCGCTTTCGACATCTACGAACGACGATGATCGTTTGGCGACATCGACGATTGAAGAGATCGTCAAGGCAGCATCGCTTCTGAGTGAGCGGCGCATCGGGGCGCTGATTGCCATCGAGATGGATGCGGCGCTTGACCAGTATATGGTCGAGGGCATTCGGATTGATGCGACCATCACGAAAGAACTGCTCGTGTCCCTGTTTATCCCTTACAAGGCCAATCCGACACATGATGGGGCTGTGATTATACGCAATCAGCGCATACACAGCGCGGGATGCTTTTTGCCGCTCTCTTCCAATGACAAGATCGACAAGGCACTTGGCACGCGCCATCGCGCCGCCATTGGCCTGAGCGAGTCTACCGATGCGGTGATCGTTGTGGTCTCTGAAGAGACAGGCGCGATTTCGGTCGCCCATTGTGAGACTCTGAACCGCCGCCTGACGACGGAAGCGCTTCGCGATTATCTGCACAAGATGTTTGTTCAGACGCGCGCTAAAGATGATGATGCCGGCGGGTCTGCGCTCATGCGCAAATACAGACTGTGGAAAAAAAGATAGATATGTCAGCAACTCCAGTTAGATTGGCTTCCAGTCAGGACAATCAGGCACCTGTGCGATATCGTCGCACGCTCGGGGATCGTCTTGCCAATAATCTGCCGCAGAAATTGATCGCGCTCGTGTGCAGTCTCATCCTGTTCGTGATCGTGTTGAGCGATCGCAGCATGACGCTTGAATTCGAGAAGATTCCAGTGGAGATGAAGATTCCTGAGGGGTATGTGATGCTTGAGGAAAGGCAGGTCACGGTTGATGTGACCGTGCAAGGGCGAGCATCTATTTTGCGCGGCCTCAATCGAGACGATATCGGGGTGATACGGCTTCAGCTTTCGCCGCGTGAAGGCAATACACAGGTCACGCTTCAGCCCGCGATGATTACGCTTCCGGAAGGCGTGCATATCGATAAGTTCAAGCCTGAGTTTATCGGCATCAATATGGAACCGCTTGAACAGCGTGCAGTCGCAGTGACGACGGACCACGCGTTTACCGGGGAGCTTCAGCACGGCTATCAGCTCGGGGAGATCGAGCTTCATCCGGATACGATACAGATTTCTGGTCCGCGTTCGGTCGTCCTTGATACGAGCCAGGTCTATATCGAGCCGATTGATCTGACTGGCAAGGCATCCTCCTTCACGGTCAATCGCTGGGTCGTCGTTCGACGTGCAGGTGCGCCGGAATGGATGGTGCTCAGTCGCGCTGGGCTTCATGCAAAGGCTGAGCAGGTGAGTGTCTCAGTGAGCATTATTTCAAAGTCCAAGTCACAGGTCGTGCTCGGCGTGCCGATCAAACCGCTCAATCTCAATTCAGATCACGAATTTGCGCCCTCTACGGTCGACCTGACGCTCGTCGGAAGCGAAGAGGCGCTTGCCAAAGTGGATTCAAAGAATCTCTTCGTCACGGTAGATGCTTCTTCAGAAAATGGCAAAAACAGTCAGACGCTTTATACAGGCGAAGATTTCAGTGTTCAGAACTTGCCTGAAGGCGTGACGTTTGAGCGCGCCAAGCTGCCGACTGTCATGCTCAAGGTCTGGGACAGCAACGTGCGGGATGCGGAGCACGGCTCAAAAACAGCCGTTGCCAAACCTGCAGATGCTGAATAAGCGAAAGGAGACTCGGATGAGCAGAGCATATCATCGATACCTGCTGGGGCTTGTGTTGTGTTCGCTGAGTTTTTCAGTGCCAGTTTGGGCTCAGGATCTCTCGGAGCTTCCCATGCTCATCGGACAGCTTTCGCTCGAAGACGAGAATGCGGTATGCAGTGCGCTTGAAAAAATGGGCAGAATCTGTGACGAGAGCTGTGTGCCATTTGTGGCTGATGCACTCCGGCATCACGAACCCAAGGTCGTCATCTCCGCCTGCAAGACGGCGCAGGCGCTTGCAAATCCGCGTCTGGCCTCCTCCTTGCTCTATGTCGTCCGCAATCATCCGCTCGATGAGGTGCGCCTTGAGGCGCTGAAAGCATTGACGCGCCTGGAGCGTGAGGAGGACTACGAGACGCTTCTTCTGACAGTCAGCGGGGATGATTCTGGCGATCTTCAAAAGCGCATGATACGCGCGCTTCCAGAGTCTCAGCTCGATCGTCGTGTTGTGCATTATTCGGATTTGGCAAAGAATCATGCATTCTCTTCGAGCGTTGCCGTTGCTTATCGAAAACAGCCCCAGATTCTCATGGAGGCGCTTTTGGAGGAACTGGCTTCCACTCAGTCGGAAGATGAGGCTCGGGCTCTCTTGCGTACCATGCGCCTTTTGCTCGAAGATTTCACGGGGATATGTTCGCCAAAGAATGCAAAAATATTATGGGGATATCCCGAATACGTCGATGCGATTGCATCCGTTCAGGCGCGTCTCGGATCTTCTGATGCCGTGCGTTATCTGCTCGCGCATCTTGACCGCATTTCTCCGCCTGTGATGTTGGATGTGCTGGAGGCGCTTCATGGGGATGCGGCTGCTGTATTTTCAGATGCAGTGATCGAGAGCGGCGCATATAGCCGTTTTATGGATGATCTGGCATTGCGGCACGCGTTCTTCAGCCTTGGGAATACGTCCAGACATGCAAAAAATTTGGCGTTGTCGCTTTGGCGCGACCGTGAAACGGCGGCAGACGGCTTGCGTATGCTGGGCGCATTCGTAGAGGAGCGTGAGGTGCGCGGCATCGCGCTCGGCGCGCTTGGTGCAGGCGGAGCTGTGTCGCTTCAGGCCATGCGTATTGCGGCTGGATCTCCGCTGTTTTGGCAAGAACTCGTTCAGATTGTCGGTAATCAGTCTGAAGATGATCACCTCGGGACGGCTTATTATGCGCGATGGGCGATGGTCGAGCTAGCGAGAAAGCACCCGGAGCTGCCCATGGAAGCGGCTTGCCAGGAGGCGCAGCGCGTATTTCGCGAGCCTGGGCGTTTTCATGCGGAACCTGCGCTTTGGCTGCTTCATGCAGCGAATTGCTTGCCCGATATGCTATCGCCGGAACAGTTCGCAAGTCTCAGGCCGGATATGAAGATCGCGTTTCTGCGCGCTTATGCAGGCAGGCTTTCCCCGGAGATTGTATCGCTTGCGCTCGCTGACAGCGCACTGCCGGTGGTGTCACAGATGCTCCGTCTGCTTCAGGATCATGTCGAACATGCATCGCAGCTCACCGATGAGGCGCTGTTGAAGTTTCTCGACTCCCCGCTTGTTATCCAGGCATCAGTGACGGCTGGCGTGCTCGGACGCACGTCATGTCTTGAAAAGCTTCAGTCTCTGCTGACGCATCCGGATGTGCGCGTCGCCTACAATGCTTTGTGGGGCCTTCAAAAGATGCATGCGCTGCCCAATCATGACTGGCTCAAGGCGCTCTATTATCGTGCGCCAGATGGCGTTTTGCGCGACAGGCTCAAGTTTTTGGCAGGTTATGCGCCCGAAAATGAACGCATTCCGATGTCTGAGCTTCATTCTCACCAGCCGCTCGAGCCAGGACAGTGCCTTCAGGTTATGGAGCGTGACAAGCCTTTGGCACATCAGAATGTCACGATCATTCTCGAAGACCAGTCGCTTCTCGATGTGCAGACCAACGTATTCGGGATGATTTTTTTGTGAGGGCCGCTATGCCTTGAGGGCATACGCGGCTTGTGTTCGCGCCGCTATCGGCATGGCCGATACGCGGCGCGCGCTTTACAGCGCGTCATATTTTTCGCGTGATCCGCGCGCTTTTGCGACGGGGTATTTGGCGGCATTTTTCTCGATTTTGTCTGCAAAAGCCTTAGGCAGGTCGATATTTGCGCGCTCGCAGAAATTGAGCAGGCAAATGAGGACATCGGCGGCTTCTTCGGCAGCTGCAGTCTGTTTGGCAGCAGGAATGCTTTCGTCATCGCGCGTCCACAAAAAACATTCGAGCAGTTCAGCCGCCTCGACAGACAGGCTCATCGCGAGGTTTCTAGGGCAGTGGAACTGATCCCAGTCGCGTTCACGGTTAAATTGTCTGAGGCGCGCTTGCATGTCGCGCAGGCTGTCATTGGTGGTGCTCATGGCTTTTTGAAGACGAGGATGTATTCGATTTTTTTCATCTTTGTCGCGGGGTCGAAGCGTTCTATGGATGCGGACGTGACAAAGCTGAGTTTTGCCTTTTCAGCAGCTTGAATTGTCGGTTTGGCTACTCTGAGGAGTTTTCCAGACTGCATGCCCTCGCCGACGACGACCGCAAGCTGTCCGCCAGAGACAAGTGCTTTTGCGCATGAAAGGATCCAGGTATCTGTGTCTTTGAGCCATGCATCATAGGCTGCTTTGAGCTGCTTGAATGAGCGGCGAGAACCGATTTCCTCTTTTTCGCGCATATTGAGGTCAAACCAGGCCTGACGGAGCTGCTGCAATGGCAGGTAGTCATAGGTGCCGGGATAGGGCGGCGATGTGATGATCGTATCGACCTTTTCAAAATCCGGATGACGGGCATCAGCCAGCGTGATCTGAGCCGGATCAGTGCCCGGCGGGACGAGCGTCTGAAGTTCGGTGAGCTGTGCGACGTATTCTTTGGCTTTTTCTTTGAACGCGCGCAGGACCGTTCCGTTTTTGCGTGGAATATAGACGACTTTGTTTGACGTGTCAGAGGCGCGCAGGCTGTATTTGACGACGAGGCTTGAGAAGACGGCCTGAAGAAGCGGTTTCAGTTCGCTTTCGTGCGTGCGTATGGCGTCATAGAGGCATGCAAGTTCATCAAAGCAGTTGGTTTTGTACCAATTTTTATATTTCAGGATCGAAGGGGGCAGATAGACGTGTTTTTTTTCGTCCATGGATTGCGCGGCTTTGACATGAATCGCTTCGAGCTCTTGTGACAGCCGTGTGAGCTGTTCCTGTGAAAGGAGCGCCGTGCGAGCCGTTGAGACGAGAGTGGCGACGGGATTGAGGTCAGAGCCGAAAACTTTTCTGCCAGCGATCAATGCTTCGACGAGCAGTGTGCCACCGCCGCAGAAGGGATCCGCGAGTGTTTTGCCTGGGAGTGCTTCGAGCAGCAGGCGTGCGGCTTCGGGGTGAAGTCTTGCTGGATATGCGTGAAATCCTTGTGTGGCGCGTTTGAATTCCCCGCTCGAACGAAGTGCGGTCACGCATTTTTTTCCGAGTTCGAGGTCGCCTTCGATATGGGCTTTTCCTGCGCTCACTTGGCCGCTGATGCGCTTTTTGGCATCGCCGAGATTGACGCGTCGCGGAAGTCCGGCAAGATCGTTCAGATCTCCGCGAGATACATATTCATTAGGGTTTTTTGACATGATTTTCCTCAGGATGGTGGCGCAAGAAGCGCTATCTGGGCATCTGTGGCGCAGACGCGCGATGCGCTTGCCATTTCTATGATTTGTCGTTTTCGTGGGTGTTGGCGTTTCGCTTGCCGAGCTGATACCTCGCCACTTCGCAAGGAATGGGGCCGTTGAATGTCGCAATGCGTTCTGACGGCTTCATGTGCATGTTCTTTTTGAGCAGTTCTGGGGTTGAAATGATTGTCAGTGACGAATTGTCGAACGTGCGCAGATGCCTGCCCAGCTGATAGTAAAATTCTGGGAGATCTAGGTCGTTGACGGTGATGCGTTCGCCATACGGAGGATTTGTGACGAGAACAGCTTCAGTAGGTCTGAGTTTGAGAATATCACCTTGTGAGAACTCAATCAGGTCGGAGACGCCAGCTGTCTGTGCATTATTCTGTGCGATATCGAGCGCGGATGCGTCGATGTCGATTGCGCGTATGGAGGTGCTGAGAGATTTGCGTGCTCGCCTTGTGAGGTCTTTGGCCTCTTCGCGGAGCATGCGCCAATCGGATGCGTTTTCGGGAAAACAGGGCAGGGTTTCAAAGCCGAAATGTCTCTGTATGCCTGGAGCGGTATGCGTGGCGACCAGAGCAGCCTCGATGGCGAATGTGCCGGAACCACACATCGGGTCGATAAACATGTCATTTTCGGGAGACCAGCCGCTGACTGCGATCATGGAAGCCGCGAGAGTTTCGCGAATCGGGGCCTGGAGCTGTCTGCGCCGATATCCGCGCATATTGAGTGGATCGCCCTGGAGTTCAAGAAAGACGCGGGCGCGTCGCTGGATCACCTGAAGCCCCAGGACAATATCTGGGCGCACAGTATCGACAGAGGCGCGCTGTCCCCATTTTTCCCGCATGCGATCGACGAGGCCGTCTTTGAGTTTTTGCGAGAGGTAGACGCTGTTTGTGAACTTTTTGTCGTTCACATGTGCACGTATACAGAATGTCGAGCTAGGGGAGAACCAGGGATCGAGCGGCAAGCTTTTTCCGAGGTCATATAGAGCGTCTTCGTGCGGCGCGTAACACTCTCCAAGGAGAAGTTCGATTTTGTTTGCGATGCGCGACCAGAGGCAAAGCTTCATAGCGGTCTTGAAGGATGCATCAAAACGGATGCCGCCGCTGGCAATCAGGGTATTTTCAACGCCCAGTGCATGCAGCTCGATGTCGAGCTGTGTTTCAAAGCCACGGGCACAGGTCGCTAGCAGGGGAAATTGGTCTGTCATGAATCAGCGTGTAAAAATAGGGAAAAAAAGCCGCCGGGCGGCGGCTTTTAATGGGTAATATAGATGGCCATGATCAGACCGACAATCACGCCTACGAGCAGTATGATCAGGATAATCCAGAGGATGGCATTGCCATCGGAATCATCGTCTATGGGTTCGATATAGCCTGGGGTGCCTGGAATATTCGGCAGTCCTGCAACCCCCTGGACGTTGCTCTGTGGCATGAGCGGGTTCGGATTTCCAGCATAGATGTCCTGAGGTTTGTTTGCGTTGTTTGCGCCGACAGGAATCGGAGATGCTGTACCGGTCTGAGGCAGGTCTTTAAGATAGCCGCTGATATCGGAGATGTCGATGGCACTTGTTTTGTCGCTGTCCTGTTCCGTCACGCCTTCGCCGGTGGTCAGGTAACGGCGGAGGTCATCAGCAAATTCGGAGGCGTTGTGCTGGCGGAGGGTCGGATCGGCATGAAGCGCGCGGGCAATGACAGTCCACAGCTGATAAGGGATATTGGGCGGAACCGCAATATCCTCATCGCGTTGTGATGTGCGCATGTTGAGAAATTGCAGAAGGGCTTTGGCAAATTCACTCTGGGGCGCATTAGGTGGCGGGGAGAAGACGAACAGCTTTTTGCCGACGAGCATTTCATAGAAAATCAGGCCGAGGCTGTAGACGTCTGTCCAAGTGTCAGTCTTTGACTGGGATTCATCTTGCAGGGATGGGTCAGAAAACTGTTCCGGAGCCATATATTCGGGCGTTCCGGCGAGCACGCCTTTGTCGAGGTTGTCGGCAAAGTCTTTGCCTTCCATAATATCTTCGCTTTCGAGGAGCTTGCAGAGCCCCTGAGCGTCTTTAATCAGGCCGAGGTCCATCAGTTTGACCTGATGGTTGCGGGTGATCATGATATTGTCCGGTTTGACATCGCGGTGCACGACGCCGAGCTGGTGCAGTCCGCCGAAGGCATCGCACAGCTGAAGGATCAGGTCGCAGCATTCACGAATGGGCCACACGCGGCGGCGCTTGAGTGCTTCTTTGAGCGTCATGCCGTCCACAAATTCCATGATGAGGTAGGGATAGCCTTCCGGAGTGACGCCGTCTGCGTAATATTTTACAAGGTAGTCATTTGGAGGAAGCTCTCGCAATACCTTGATCTCTCGGCTGAAACGTATGCGTGCATCGGAGACAAGATTGTACTGAATCTTGACTGCACACCCCTGACCGTTCGGAGCCGTCGCATAATAAACATAGGCAAACGCGCCTGAGCCTACGAATCTTTCGATTCGATATCCCCCCGAAAGCGTAAAGCCTACATAGTGATTTTTATCCAGAGCCATATTGCCAAAATAATAAAGAACAACGGAATTGTGTAGTCATTACACACCAACGCTAGCTCCATATCGTACAAATTGCATCAAATGGCAAGTAAATAGGGTTTGGGCTGTCTTTTTTGATTTCAACCAAGGGGGCTTGATCTGAAAAGCTTTGCGATGATTTGTGCGTGCCGGATGCATGCGTGGGTATGTGGGGGTCACGCGGTGGATGTGTGTCTTGGTGGCATCAGGGGTGGGAGCGCCTGAGGCTGGGTGCTTGGACCTGTCAGGAAGCGAGAGGGGGTAGCGGGCGTATTTCGCGCGACAATGGGGAACCCATTTGGCGTGCGAAATAGCCGCGAAGGGGGAGCCTTCCCCCATCCCTCAAAAAAAAAGAGACATGATGGCGGAAAATTTCCTGAAGAATTGAGCTGTGAAATGCGGTCTTGAGGCGGATTTCCCGTTTTCTCTCCCATGCCGCGATGAGGAAATGTTCGCATCCCGGACAGATAGAAAACAGCATGTGGGTTGACAACTGTCGGGCGTGGCATGATATTTTCTTCAGATGCTGCGAACGGTGCATATCTATTCGGAGATGTATCGCGCCGGTCATGTCTTTTGGGAGGCCTCCATGAAACATTTTCTAACTGCTGTATTTTTTGCCGGAGCGCTGACAGCTTTTGCCGCGAACGCTCAGGCCGATCCGCTCAAATATGAACTCATGCAGACGCATCTCGTCGACCAGCCGGCACAGATGCGTGTCATAGCTAACGAAGAGCTCAGGGATGTGGATATCGCTGTCACGCGCTGCGCGCCGAAGGTGATCCATAAGCACCTCGATGTCATGAAAAAGGGGAGCGTTGAGACGCTTCAGTGGATGCAGGATTTGGGCAGGCATAACTGCGGTATCCGGATCACGGCGACGGGGGCGATGGGGACCGTGTGGACAGTGGACAGCGTGCACGAGTTCGTTTCGACCAGCCAGATCGATCTCAATGTCAATCTCCGCGAGCTCTCTCCGGAGATGAGTGATGTGATGCTGAGATCTTCGCGGATATTCAAGAAAGCCTCCATCGTTGTCACGGCAGAGGACGGCACTCAGATCGATTCGGTGGAAAAGATGACCGGCGCTGTATCTGAATACAAGATGTCCTGGAAGCCGAACGGGAAGAAGCCGGCGTTGCTTGAAATCAAAATCGAGGACGGCACCGGAGCCTGGGCGACGAATACGATCATGTATTTTCAGATCCCGCACACGGATGTCGTCTTCGATACGAACAAATACAACATTCGCAAGGATCAGGAGGGATATCTTCAGGAAGCGCTCGACAGGGTGCTGGAGATTCTCCGGAGGTTTGACCGCGTGGCTGCCGACCTGTACATCACCGGGCACACGGACACCGTCGGCTCTGCCTCGTCCAACGAGACGCTCAGCATGAACAGGGCGCGCAGCATCGCATCGTGGTTTTCAAAACACGGGCTCACTATTCCGATTTATTACCGGGGGGCCGGCGAACGTTCGCTCGCGGTGGACACGCCGGACAATACGCCCAATGAGGCCAACAGGCGCGCGGTCTATATCCTTTCAAATCACCCGCCGATCGAAGACAAGCCGCTCGGCGCCTGGAAAAAGCTGTGATGCGCGTCAGGTGGTGACAAAGGAGGCTGGAGGCCTCCTTTTTTTGTGCGCGGACTGGGATGCGGCTGAGCGCAGGCGACTCGTCGCCTGGTGGCTTGGGACGGCACAAATGCGCTGCGCGCCATGCGGACGATGATGTCCGGAGCATGGCGCGCTCATGCGCGGGGATCAGTTTTCTTCATCGACGCAGCCGAGGCCGTCCACGCATGCATGCGTGCATGTCTGCTTGGCGCGCTGTGCGACGGTGTGGAGCTTTTTGTCTGTATAGGTCTGGCACTTGACGGAATAGGCCGTTTTGCCGAAGCATTCAATCGTGACCGGATTGTGCGGATCGTCGCAGAGGTCGATGTTGTTGAGGCATTGTCCCTGGTTGACACCTTCGGGATTGTCTTCATCAAAGAAGCGCGTGATGCCGCAAACCTCGTTTTCTTCGCTGCAATCGGTGCGATAGACGACGTATCCGGGGTCGTCTTTGCCTCGGTAGCAGTACACGAGGGTATTGCCGTCGCAGTGTTCGACGAATTTCATCGGGTTGCACGAGGCGCCTTTTTCATTGGGCTGATTTGCCGGCGTGGGATCGAGAAGCGGCATGGGCAGGCAGTAGCCTGTTGTGATGCCGGAATAGCAGAGATTCTGTTCGATCAGGCAGTTGACCGAGCCTTTCTGCCATGTCTGTGTCTCTTCGTCATAGATGCAGCCATGCATGGTGTCGCCGTTGCAGAACGAGGGATCGTTCTCCTTGCACCCGGATGGGCCTTTGCATTCTCCGGTGACTGTATGGCAGCCATTTTCGCAGGGTGTCTTTGTCGTATTTTTCCAGATCTTGCTTCCGTTGTCAAAGACGGTGCATGTCTGCAGGATGGATGCGTCGCCGTCGCAGATGAGCCTTGTCGCATCGGGCGTGTCGCAGTAGTCGGCGCAGAGCGCGTCATCCACGCCGTCTTTCTGGACGGCCACGCAGCGCTGGCCGAATTTGGCGCAGTCGCGCGAGGTGTAATAGCCGGACTCTTTGTCGCAGATGGAAAGGATATCGTTGACGCAGGTGTTGCTGACTTTTTCTGGGTTGCAGATGGTGCCGTCTTTGGGGAGATTTTTATGGCATTTGCTCGTTTTGTAGTCGCATCCTTCGGCGCAGGTGACGGTGACGTCTTCGTAATAGAGGACATTATTTTTGTCATGGCTGCATGTGATTGACTGAGAATGGTCGGCATCGATGCAGAGGTCTGAGGAAGATTCTTTGTCGCAGGACTGACGGCACAGGATCTGTCCTGCGCGGTTGATGCAGATGTTGTCATCGGGGCATTCGGAGACCGCGACGAAACCATCGACGCAGTTCAGGATATACTTGCCCCGGCATTCGGAACCTGTGGATGCGGGATCGCAAGGCATGCCTTCTTCGGGGACGAGCTTGATGCATTTGCCGTCTTCGCATCCGTGTTTGCATTCCTGTTCGACTTTGCTTGAGGAGAGGTACCATGCGCCGGCCTTGGATTGCAGGCAGCCCATGAAACGAACGTTTCCGTCTGCGTCGCAGCTGAAGTCGGCTTCCTTTTCGGTCGGGCATTTTTCCAGGCATGCGGCGGTCATCGTCTTGCCGTCATATTTGCAGAGCCCGGGGTCGCACTGGGTCTGGGTCGCTGTTTCCGTGTTGCCGTTGGCGACACAATTGATCGCCGTATCGCCATCGCATCTGGGGATGCAGGGCTTTACAGGGGCTGCTGCGTCGTTGCTGCAGGCGGAAAAAGGCAGGGCTGTAAGGCTGAGAAGGCTGAGTATCAGAAGTTTTTTCATTTGTGTTCTCTCAAGTAGTAAAAAATGTGCTGACTGCTTGTTTTGATGTCGGCAGATAGAATTTTCATTCGAAAATTTCTACAAAATGTATCTTATTATAGAATGTCAAAATTAAGAATTCAATACCGGTATGTGATACATGTGGGTTAATTTTTTCAGAAAAGATCCGCATGGGCTTTTCGTCTTGTTTTGCGCCGGCTATGGCTGCGCCATACGCCGCCCGCACGGCCTATGCCCTTGCGGGCATACGGCCTTTGCGCTGCGATATGTCATTCGTAAGGTTCTGTCTGCTGAGAGTGGAGACGAGTGTTTCTGAATGCGTTTTCTGTTGCAGACAGTCATCTCATGAGGTCTGCGAGCTGTTTGCAGCGCTGTCCGAGCTCGTTTTTTGGGGAAAGTTCCGCGCATTTGCTGAAGTGTGCAAACGCTTTTGGCCGGTCGCCTTCTGCTTCAAAGATGTGCGCGAGGTGGATGTGCGGTTCTGCGTAATTCGGGCAGATTCGGATGGCTTCTTCGAGATTTTTCCTCGCCTTGTCGTCGCGCTTCTGTTCGCGGTAAAAAATGCCAAGATTGTTGTACCCCAGGCAGAGTTTCGGCCCGAGGTCGACGGCCATCTCGGTTTCGTCGATGGCTTCGGGGAGCATGCCCATCTGGTAATATGCCCAGCCAAGGTTGACGAAAGCGAGCCAGGGGGAGGTGTAGAGGGGCGATTTTGTGAGCTCTTTAAAAATGATAGCGGCGTCTTCGTATTGTTCGAGATGCATGTAGGCCACGCCGAGGTTGTTCTGGCATTCGAGCATGTCCGGCTTGGTTTTGAGCGCGCGCTTGAAATGTCTGACAGCCTCTTCGTACTGACCGCGCCCGAGTCGGATGAAGCCCATCAGGTGGTTCGCTTCGGCATGATCCGGATTGGCTGCCAGGACAAGCGCGAGCTGCCGGATGGCTTCCGGGGTCTTGTCGTTCTGGTAAAAATTCACTGCCATCTGGTAGTCTGTGTCAATCTGTTTTTCAAGCGCCGCTTTTTTCTGTGAGCCGGCGCAGGCGGCGAGAATCGTACATGCAGTCATGGTGAGGAAAAGGATCAAGGGGAATTTTCTGAACATGCGCAGTGCCGTGAGGGGATATGGCTGTGAAACAGGATGGGATGAGCGTGAAATGCGGGCGCCCGGGGGCTGTATTTTTATCGAACAGAGTTCGCGTGTCAAACCCTTACTTGCCAGTATCTTTATTTTGGGGTAGAGAACTCAGAATAGATGCGTGCGTTAATCTCGCTATGAGAAAGTGCGCGTGATTTGCAACACAAGCTGATGGAGAATAAATTCATGGGCGATGATGATCTTCAGTTAAGTCAGGCTTTGAGCCAGTTGTCCGATGCGTCCGATATCATAGCGGATGAAGAAGTGGAAGAGGTGGCCCGGGTTCGCAAGGCTCGCGCGGGCGTGACGGAATATGCACGTCAGAGCGGCGACTGCGTTGGCAGCCTTCTTTCCGGCCTTCTTAATGAATCAAATGCTGAGATCGAGGCGGAAAAGGAAGAAAAAGAGCGCCGCGCCAGAGAAGCTCAGGAACGCGAGCGCCGCGAGAAGGAAGAAGCAGAAGAAAAGAAGCGCCGGGAAATAAAAGAAAAGATGGATGAAGAGCAGCGCCTCATCGTTCAGAAAGAGCAGCGCCGTCTGAAAATGATTGCGGAACTCGAAAAGAAACGCAAAAAAGAGACGGGTGAGCTTGCGGCAGAAGAAGCGGCGAAGAAGCGTGCTGAAGAAGAGGAAAAAGCTCGCAAGAAGGCTGAGGAAAAGGCTCGCGAAGAAGCGGAAGCAGCCAAGCTCAATAACGCGAACGCGGAACTCGCGCAGAGCATTGAGACCCTGAAAGTCAGCCGGGAAGCTGCCGCAGCTGAGGCCAAGCGCAAATCCAATTTGACCAAAGGGATTGTCGCTGGCTTTCTCTTGATATTTGTCGTCGGTATTGGCGTGCTTTCGTATATGTATCTTTCCAATCTCAAGGCGCCCGACTATTATGTCCTGTGTGCCAGCAATCCAGATCAGGATAATGCAAAAGTCAAATGTCCTGTCGCTTACGAAATGCTTACGCCTGAGATGGACACCAACCTTCCCGCCGCTGATTTTACTGAGGAGATGGCGCGCCTTGAGGTCGTCCAGGAAGCGCCCCAGCAGCAGTCCAGCGGCAGAAAACATGGTCCTTCCAAGCCGACAGACGTCTATGGCATCGGTTCGGCAGCCAATGTCTTTGGGACGGGCACCATCGTCAAGTAAGGATTGCCTGCTCCATGTCTTTTCAGTTCTTTTTTGTTCTTCTTTATTTCGTCATCCTGTGCATCCTGAGCATTTATGGCGTCCACAGGTTCGTCATGGCCACTTTGTACAGGATCCATCGGAAAGATATTCCGAAGGCGGACGGGCAGTTTGAAAACTTACCCAATGTAACGATTCAGCTGCCCATGTTTAATGAGAAATACGTCATCGAAAGGCTCATCGATGCCGTATGCGGCATACGCTATCCGAAGGAAAAGCTTCAGATACAGGTTCTGGATGATTCCACGGACGAGACGCAGCAGATCGCGAAAGCCGCTGTGGATCGTAAGGCTGCTGACGGTTTCGATATCGTCTATATCCATCGCGAAAATCGCGAAGGCTATAAGGCTGGCGCGCTTGAGGCCGGGCTGAAGACCGCTTCTGGGGAATTTGTTGCTGTATTTGATGCGGACTTTTTGCCGCAGCCTGATTTTTTAGAGCGCACGATCAATTTTTTCACGAATGAAAAAGTTGGCATGGTTCAGATGCGGTGGGAGCATATCAACCGCGAGTTCAGCCTTCTGACGCGCGCGCAGTCGATTCTTTTGGATGGTCATTTTGTCATCGAGCATACGGCGCGCAATCGTTCCGGCAGATTTTTCAATTTCAACGGCACGGCAGGAATCTGGCGCAAAGCGACAATCGCGGACGCGGGTGGCTGGCAGCATGACACGATCACTGAGGATCTCGATCTCTCTTATCGCGCGCAGAGCAAAGGTTGGCAGTTCATCTATGTCAATGAGGCGACGACGCCTGCCGAGGTGCCTGTCGAGATGATTGCTTTCAAGACGCAGCAGCATCGCTGGGCCAAGGGCTCCATTCAGGTCGCCAAGAAGATTTTGCCCAAGCTGCTCCGGAGCAGGCTTCCGCTCAAGGTCAAGGTCGAGGCCTGGATGCACCTGACGAGCAATATCTCCTATATCCTGATGATTATCCTCTCGCTGATGATGCCCCTGACCGTCGATTTTCGTGTCCACAACAACTGGATGACGAGTCTGTGGGTGGATTTCATCATGTTCATCTGTGCGACGTTTTCAATCATGATGTTTTACCTGCTTGCGCAGCGTGAAGCGAGGAAGCAGACGCTCGCGAGCCGTCTCGCATATCTGCCGCTCGTCATGTGTCTCGGCATCGGCCTGAGCGTCAATAACTGTCGGGCGGTGATCGAGGCGCTTGTCGGTTACAAGACAGGCTTTGTCAGGACGCCGAAATATGGTGTTAAAAAAGTCGGCGATAGCTGGAAGAACGTCAAGTACGGTTTTAAAATGAACTGGCAGCCCTGGGTGGAGACTCTGATCGGGCTCTATTTTGTGGGCGGGATCGTGCGAGCGGCAATGGTCGGCGCGTATGCATCCATTCCGTTCCTCTGCCTGTTCTGCGCCGGCTATCTCTATGTCGGGCTGGGAACATTCCTGGGCCGTTCGGGGTTGTTCTCAAAGGCAAAACCGCTGGACGTCGTAGCCTGACCTCATAAAAATGCCGCGTAAGCGGCTTTTTTTATGCTCGGTTTTCTGCGGTCACGTCGGCTGGCTGGCCCCGAATAATCAAGGGGATTGCCAGTTTTGGGGCAAGCGGCCGGTGGCAGGAAACGCAGTCAAGGCGTCAGAACAGGTCTTTGAGCCGTTCGAAGAGCTCTCCGGAACCCTGCAGTTCGAACAGCCGTGGTGATGCGGAGAGATCTTCTTCGCATTCGAAGCGGATGTCGATGGTCACAAAGTCGAGCGGTTCTGCGCGCCCGACTTGTTCCAGCCATTCGATCAGGACGAGCGCGTCCGGATCTTCTACGGCATCCCAGTAGCCGGTTGATTCAAGCTCCTCGAGCGTGGAGAGCCTGTAGAGGTCGAGGTGATGCACGGCTTTGCCGTTGGCTTCATACCGGTTGATGATTGTGAACGACGGGGAGCAGACGTGAACGTCGGCATCGAGGTATGTCCGGGCGATACCATGCACGAGCTGTGTCTTGCCGATGCCCAGGTGTCCCCGGAGCGCGATGACATCTCCGGGATGCAGGCGTTTGCCGAGCTTTTCGCCGAACTGGATGGTTTCTTCCAGGGAAGAGCATTTAATCGTCATGAGTTATCTCCATAAGCGTTTTCGGCCGTATCCGCGAAGCGGATAGGGCGAAAAAAAAGGGCGTATCGGCCGTGAGGCCGATAGCCCGTTTGCTAAAGGCGCAAGCGCGCGAAAGCGTTCTCTACACTATTTTGAGGAGACTTTATATTCGAAATCGCGCACGACGGCCATGTGCTGCATGTTCGTGGCACCGGAGTCCTTTGCCTGCGCGGGGGAGATCGTCGCGAGCTCATTTTTGGCATTGTAGACACGCGTGTCGACGACATGGCCTTTGGGATAGCTTCGATTTCCGATGACCGTCGGTACTTCGAACTTGCAGAAATCGGTGCTGCAGAGCAGGTAATCGTACTGTTTGACGCGCTTGGCGTTTGTCGTGTATCTGCCGTTCTGATCGATCGGGAAGTCGGAAGCTGTCTTGCCGACTGTGAATAGGCTTGCGAAATTGGTCCGTATCGGGTTCCAGTTGACCTGGTTGAAGTCGCCGCCCATCACGACGTAATAGTCGCGTCCGTCTTTTGCGATCTTTTTGTCGATCTGCATGCGGAGCGGGCCCATTTCCTGCGTGTTTCCCGACGTGTAGAGGTGGACGCAGACAGCGAGGAGGTCGCGGTCGCCCGGGATGTCGATGACGGCCCAGTCCCATTTGCGGTCCGAGACCATGTTGGAAGTCCAGCTGCCGCTTGATGTGATCGGATATCTCGAAATGACGCCGTTGGGGATTTTTCCTTCGCCGCGGGTGTAAGAGAAATCTTCGCCGAAGGTGTCTCTGACGAAATCAGCGATGGAGCCTTTTTTGTAGTTGAATTCCTGGATGAGGACGATATCAGGCTTGAGCCCTCTGAAAATGCGCGCGCCGTGCCCTGGGTCGTAAGACTGCGCGTTGCCGGAAGTGATGTTGCCGGCCATGATGCGCAGGCGGACGGTTTCGAGGGTCTCGTTTTCGGAGGGGGCGTCGGTATCGATGATGGTGACGGTGACCGGATCGTACTCGCGTCCGTCATAACAGGTTTTGGCGCAGGCTTCCGTGCTTGAAGAGGTGACATTGACCGTGACGGTCTTGTTCCCGTCGATGGTGTCGTCGGTATAAGCCTTGACGAGCGCGACTTGCGGCGAATCCCAGTTTCCGGAATTGAAGACGAGTTCCTGCGGGAAGACGCGCGTTTCGGTCGGATCGTCAGAGTCGAACCTGACGGTGACTTCGGAATCGCCGGCGGGAGCGCTTGCGAGCTTGATGTAGAGCTCCCCGGAGGTGCCGCCTTCATGGACGCTGACCTCGTGGGTGCTGAAGACGATATCTGCAGCAGGCGCTTCATTGTCGATCGTCTCAAAGATGAGCGTGCGTTCGGGGAGTTCTGCGTAATCGGGATCGTCGGTTGTGACGGGTCCGATGTGTATCGCGAAGGGGACGTTTCCGTCGATATCTTCGTCATCCACGCCTGTGACGATGACGATCTGCGGATCGTTCCAGTTTTCCGGGGTGAAGATGAGCTCGGAGACATCCGGCACGCCTTCGGTGGCATCGTCAGATGTGATGGCGACGCGGACATCTGAAGCCGGCGGATCGGTCAGTGCGATGGCGAAGAGCTGTTCGCTGCCGTTTTCATCGACGGCATAGCCATCCGGGAGGAGGATGTCGAACGTGTGCGATGCGCTTTCATCCTCGACGGCGGCCTGCGCGGCGGCGATCTGAAGGCATCGTGCGTAGCCTGTTTCGGTGGGCGCGGTATTTTCGGGGGTGTCTGCGATGCCGCAGCCGCAGATGCCAGGATCGGTCTTGCCAGGGTCGTCCGGGCAGAAATCTTCGTCCGGGTCGAAGAGGACGGTATGTCCGGAATCGAGGCAGGTCACCATGCGGGAGACAGATGTGTTGTAAGCGGGATCTGCGCTTGCAATTGCAAATGTCAGCGATATTTCCTGCGGGCCGTCAGCGATGCCGTCCTCGCGGCAGGCGATTTCGACGGTGCCTGCGTTCGGGAAAAAACGCCCCGTTTCGCGCGCGATCTTGACGGACACCTGGTCAGGCTTGTCGGCTGTGACCGAAATCTGAAGGTCTGCGCTGGGATATGCGGACGGCGCGACCGAAAAGAATACCGGGGAGCCGTTCTCTGAAAGGATAAGCGGGTAATCCGGCGTGATATCGAGCCCGGAGCGCTTCTCTGTGTTCTGGGGCTGGGATTCCGCACAAGCCGAGAGCAGTGCGCAAAAAAGAACTGAGGTCAGAAAAACACGGCTTGAACGATACATGACGCCTCCTGAAATGGATGTCCGCTATCTTTAAAGACATGACAGCTCGGGACTGCTTTAGACCTATATATATAATATTGCAACTGGTTGTATGTATCAAATTGTTGTCGGTCTATGAGCCGTGTGCACGGCTCATACGCCCTTTTTTCGCGTGCCTATGCCGCTTTGCGCCATACGCCACGCGTCGCTGCATTTTGCGGCCGCTTGCCAGCGGAGGGGGAGAGGTCGCAGATACGGGGAGCATGTTTCTGTTTGGGCGCTTTGTTGCGTGCGGATTTGTGTCGGCTGCATTGAGACTGGATTGATGAGCCGTGATCTCGTGAACTTGTGTGATGTGCTTGCTGCCGCTCTGGTGGAATGGGCAAAAAAAAAGCCCCTGAAATTTCAGGGGCTTAAGCGAGTTACGGGACTCGAACCCGCGACATCCAGCTTGGGAAGCTAGCGCTCTACCAACTGAGCCAAACTCGCAACCACAGCCAAACGCTGTACCTGTGCCTTTTACGCGCAAGCAGGCGGTGTGTCAAGAAAAAATTCCATACATGAACTGATGGACGAGCTTGTATGGCATATCGGGCGTGTAACACGAGCGGTCATCGAGGATGATGTGTATGCCGGCCCTGACGGTGAAGACGAAAGCCCATGCGCTCGTCTTTGTCTTGCCTGCGAGATTTCCGTGCTGGGGGACGGCAGTGCTGAACAGGGTTTCGAACGCTCCGATCAGGTCGTTCCAATAGGATTGGACGAATGCGTGGTGTTCGGCGTTTGGTGAGGTGAACGCGGCATATTCGAGCATGCGGAACGTCTTCTCGTCTGCCATGAAGAAGTCGATCGCTGCGCGCGCGGTCTCGTTGAGGTTGTGCGTGAGGTCGTTGCGGTATGTGGCGGTCTGTGCGATCTGATCGAAAAATGGTGCGGTGTAATGCGAAAAAACAGCCTGATAGAAGCCAAGTTTTGAGCCGAAGTGGTGGTAGAGCGTGGGTTTTGTGACGCCGGCCGAGCTTGCGATGTCCTGCACGCCGACATCTTCATAGGGCGCCTGGGAGAAGAGTTCCAGGCCTTTTTCGAGTAATGAGATTTTTGTATCGTTCATAAAGTCCGAATGTGTCTTGAATGTGAAAAGCCGTGTGTGCCGTTTACTCGAGCGCGTCAACGCCGCAGCGCTCGGTCAGCGCTTTGTCCCTGAGGAGCGTTTCAGTCTCCCCGTCCGCGGCGACTTTTCCGGAGTCGAGCAGGACGGCGCGTCTGCACATCCTGGCGGCGAAGCGCGCGTCATGCGTCGTGATGAGCATGGCCTGTGGGATGTCGCGCAGGGCGTTTTCGAGGCGTTTTCGCGCGCGCATGTCGAGGAAAGCAGTCGGTTCATCGAGCATGATCAGGTCAGGCTTCATGACCAGGACCGTCGCGAGCGCGGCGATCTTTTTTTCACCCCCGCTGAGGTCATGCGGTGTGCGGTCTTTGAGGTGCGCGAGACCGAGCTCGTGGAGAAGCGTGTCGACGCGATCCCGTATTTCATCCTCTGGCAGAGACATGTTTTCCAGGCCGAAGGCGACATCCTCCCAAATGGACGGGGAGAATAGCTGATCGTCAGGATTTTGAAAGACCATGCCGATGTGTTGCCTGAAAAAAGTGGCAGTTTTTTTTGAGAGGGCGGTGCTGTCGAGGCGTATTGTGCCCGATGCGGGCAGAATGCCGACGAGCGAGAGCAGAAGCGAGGTTTTTCCGGAGCCGTTTGCGCCCATGAGCGCGACGGTCTCCCCTGATTCGATTTGCAGGTCAATGCCGTTTAAGACGGGCGGCTGGCCGGGATAAGCGAGCGTGAGGCCGGATAGGGTAAGTTTCATGCGAGTACTCTGTATAGAATGCACGATGCGGTGAAGGCGGCTGCGCCGATGCATTCGGCAGGGCGTATTTTGCTTGGTGAAGCGGCGCGCGATGCGGCTGGATAGCCCCGGCAGATCATGGCGGTATGTATCTGCTGAGCCCTGTCGATGCTGCGCACGAGGATGCCGCCCAGGAGGCTGCCAAAGTATTTGAGCGATATGCCGTTCGCGCTGCCGTTTCTGAGCATCCAGGCTGTTCGGACGTTTCGGGCTTCGTCGGTGAGTACGGAGAGATAACGCCACATGAGCTCAAAGATGCTGACGATTTCCTGGGGGATGTGAAGCCGCCGCATGCCTGCGGCCATCATGGAAATCCGTGTCGTGCCCGCGTAGATGAGCACGCACCCCACGCAGAGGGCTGTCCTGAGCAGGATCGAGAGGAACGAGAGCTCCCCGCGTGTGATGGTGAAGCCCATGAGCGTCGCGGGATAATGGTCGTAAAAGCATCCCCAGATGCCTGTAAAAAATGCAAAGGGGAGGGCCAGCGCGAGCCGTCGGAAAAATAAGCCGGGAGAGATACGGGCGATCGTGCCGATGATGAGAAGCGCCACGAGATAAACAGGCAGGAGGCAGATTTGTTCCGGCGCGCATGAGATGACGCAGCACTCGAAAGCGAGCATCATGAGGAGTTTGAGTGCCGGGTCGATTCGGTGGATCGGCCCGTTCTGGAGGGCGCACTGTTCAAGTGATGCCGGGGCAGGTTGTTTCATGCGGCCTTACGATGTCTGGTCACTAGCCGGGTAACGGCATAGCAGAGGCATGCGGTGACGAGAAGCCCGGAGAGCGCGGCGATCCATGCAGCGCTGAAAGAGCCGCTTGTGAACGTGTAGTCGGGGAAGAGCGCGGTCGTATCCTGGATGTTCTGAGCCTGAGCCGCGAGCGCGGACGTGGCGCCTGCGGTTTCTTCGCCCGCGAGCTTCTGCACCGCCCATTCAAGCCCGTCTGGGAGCGAGGATGCGAATGCCGCGAGCCCCAGTCCGATGCAGAGCGCGGCTGCGCCGATCGTGGCGACAAGCGCTTTGGGGGAGAGGTTGAAGCGGGCTTTTTCGGGGTCGCAAGCGAGATGAAGGAACTGCGGGCGCGTGCGAGCTACGAAGATGAGCACAGTGGCTGTGGCAATGCCTTCGCCGATTGCGATCGCCATGTGGATCGGGACCATGAGTGCAGCGAACTGTGCGAAAGGAAGCGCGGTGATGCCGGAAAGCGTTGTCTCCAGGACGACAGCGAATGCGCCGAGCGGAAGGCTGATCAGTGCGGCTCCAAGCGTCCCGAACAGTAAGTTTTTCTCCATGACGCGCTTCATCAGCGGATAGACGCACAGGCATGGGATGACGGCCATGTTGAAAATGTTGCATCCGAGGGCGAGCAGGCCGCCGTCTGCAAACAGCAGGCACTGTATGAGGAGGACGATTGCCAGCGAGATGAGCGCCGGCCATGGGCCTAGCAGTGCCGCGAGCAGGAGGCCGCCGCCGATATGCCCGCTGGAGCCTGTGCCAGGAATCGCGAAGTTGATCATCTGGGCGGCGAAGACGAATGCGCCCGCCATCGCGAGCAGTGGAAGCTTTTCTTGAAATGTCTCGTCTCTGCGCAATTTTGCGCATGAAATGCCGATTGCAGCCGCCGAGATGCCGGCCATGGCAAGGCCGACGCCCGGGCTGATCAGCGCATCAGCCATGTGCATTGGGAAACTCCTGTGTATGTGGTTTTAATGTGTGGCCAGGCTTTGCGCGTTGCGCATGCGCCTGGCCTATTTTCCGGCCTTTCGCCTTTGGCGATACGGCCTATTTTCCGGCCTTTCGCCTTTGGCGATACGGCCTATTTTCCGGCCTTTCGCCTTTGGCGATACGGCCTTTTGCCTTTGGCGATATGCTTGTCGTGGTTTGACTTGACAAAAACGTCACAATCTCGCTATGCACGGTCGCCCGGCATTTTTGCGGGTCACATATCATTTTTTTGAACATCCGACTATGATTTTAGAAGACCGGCGCTGAGCCGGTATCGAATAAAGAGGGCAAAATGGACAGCACTTGGATACTCGTGGCAGTGGGCGCGCTTTTTATTATCGGCCTTTTGGCAGTATCATTTCGCGGCAACAGCGTGTCAGCTGCGACGCGCGAGGCGCACAAGACGCACGACGTTGGGCCGATCATTGCGGCGATTGATGAGGACAAGACAGGCGACATGGCGACGTCTTTCAATTCGGCGATCAAGTCGCTTTGGGATGCGTATGACCGGGAGACGGCGACCGACCTGATCAAGGCATTTTTGGAGCGGTGTGATGACAAGCCGATCGCGCAGATGTGGCTCAAGACCGTGGCGGAAGTGGAGCCAGAGATTGCGCGCAAGAAGCTCGGGGAGGCGTTTATCCTTGAGCACACGCGAGAAGAAGTCGCAGCGGCATGTGCAGGCGGCTGTGGCGGCGGGTCTTGCAAGTCATGCAAGTCATGCAAATCCTGAGTTCAAGCGGGATCTGCGGGCGCTCATGATGCGTCCGGAAGGGCGGCCGTATGCGTGCCAGCAGCACGCATAGGCCGGCGTGCATCCGCGTATCTGCCCGGACGGGCAGATAGCGGTGCTTCATAAAGATGCCAATTTGCTAGCTATTTGAGATGCAAATAGTATAAGATGGATAAGGTGTCTTAAAATGTTCCCTGCGTGAGGGGGGCGTGATTGAAGTTAAGGAGAGCTATGAAATTTCGATGGTTGGTAACGCTGCTTGGCATTTCATGTATCCTGCTGCTGCCTTTGAGCGCAATGGCGCAGGATCCGGATTTGAATGCTGATACGGACAGGATGCGTCATCCGGTGCCGAAATATAACCTTCAGTTCTGGCGACCGGCTCCGAACCCCGGCGATTACCTCACGACGTATGGTTCCATGATCGACCGCGATCACTGGCGCCTGACAGGCGGCTTTTATATTGATTATGCGCATGTCCCGATGGATATCGCTTATTCAGATCAGAAGTCTGACCTGGCGGTGATCAAGAACCAGACGTTCATGGATTTGTATCTCTCCTTGTCGCTGTTCAGCTGGGTCGAGGTGGCGCTTTCGATGCCGTTTGTGCTTTATGAGAATACGGATTTCTGGAATGAGCAGATCGGTTTTCCGCTTCGCAAGGCGCACGAAACATCGGGCGTTGGCGATCTCCGGATTGTGGTGAAGGGGAAGATACTTGAGCTTGGGAAGTACCCTGTAGGTCTTGCGCTGATCGGCGATCTTTCGACACAGACAGGCACCAAAGGTATTTTGGTAAGCGATGAATATCCGACGTTCACGATTAATGCGGCGCTCGAATTCAATCCGTGGGATAAGGCGCGCATGGCGGTCAACGTCGGTTTCCGCGCGCGCAAGCAGCGCGATGTTTACGGTTATACGCTCGGCAATGCGTTTATCATTGCAGGCGCGGCTTCCATTCCGTTCTTCCATCAGGATCTCGATTTTATCGCGGATTTTCGAGGGGAGATCGCGACAGAGCCGGATGACCGGAACCTGACGGTGAATGAGCGTCCGTTTGAGGCGGATTTTGCATTCCGGTATCGGATATTGAACGGCAAGACGGAGTGGTGGCGCGGGCTTGCGCTGACTGCGGGTGTTGGATTTGGCTTGAATGCAGTGGGCTCTCCGGATGTCCGCGCGATTCTTGGTCTGAACTTCCACTGGGTCAACGGCGGTCTGCTTGGTCTTGAGTACGAATATGGCGGTTATATGACAGCTGTGGATCCGTGCCCGGATCCTGAGCTGACGCCTCCCAGCCAGATTCCTGAACGCTGCCGCAATGTCGTCGTCGACTCGGATGGCGATACCATTCCCGACAAGGATGACAAATGCCCGTTTGCCGGGCGTGCAGGGTATATCGACGAATTCGGATGCTCCCCGGACCGCGATGGCGATACGGTGCCTGATTATATGGATCTGTGCCCCGATGAGGGCGGCCGCGTGGATAAGAATGGCTGCCCGATCACGCTGGATACGGATGGCGACACGATTCCCGATATCAAGGACAGCTGCCCGACAGAGCCCGAGACGTTCAACGGCTATGAGGATGAGGACGGCTGCCCGGATGCCGATCCGGATGCGCTTGTCGAGCTGAGCGCGGGCAAGATCAATATCAAGGAACAGGTCTTCTTCGAGACCTCTAAGGCCGTGATCAAGTCTGAGTCGTTCGAGCTTCTGGATCAGGTCGCCAAGCTTCTCGTCGACAATCCGCATGTCGGAAATGTGACCGTCGAAGGACATACAGACAGCCGAGGCAAGTACAAGTACAATGTGAAGCTGTCGCAGGATCGTGCTGAATCAGTCATGAACTACCTGATCAAGCGCGGCGTCGAGGCCAGCAGGCTCAATGCGATCGGGTACGGCCCTGACCGTCCGATTGATACGAACGATACGTCTGAAGGACGCGCGCGCAACCGCCGCGTTGAGTTTGTCGTCCTGGGGCTGCCGGACGACCAGAAGAAGTGAGATGAGTGAAGTACCGGGGCCTCGGCTCCGGTATTTTTTTGCTCAGTGCGCTATCAAAAAGCCATGTTCTGCAATGGATAATATGGCAAATGATTGCCTTCAGGGGGATAAGGGGGCTTGGTGGCAACTGTTTTGAAATTATCCATCTCCCTTCTTGGGGGATAGAAACAAAAAAAGCCGCGAACGATGGTCGCGGCTTTTTTAATCAGTGATTATTCGATTATGCGCGCCTGAGCGGCGTGCCCGACTGGGCTTTTTCGTTGATTGCGAGCTGCCAGAGGATGGTGTTGACCCACCCCAAACCAACGAGGCTGAGAATCAGGTTGAGTACGGAATTGTCTTTGTTCGTGACGCCGGCTTTGACGAGGCGCTTGCCTGTCGCATAATTCCAATAGATGCCGTAAATGCCGAATGTTAACAGTATGATAAAGAACGTTCCCCATCCGCCGAAACCTTCGCCTGATTTGTCCTTGATATCATTCTGGAATTTGATGAAATACCAGATGCCGTAAATGCCGAACGAGATGATGCTGAAGATGATGATGAGAGCGATGTTGCGTTCAGTGTTCAGAAAACTCTTTTCCATAATAAAACTCCTTTAAAAGTGATCAGAACGGCAGGTCCTGAGTAGTGTATGCATCGCGCGGTGCGCGCGACTATTTCAGCGTGTTTAGATTTAGAACATTGCGAGTGGGGAGCCTGATAGGGCTTTTTCGTTGATCGTGAGCTGCCAGAGGATGAGGTTTGCGATGCCTCCGGTGAAGATGCCCAGGAGCAGATCGCGTGTGGACGTGTCCTCGCGTGTGACGCCGGCTTTGATCAGTCGATGACTGGTCACATAGTACCAGTAGTAGTTGTAGATGCCCCATGTCACAATGCAGATGCCGACAGTTCCCCAGCCGCCAAAACCTTCGCCTGTCCTTCTGTGCACATCATTCTGGAAGCGGATGAGCCAGTAGAGACCGTAGATGCCTAGGGTAAAGATATAGGCAATAATGACGAATACGATGCTTCGTTCTGTGTTTAAAAAGCTCTTTTCCATAGTTTCCTCATCAAAGAAGATATCTTATCATATTATGAGAGTGAAATTGTGTCAAATAATTATGAGAGTGAAATTGTGTCAAATAAAGTCGCAATAGTGTGTTTAATTGTTCCGATATGTGTTGAATTGGGCTGCGGGCTGTTTTGGGGCAATCCTGTTCGCCGTTGGGCACTTCCCGGGCTGCGCCGCTTTGCGGCGCGGTTTTGGTTTTGTTCCCCGGGGTTGCCCTTATTTCCCGGGGTTGCCCTTATTCCCCGGGGTTGCACCCTCCGGGTTTACCCCGGGCTAATTTCAATCGCCCTTTCAGGGCGATTAAGATGCAATTGGCTCGGGTTTGAATCCTCATATTTCATCTGCTCTGGGGGGAACACAGGCAAAAAAAAGCCCCCGTTGTCCGGGGGCTTTTGGATCGATCTTAAATTATCTTAGGATCAATTATTTTTCTTCGGCTTTTTCTTCAGCTTTGGGCTCTTCGGATTTTTCTTCGGCTTTGGGCTCTTCGGCTTTTTCTTCGGCTTTGGGCTCTTCGGCTTTAGCTTCGTCCTTGGGGGCTTCGGCTTTAGCTTCGTCCTTGGGGTCTTCAGCTTTGGGCTCTTCAGCTTTTTCTTCGGCCTTTGTGTCCGTGTTGGCTGCTGCTTTCTTCTGTTTTTCAAGCGTGGCAAACATCTTGGGCAGAGCTAGGAAGAGGAGCGCGCCGACGACCATGGCTGCGCTGATCCATGTGAACGCATCGGGCATGAGGCTCTTACCAGAGAGATCAGCTTCATATACAATTGCAACAAATAGCGAGGCAATGACGCCAGCGAGAATGGATGAGCAACGGTTGACAGCGACGGCAAATGCATTTTCGGACTTGTCGAGCAGGATGAGGCTGCCGAACACGCCGTTGAACTGCGAGAAGAGGCCTGCAGCAAACGCGAGCGCAAGTATGCTTCCCGGACGTGACCAGAAAGAAGTGAAGCCATTGTGAATTCCTGTAACAAAGCGGCCAAGGTCACTTGCAGGGTCGAACTGTGCATAGAACAACGAAACGATGAAGAGAATGAGAAGGATGGAGGGGGTGCCGACCATCTGCTCTTCGACGAAGAATTTCTTGGTGTCATCTGCGTTGTCGCTCTTCGCGAGTTTGGACATAAAGGTAAGACGGAAGAAGTAAGCCGAGAGATAGACGATAAGGTCGATTGCAAGAATGGTGTTCATAAATGGCTGAGCACCCCAAACTTTCAAATGGAACGCATAGGGGCCAAAATTGGAGACGATGAGCGCCAACAGCGACAGACCAAGAGCCGCCCACGAGAACCAACGTACATGGCGTTTGAATATGGTGTCGACAATCGGTGACATGACAAGCATACCACCTCGCATTAAGAGCATCGCAAAGACGATTGACACGCCATCAATCGTATATGCCAATGTCGTCGTGGCAACGACAAAACCAGTGCAAATACCAGAGAAGAGCGTCCAAATTCTCGGACGGGGAAGCGTATGGCCTGCAACTTTGAACTTTGTCTGTGTTGCGTATTTCCACCATCTCATGGATGTGATGAAAACGAGCATCATGAGGATGGAAGCCATGATGGTTGGTGGAAGCCATTCAGCACCCGGAACTGTAACATCCAGAATACGCTGCAGTGATTCAGGCTTGCAGGCATCAACAAGCGGCGTGCACTGATCAAGCTTTTGCTGTGCACTGGCACAGGCATCGGCAACACCATTGTTTGCATTCAGACAAGACTGGAGCGCGGAATCTAGTTTTGGCAAATCCCTTTTGCATAGACAAGACGCAATCTGATCCTGTGGCAAATCTTTAGCCAGAAGTCCGCTAGAAGTGATCTTGGTAAAGATCGAATAGGGAATGTAAACTGCAAAATACCCAAAGGCAAACCACCAGACACTGACTTGCTTTTTGGGCTTAGTTAAATCTGCCATCGTTAATCTTCTCCGGAAAAGCAGTAAAATGAAAAGACGCTTTGCTTGAGCAAAGCGCCTGACTTACGTATTTATGTTTATAACCCTTAGGGGGTTATGTCATGTAAAAAATGCGCGCAAATCCTTGAAATGTGCGCATTTGCTGTGCTTGAATGTCGTCTATTGTGCGCGGATGTAAGTGTATTGCTTTAAAATGAATGGATTAAAACTATGCGGCAAGTCGTCTGATCGCGATGTGGATGATTCGTCGAGGGGGTAGCGGCTATCTGCCGGCAACGGG
>JAFUEE010000021.1 GCA_017464085.1 Pseudomonadota bacterium
AACCTCTTTCTTTGGTGCCCAAAGAAAGGAGGTTCCCCCACACCCCCTCCAGAAAGAAAGGCAGTGTTTTTTGGGGGGGGATGGTTTTGGTAGTTTGACAGCATCAGTGTTTACACACTTTTCTTGATACTTTCCGATGGCTGGCTTGCCTGCGGTTGTCGGCAAACTGGCAACTGGATAGAACTCATGGTTCTATTCTACTCACGTGGATATGGAATATTGAGGGGTAAACCCCGAACTGATGGCATCTTCAATCGCCCCGAAGCATGTAATCCCGTGGAGTATGGATTGCAGCCTCAGGCGTTGTGGGCAGGTAATGACAGGCGGTTGGGTGCCTTTGTGATGCCTTAGAACATGCCGGAATACCAGCTGATGGAGAGGCCTGCGGTGATGTAGTCGGCATCGATGAATACGAGGTGATAGCTTGCGAAGATGCCGATGCCGAGGTGGCGAATGCCCCTGTACTGGACATAGAGGTCAAAGTCGATGCCCATGCCGTGCCCGTCTCTGTGGAAGTTGTGGAGACGGCTTTCGGAGAACAGTGCGGAGAGGTTTATGCCGATGCCCGGAACCCATTGGAGGACATCGAGTGCGTAGAAGACGCCAGCGCGCAGGGTGTAGAGGCCGAGCGGTTTTTGCAGGGTTGTCTGCTGTGCGCCATAGAAGCCGGCGCCGGCATTGAGGCTGAGGCCGTCGATGACATCGTATCGAGCGAAGAGTTCGGTGCCGGCGCCGTAGATGTCGAAGCTGGGCATCATGAAGGCGGCGGGTAGCGCGCCGAGTTCCCAGTCACCTTCGAGCGCCTGAGCCTCTTTCGAGTTGAGTGAGGCCATGGGGAGCGCTGTGAGCAGGATAGCGAGTGTTTTGATCAGGCGCAGGAGAGAGGGATTCATTAATAATAAAGCCTGGAGCGTGGCGCGATAGTTTTGGGGTTATCCCTCTTTTGAGTTTGTTTCGTCAGAGGGTTTGTCTTCGCTTTCGAGTTTTGGCGTGTCTTTGGCGGTTTTTGTTGCGTTTTCGTCTTCGTCTTGAGCCTCTTTCATGCCTTTCTTGAGGTTTTTGACGCTTTCGCCGACGGCGGACGCGAGTTTGGGCAATTTTGTGGCGCCAAACAGGAGTACGACGATGAACAGGATGAGCAGAATTTCGTAAGTGCCGATGCCAAATGCGAGCAGAACCAACATGCAGAGAACCTCCCAAGGGTCAAAAAGCTGAGAGCCATCTATCATAATAGGGGGATTCTTAGCAAATGGTTGTTAGCCAGTGGGCAGATGGCAGTTGCAGTTTGCCGTGAGAGGTTGCGCGAAAATTTGACATGGTAAGTCTTAGTCGTTAGTGTCATTGGGTAATTTTTTGATAAGTCGGACTTGTATCCGATCGGTCATGTGTCGATAGACTTTGGTAATGCATGAACTCACAAGTGTGGAGAGTTGTAAGGAGAGCAGTATGAGGAAGGAGCAATTGGGGAAGCGTTCTGTGGTTCTGAGCGGCGGTCTGCTCGTGGCGTTGGCGGCGCTTTCGCTTGCGGGATGCGGGGATGAGTCAGGGACATCGAGTGCCAAGGACGACTGTACTGTGAAAGGGTGCGATGTCGGCCAGGTCTGTAATGCGGAGACGAAGAAGTGCGAGGCAGCGCCCGAGCCTGGCCCGGGGGAGCTGTGCGGCGACGAGGTGTGCACGGAAGACCAGGTGTGCAATGAAGCCGAGAAGAAATGCGAGCCTGCAGGCGGCGGTCTTCAGTGCGATAATGGAGAGTTCAACTGCAACGACACCTGTGTGGATTTGACGAGCGACCGGAATAACTGCGGCGCGTGCGGCACGGTCTGCGATGCCGATGAGACATGTGTGGACAGGACTTGCACGAAAGAAGTCGTGACGAACGAATGCGAGGACGGCGAAGCGGCTGTATGCGATGAGAACAAGGTCCGTCGCTGCGTGGATGGCAAGTATGTGTCTGAGGATTGCGGTGATTTGTCGTGCGTGGAGGGGGAATGCAAGTCGAAGGATGCTGAGAACGAGTGCGACAGCTCGATGCCGCCCGAGTGCGATGGCGATGCAGTGAAGCGCTGCGTTGAGGGCAAGTTTGTGACCGAAGCGTGCACAGGCGACGGGATGAAGTGCGACAGCGGCGAATGCAAGGCTGGTGTGGAGGCGGAATGCGAGTCTTCAGAACCTGCGGTGTGCGTGGCGGAGCTCAATGCGATCCGCACCTGCAAGGACGGGCGCTGGGATTATGAGAACTGCGGCGTTCAGGTGTGCCAGGAGAATGCCTGCGTGGATGTCGTCGAGAAAGAGTGCGAGGACGATGCAGCGGCAGTCTGCGAAGAGAACGGCCTGAAGAAATGCGTGGAAGGCAAATTTGTTGTGGAGCCTTGCGGGGACGGCATGATCTGCAAGGAAGACCAGTGTGTGAAGACCTCGCTGGAAGACCTCTGTCCGGACGATGCGGAGAAGAAGGCGCCTGGCGTTTGCGGTTGCGGCTTTGCTGATGTGGATATGGATAACAATGGGACGATTGACTGTCAGGAAGCAGGCGACCTTTGTCCGGATGATCCGAATAAGCTTCTTCCGGGGATTTGCGGGTGCAATGTGCCGGATACGATTGATGAGAAATCGGGGAATCCGGTGTGTCTGGATGCCGATGTCGATCTTTGCCCGACAGATGCGAACAAGACGCTTCCTGGTGTTTGCGGGTGCAATGTGCCGGATACGATCGACGAGCTCAATCGCATGCCGATGTGTTCAGGCGTATCGCTTGCGGACACGCCGTATCGCATGTGCGAGAAGAATGATCCGAAGGCGTTGCTCGGCGTTTGCGGGTGCCGTTCGGAAGACAAGGTCGATGAGACGGCGGGTGTGCCTGCGTGCGCGATTGCCGGGGAAGAATATGATCTCTGTCTGGAGGACGAGAACAAGACGCGTCCGGGGATTTGCGGCTGCGGTGTCGAGGATTCCGAAGCGAATCTCGTGGATCTCGATGGCGATGGCGTTGCGAAATGCCTCGATGCCTGCCCGGAGAATCCGTACAAGTTCATCCTGGATGAATGCCCCTGCGACAAGGTGCGCGTGATTCTTGACGGCCATCGCTATTGCGCGACGCCGATTTCGACGGCGGCGGAGTTCAATGACCTGAGAAAGAATATTAATGATAAGTCGGTGTCGAACACGGTCAATGACGTGTATGCGATCATGAAGGATATCAACCTGATCGATATTTTCCCGGCGAACAACGCGAACGAGTGGGTCGGGTTTACGGGGTTCAAGGGCAAGATGGTGTCTGCGGGCAAGACGATTTCCCTGAAGAAGGGGGATACGCTCGGGACGCTGAACTGCGCGAGCGGCAACTGCGGCCTGTTCAATTCGATTTCTGAGGGCCGTATCCACAACATCAAGTTTGAAATGAATGTGTCGAGCAAGTCTGGGAATGTGGGCGTGCTCGCGGGCGCGGTATCTGCGAGCAACCTTTCGCAGATCAGCGTGAAGGGTAATGTGACGGGCGCCGGTGTGAATGCCGGCGGTCTGATCGGCCAGGCATCGGGCACGACGCTTTCGAATGTTGTCCAGGAAGGGGATGTGACGACGACTGGGAATTATGCGGGCGGCGTTGTCGGCCGTCTGCAGTCTGGAAGCGTGGCATCGTCGATCAGCGCGAAGGGCAATGTGAGCGGTGGGGCGTACACCGGCGGCGTGTTTGGCGCGGCAGAGGGTGCGACGCTGACGGCGCTTTCGTCAGAAGGCGATGTGACAGGCGGCAGCTATACGGGCGGCCTGATCGGCCAGAGCACGTCGTCTGTGACAGGCGGCAGTGTCGCGGCAGGCAAGGTCCATGGCAAGCGCTATGTGGGCGGCGCGTTTGGGTCGTCAACGGGTGCGATTTCTGACATCACGAACCTTGCGGACGTGTCAGTCGACAACGGTGATGGCTGCAACTGCTATGCTGGCGGTATCGCGGGCAGCGCGGGCGGCGGCGATGCCACTCACTTGATCAACAAGGGCAATGTGTCTTCGATTTCGAAGAACTGCTATGACGGCAACCTGACGAAAGAAGTCGGCGGCATCTTTGGCACTGGCGGCGGCAAGATCTCGCAAGCGCACAACTACGGCAATGTCGAGGGATCTGCGAACGTTGGCGGCATTTCCGGTCGTTATGGCAATACGTCGATCAAGGATTCGAGCAACCACGGCAAGCTCAACGGCGGCTATTGGACGGGCGGCATTGTCGGCATTTATCAGACGAGCGGCTCGACGGAATTCGAGAATCTTCTCAATGAAGGGGAACTGCATGCGGGGAGCAGTCTGGGCGGGATTATCGGCAAAGCGTATTTCAATGGGGCGAAATCGAAGCTGACGTTCAAGCAGGTCCAGAACAAGGGGGATGTGCTGGGCACGTCGTCAGGTGTCGGCGGCATTGTGGGTGATTTGAACTGCAATGGCGACTGCAGCTTTACAGATGTGTATTCGGATGCGACGGTGACGGGCACGAATTCGGTCGGCGGCCTGATCGGTCAGATCGCGCACAGCCGCACGAACTCGAGCTCTCAGACGCTGACGGGCGAAGACGGGCGCACGCTGAGCCAGGTGTTCGATCGCGCGTACGCGAAAGGCAAGGTGACCGGCAAGAATAATGTCGGCGGTGCGTTTGGCTATATCTATACGCCGATCAATAACGTCAAGGTTGTGAGCGCGGCCAAGAGCGAGAAGTGCCCGAGCGATGCGTCTGTGACCGTGAGCATTCCGGAGGTTTCTGTGCCGATGGATGTGCTGAACGACATCAAGATCACGAATGTGTATGCGCTGAGCGATGTGGAAGGGTCTGATTCTGTTGGCGGTCTGATCGGCAATATCTCGTGTGACAACGTGACGCTGACTGGTAAAATCGCGGCATACAGCATTGATGAAAGCTGCAAGCTTGTGAACAACGGTTCGCAGGAATATTCGGCGATACGCGCAGGACGGATTTCGATTGGCAATGCCTATGCGGGCGGCAGCGTGACGGGCATCGGCAGCAAGGTCGGCGGCTTTATCGGCACGTATGCGTACACGAACAATACGCTCGGGACGGGCACGAGGTTCAAGGATGTGTCGCACAACCTGAACAACATCTATGCGACAGGTCAGGTGACGGCGGACGGTGGCGCGCTTGTCGGGTATCGCTCTTTGAATACGACGTACAAGAATGCGTATTACTGGCCTTCGACGGGCAACGGCAGTGCGGCGGCGACGAGCTGTGCGCAGTGCATGTCGGCATCGAGCATTCCGGACATCAGCGGCGTGTCTGCGTTCGAGTTCAAATCGGCGGTGGCGCAGGTGAAGGATACGGACATCACGCTTAAGGATCAGCTGAACAGCAATATCGCAGCATCCAGCGCGGCGCTTTTGAACAGCAAAGTGAGCTCGAACTGGGTGGAGATCGAGCATACGATGAACAATGCGACGTACAAGATTCCATCGCTCGACATCAAGCCCGTGAACTTGGAAATCGAGGAATGATGCGCTGATCGGCCGTATCGTGCGGCTTGAGAGCGGGCCCGTGCCGTTTGGCGCGGGCTTTTTTTTGTGCCGCCGCTGTCTTTGACACGCGGCGGTTCGCGGCTATGGCATAGCCATACGCCGCGAAATATGCGATATGTATGTCAGGGTGCCGCGCGTATGCGTCCCGCAGGGCGCATAGCGCGGGGAGCGGCGCGTATCGCCGCAGGCGATAGCGCGGATCAAAAGCTCAAAGATGCAAAAAAATGCATTTTTATGCATAAGGTGTATAGCGTTTGTGATGTGAAAATACTAAAATAACGAAACGTGTGTCTGTGGACCCTCAGACCAAGTCATGGAGTGAAAATGCATAAGATAATAAAGATGCTGGCTGTATGTGCGCCGCTTTTCGTAAGTGCGAGCGCGACGGCTCAGGACAGTGTGGATGCTTCGCAGGAGGCAGTGCCAGGAACGGCGGATGGCGCGGTCGTCGGGACAGAGAATGCTGGAACGGCGGATGCGTCCGGGAATGCGGTCGCGGATTCGTCAGATGGCAGTGGTGATATTTACGACGAGATTTTTGGTGGATCGAGCAAACCAGCGACGGATGCGGCGCCTGTTGCGGATGCGTCCGGTGAAAGCGGTGCGGCGCCTGCGTCTGATGCGGCTTCTGTTGCGGATGCGTCCGGTGAAAGCGGTGCGGCGCCTGCGTCTGATGTGGCTTCTGTTG
>JAFUEE010000199.1 GCA_017464085.1 Pseudomonadota bacterium
ATACTGTCCTCTTCAATGTCGCCCTCCAGCCGACATCCCCAAACAAATTCAAGCCTTTCAGAGATCTCGACATCCCCGTCGACGCAAATGTCTCCTTCGATATCTCGGCAAATGCCGACCTGAATTTCCTCCTCGACAGCAAAAAAAATCTCAAAAACTACGAGTCCACCTGGATCGAAGGCGAATTCAATCTCGAAGGCCTGAAATACGCCAGCTTCGATCTCAAAAACACGCACATCCAGTTCTCGCGCTCAAAACAGTACACGCTGATCCGAGGCAAACTGATCGATACGCTCGACCTGAGCGGTTTCGTCCGCACCGCACCGCATTTCTCGGTTTCGGTGGCGCTCGACTTCCCCGACCTCGATATCCTCAAGACCGCAGAAAAATTTGGGTTTGATGCCTCGGAAATCGTCAAAAACTTCGAGATCGGCAACACCTTGCTCTCCGGCTCGCTTGGCTTCTGCATGAAGAGCATGGACGACATGACCGCGTCACTGCTCATCGACGATATCTATCTCGATGTCCACAATGCACCGCTCGAACTCACTCAGCCCGCCTTTGTCCGCGTCAATCTCAAAGACATGTCGCTCGCTCTGAGCCAGTTCGAGATGAAATATCGCGACTCCGTACTGAAAATGAGCGGCAATGCCAACCTCGACGGAGACATCGATTTCGATGTCAACGGGGAAATCGATGCGGCCATCGCCAGGTCATTCATGTCGACGGTCAAAGAATCCTCCGGGCTGCTCGGCGTAAGCCTTTCCGCTCGCGGCAATATGTTCAATGCCCAGAAACAGTTCAGCCTCAAGGGGCTGACACTTTCCGGATACCTCGGCGTGCGCGACCCGATCCAGGTACTCACTTCCGTCGCTTCAGCCCCTCTTGAGCTTCCCAAAGGCTTCATACTGATCGACAAAAAACACCCCAAATGTGCCAAACGCGGCTTCTGCATCTACACCCCAGAAGAACAGCCGTTCACGCTCGGCATCAATGGCGAAACGCTCGCGCTCAAGCTCTTCGCATCCGATGCAGGCGAAATCGCTGTCGATCTCGGCGGCACGCTCAATGCCATGCTGCTTCAGCACTTTATCAAAGATGTCTCCAGCGCAAGAGGCTCGCTCGACCTCTCGGCCAACCTCTCCGGAAATATCCTCGACAAATCCGGCGGCATTGCCATCGACCTGCACAAATTCGACTTTGGCGGTCATCTCAAGGTCAATGAGCCGCTCGCGGTCGAGATGCGTTCCTTCCCCGAACCCATCACGCTCGACAGCGGCATCCTCAAAATCACAAAAGGCAACGACTGCCCAAGCGGCGGCGAATGCATCGTCATTCCCAAAAAAGAAGCCTTCCAGGGCAACCTCATGGGCGGCAATTACATCATTTTCGGGGAAATCGTCCGCAATTCCCTCGCACCAAAAAGCGGCAATCTCTCCGTCACCGCAAACAATGTCAGCTTCCGCATGAAGGACGAACTCTTCCTGACGCTCTCCCCTGACATACAGTTCACTGTCAAGGACTTTGCGGATTTCGACACATTCAAAGCCTCCGGCAACATCGATATCGCGGAAGCCAAGTATAAAAAGAACTTCGACGACGGCAGCTCGAATTTCATCCGCGACCAGATCCTCTCCCTGTTCATCGACTCTCGCAAGCGCGTCGACACTTACTCCCCGTCTTTCCTCAGAAAATATCCATTCCTGAGCAAAATCAATCTCGATCTCGGCATCTTTGCCGAAAACTCAATCTCCGTAGATGTCAAAATCGCCACGGCCGTCGTCATGCTCGAACTCGGGTCACAGCTCAAAATCGGCGGCACGGTCAAAGACTTCGCGCCCACTGGCATCTTCTCCATCAATTCGGGCATATTCAACCTGCGCGGCAATGACTTCGAGTTCCAGAACGGCGCTCAGGTCGCCTTCACCGGCTCGCTCGACGGCAAAATCGACATCACTGCAACGACTGAAATCAGCACGTCTTCAGATGCGTTCAGCGCCGTGACCGGAAACACTGACCTCGACAGGCGAAAACGCATCTCCACAAGCAACGCCAACGCATCCAGCGACCTCTATTCAATCACGCTCACCGTCGGCGGCACCGTCTTCCGCCCCGTCTGGAGCTTCGATTCCAGCCCGTATCTCACTGACACGAACGTCTATGCGCTCATCCTGACAGGAAAAACAATCGAAGACTTCTCCGGCAATGATGTCGCCATGGAATCGCTCCTCTCCCCGCTGTTCAGCTCTCAGCTCGATGCCATCATCAAAGCTGACCAGTTCAAATTCAAGTTCAGCGAAGGCGCCGCGCAGTTCATCTATGCCAAACAGATCAACAAAGCACTGCGCATTGCCGCCGGCGTCTCCATTCGCGGCGCTGAAGGCAACGAACAGGCCCTCTCCGGCGAATACTATTTCAACGACCGATGGTTCATTGATCTCACCGGCCAAAACACCTCCGATGAAGAGGGACGCGCCCCGACGTTCAAGCTCGGCACAAGGCTGCACTGGCACCTCCCCATCGAATGACCGCATACGCAATGACTCCATAAATTCCCCATGAAAAAAATCCATCATTTCATCAAGAAAAATATCGTCCTCCTCATCGTGATCCTCCTGATGATCATCCTCATCGGGCTCTTTCACGAAATCATGACGCCTTTCGTCATTGCCGTCATCGTCGTCTACCTGATCGATCCCATGGTCACCAACATGAACCGGATCAAACTCAGGAAACGGCACCTCCCGCGCGGGCTTGCTGTCATCTGCGCCTACATCGTCTTCCTGCTCGCGCTCACAGGCATCGGGTTCGCCTTCATCCCGTCACTCACTTCTGAAATCACACGGGCTTCCGAAGAACTTCCCGAATACTTCCACACCGTCAAAGATCAAGATCTGCCCAGATGGAGCCGCCGCGTCGATGACCTCCTCTCCCGCTTCTCTCTCAAAAACTCTGACGACATCCGCAAATCTATCGACCAGACAAGCGTCGAGGCTAACAAGGCGTTCGACAAAGCGCTCGAAGACATCAGCGATATCACGATCCCTGATGTCGATATCTCAGGACAAAAACCGCTCCTCATCGCCGGCGATCGAAAAACACGCGCCCCAAAACTCACGGCACAGCCTTCATCAAAAAATGAAACAAACCACTCTCAGCCGCTGCTCACTCTCCACCCAAAAGAAAACGGCGACTTTGAAATCATTCCCGGTGAACAGGCGCTCATCTTCGAACCCACGCCAAACGGCGCTTACACGCTCAAACCCGCTCCTGTCATCGACAAATCTCAAGCCACCGACCAAGGCTTCAACCTCGAACGCGAAGTCAACAAGGCCGTCCTGGGCTTCATCGAGTCGAGCACGCAGTATGCCGGCAGCGCGCTCTCTCTGCTTCAGAACACCATTCAGTTCATCATCAATACTTTCGTACAATTCATCCTCGTCTTCATGCTCGCGGCGTTCATCTCTGTCGATTCCCCCAACATCATGAAGCACATCCGCAATATCTTCGCGGATGCCAACGGGAACGCAAAAGGCTATGATGAATTCAAGTCCAGGCTTTCCAAAGGCCTTTCTGGCGTTGTGCGCGGACAGCTCATCATCTGCTGCATCGACGGCACGCTCACGGGCATCGGTCTGGCCATCTTCGGCGTCGATTTCGCCCTCCTCCTCGGCATCATCGCAGGGCTGCTCAGCATCGTGCCGATCTTCGGCACGATCATCAGCACCGTTCCCGCTGTCCTGCTCGGACTCGTACAAGGACCGATGACCGCTCTCATCGTCCTCATCTGGATCCTCGTCGTCCATGCCATCGACACGAACTTCCTCACGCCCAAAATCGTCGGCTCTTCCTCAAACCTTCATCCGGTCATCATTATATTTGCACTCCTCGCCGGGCAGCAGTTCGCCGGCGTCCTCGGACTCATCCTCGCCGTCCCCGTCGCATCCATGCTCCAGACCGTCGTCACGTTCATCATCGAGCGCGCTAAAAAAGACGAGCTTGATGAAATTAATCCCCAAACTTCCTCAGAAACGCCTATCCTTGATCACGCTGAAAACGGCTCAGCGGGCGAAAACGCAAAAATTGCCGACCCCAAAAATTCGTCTGACGATTCACAAAAATCTACAAACTCATCCGACAATAACGCCGAAACTCCCGCTGCGGAGACTTCCGCCAGCGAGCCCGATGGCGATACCGATACACAATCCTGATCTTTTTTAAAACTTCCCCATTTCCTTCAGAGGTTTTACATGAAACGCTTCCTCTCTCTTCTCTGCTTTGCCCTCTGCTTCCTGCCCGCTGTCGCTTTCGCAGCCCCTGACATCAACATTAACATTGCGCCCCCAGCAAACTGGGAGTCTGTCGATGCCGACATCTCCGAAAATCGCATTGCCGTCTTCGTCGATAATGCCACCGAAAATCGCATCGAAATCCAGAGCAAGGAATTCCCGAAAGACAACTACGCAAAAACATTCTTCGATTCGCTCCACGACAATCTCACTCAGAACAACTTTCAGCCCAAAGAGGAGCTCACAGATAAAAAGATCACGCTCAACAACGGAAAAGAACGTCCGGGAAAATTAGCTTCCTACACCTATGATCTCACTGAATCCCCCATCAGCGTCAAGACATTCATGTTTCACGTCAAGGCCGTAGTCTATATCGTCACAATCTACTATGCACCGCAAAACAAAGAATCCGCCGAAAAAGTGTTCGACGAGTACCTTAAAACCCTGACCGAGGCGAAGTGATTCTCTCCCTTGACGCCTTCTATGCGCCTGACGGCGCATACGAAGGCATTGGGCCGGCCTATTGCGACACGCGCAATACGTCCGGCCGCGCTTCGCTGATTTCCAATCTGGAGTTACCATGCTTGATATCCTCAACTCTCTGGGCCTGGTCACCTGGGACTGGGACCCCGCACTGATACGCATCGGCTCCCACGAGATCCGATACTACGGTGTCCTCTTTGCCCTGGCGCTGGCCGTCGGATATATGACGTTCAGATGGCGTTACAAAGAGGAAAACGAAGACCCCGAATCCGCCACAAACTTCTCCTATGCACTCATGGCGGCCGTCATCATCGGCACACGACTCGTCCACTGCTTCTTCTACGATCCTGACCGCTATCTGGCAGACCCCATACAAATCCTTTACTTCTGGCAAGGCGGTCTCGCCAGTCACGGCGCCGGCATCGGACTCATACTCACTTGCTTCATCTATGATTATGTATGGCGCAAAACGCCTCCGATCATTTCAATGGATCGCATTGCTTTCAGCATACCCTTCGCCATGATCTGCATCCGGCTCGGAAACTTCTTCAACTCCGAGATTGTCGGCGCACCATGCGACCCAAATTCCCCCATCGCGTTCATCTTCACGCGATATGATATGGTGCCACGATATCCATCGCAGCTCTTCGAAGCCGGCATGGGCATCATCGCCGGATGCATCATGTTCGGCACCTACTATATCTTTAGAAAACGCGGCAAAAAAATGCCCCTCGGCATGTCCACGGGCTTGATCATCACCTCCTATTTCAGCATGCGCTTCTTCGTCGAATTCTTTAAAGAATATCAGATTGTTGAAGATGGCGTCCTGCAGAGCAGCGGCCTGCGCGAAGGCCAAGTCCTCAGCATTCCGTTCATCATTGCCGGACTCACGTTGCTCGCGATGAGCATCTGGGGCCCCTGGAAGAACAAATATGCCGAAATGTACACTCAAAAATATCAGCTCAAAAAAGCCGATCCCGAAGCCGAAGCCACCGACGATAAAGCTGACAAGGCCGACGATAAAGCTGACAAGGCCGACGATAAAGCTGACAAGGCCGACGATAAAGCTGACAAGGCCGGCGATAAAGCCGCTTCCACAGAAGATAAGAAAGACTAGCACCGCTTTGTGCCAGTTTCATCGAATTTAATTAAGGAACCTCTGAATAATTCGAAAACCTCCTGGGAATGCGGGCGTCTCGCCCGCACAAAACTTCGAAAACCTCCTGGGGATGCGGGCGTCTCGCCC
>JAFUEE010000022.1 GCA_017464085.1 Pseudomonadota bacterium
AGGCGCGGGTGAGCTTGGCGTGGGCATTATTGGGGCGCTTGGAATGGATATTATTAAGGAAAGTCTGATTAATTGGCCCCTAACCCCCGGCCCCTTTCCCCGATGGGGCAAGGGGAGCGGATTTGCGCGATATCATGATTGAAGATTATGCAATTGTTCAGAGTTTCCTTAATGATAGGGGGAGGTGTTGGTGGGCTTGGCGTGGGCATCGGTCGGTTTGAAACCGAATTGTGATGAGTATATACACATACATGTAAGTGCGAAAATGTTGAAAAAATTAGAAAAGAGGTGCTGTGTGAATGTTGAGAAAAGTGGGCATCTGTCGTAGGATTATAAAATTTGTGTGGTGATCAACCGCAACGGGAAGGTCTGCGCTCGCAGAGTGCGATTCATAAGGAGAAAGTATGGCAGGACTTACGCTCAAGAGCATCGTGAAGCGTTATGGGAACGCGGAGCCGACGCTCAAAGGAATTGATCTGGACATCCGCGATGGGGAGTTTCTTGTGCTTGTAGGCCCGAGCGGCTGCGGCAAATCGACGCTTCTGCGCACGATCGCGGGGCTTGAGTCGATCACGTCTGGGGAGCTGTATATCGGTGACCGGCTTGTGAACGACGTGCATCCGAAAGACCGCGACATCGCGATGGTGTTCCAGAGCTATGCGCTTTACCCGCACATGACGATACGCCGCAACATGGCGTTCGGTCTTGAAGTGCGCAAGATGCCGAAGGAAGAGATCGACAAGCTGGTGGCGGAAGCGAGCGCGATGCTTGGCCTGGACGATTTTCTTGACAAGCTTCCGAAGGAGCTTTCGGGCGGTCAGCGCCAGCGCGTGGCGATGGGCAGAGCGATTGTGCGTCGTCCTCAGGTATTTCTGTTCGATGAGCCGCTGTCGAATCTGGACGCGGCGCTCCGCACGCAGATGCGCGTGGAGATCAGGCGTCTGCATCGGAAGCTGAAGACGACGATTATCTATGTGACGCATGACCAGGTGGAAGCGATGACGCTGGCGGACCGTATCGCGGTGCTGAGCGGGCGCGACAAGGAGAACGGGACGAAGAATGCGGGATATTTGCAGCAGGTCGGGAGTCCGCTTGAGCTTTTCCAGCGTCCGGTGAACAAGTTCGTGGCGGGATTTATCGGCAGCCCGTCGATGAATTTCCTGGATGCGGAGATCGTCGAGAGCGGCGGCAGGCTGTGCGTGAAGGTGAACGGGAACGAGATCGCGCTGGACGATGCGTGCGCGAAGGCGGTGTTCAAGGGTCAGGACGTATGTCTGGGCATCCGTCCGCAGAATGTCGTGCTTGCGGATGACGAGCATCCGGCGAATTTGAAGGTGAAGGTGGATGTGATCGAGACGCTTGGGTGGGAGAGCCATGTGCATTTCATGCTCGGTGGGGATCATTTCCTCGCGGTGCTCGAAGCGCAGAAAGTCTCGGGATTTAAAGAGAATCAGGAAGTCGGGCTCTATGTGGCGCCGGGCGTGGTGCATCTGTTCGAGCGTGACGGCGCGGGCAAGGCGATCGCGCACGGCGAGATGGATGACGCGGAAGTGGCGGCGAAGATCAGCCTGTCGAAAGGGGATGCGGCTTCCAGGATGGTGTCCGCCGAGGCTTCATCCGAGGCCGAGTCTGAATAAGGAGTATCCAGATGCCAAATCAGATGAAAACAGGCGGCACGGCCATGCCGGGGCGCATCGCGCATGCGATGCTCTGGTGTGTGCTGTCGCTGCTTTGTCTGTTCCCGCTGAGCGCGAGCGCGCAGGATATCAGGCTTGACCTGTGGCATGCGTACCGCGGCGACGAGGCGACAGCGCTCCAGGAAGTCGTCAACGATTTTGAGCGAGCGAATCCCGGGATAAAGGTGTCCGTGCTGCAGGTGCCAGACGAGACGTTTGCGAACAAGGTGTTCACGGGCGTGCCGCAGGGCAGCGGCCCGGACGCGTTCATCTCTGCGCATGACGTGATCGGGAACTGGGCGGACAACAAGATCATCGCGGACCTGACGCCGTATGTGAGCGAAGCGGAGCTGAGCGTCTATCACGAGACGACGCTCAAGGCGCTGCGGTACAGGATGCGCAGCACGGACGGGGAGTCGAAGGAAGGCATCTTCGCGATCCCGCTGACCTATAAGAGCTCTGTGCTGTTCTATAATAAGGACAAGGTCAAGAATCCGCCGAAGACGACGGACGAGCTTCTCGCATATCTGTCGCAGAACACGGTGATGACCTGCGAGAAGGCGGACACGGCGTGCAAGCAGCATTTTGGGATTGTGTACGAGAACACGAACCTGTTTTTCCACAGCGTGTGGCTCAACGGCTTCGGCGGCTATCTTTTCGATGAGGCCGGGAACATCCAGCTCAAGAATGAGGGGAACGCGAAAGCGATCGAGTTCGCGAAGAAGCTCAACGCATATATCCCGAGCGGGATTGACGGCGCGCGCATCAAGACGCTGTTTTATGACGGCAATGCCGACATGGTGATCAGCGGCCCGTGGTTCATGGCCGAGCTGCCCGAGCAGAGCGCGGAAGCGGAGGCGAAGGCGCGCGCGGCGTGGGACGAGTCGAAGGGCAATGAGGGCAAGCCGTTCCATTACCTGCACTACGGCGTGACGACTCTGCCGAAGATTACCGAGCCCGGCGCGCCTGCGGATGCTTACGGTACGCCGTATGTGACGGCGGAAGGCATCTATATGGCGCGCGACACGAAGTCGAGCATCGCGCTGTCGAAGATGAAGACGACGGATCCCAGGTATCCGGAAGCCAAAGCGAAAGAGGACGCGCGCAGGGCTGCCACGGTCAAGCTGATGAAATACATCGCCTCTGACGGCGCGTACACGCGCATGATCAAGGGCAAGCAGATGGTCGCGTACAAGGCGGCGTATGACCAGCTGAAGGCGGACACGGATCCCGCGACCTCATTTGTGAAGGAAGTCGCGCCGGTCTATCTCGCGCAGCTCGACCACGCGCAGCCTTCGAGCAACCGCCCGGAGATGGGCTCGCTGTGGGCCTCGATGCAGCAGGCGCTTCAGAAGTCGCTTTTCGGCGGCCCGTCCGGGGAGACGCCGTACCTGCTGTTCCTGTTTTTGTCGCTGATCGTGGCGGGCTTCGTGTTCCTGGCGAAGGCGACGAATCCGAGCGTGACGACGCCCGAGAAGCACAAGATGCACATCGCCGGCACGGCCGGGTCGTTCATCCTTGCGGTTCCGGTGTTCATGTGGCTTTCGAGCGTTCAGGGCAACAACAAGAATATCGATGTGATGAGCGCGCTCGCGGAAGCGCAGAGCCGAGTGGCGATGCTCAAGCCGCCAGCGGTCGAGGCGGGCAACCCGTTTGTGCTCGTGACGATTGTCTGCGGCATCGCGGCGATTCTCACGCTTCTCGGCATCAAGGCATACCGCAAGCATAAGGCGTCGCATGTGGAGTACACGGACAACAAGGTCGCGGCAGCGTTTGTCGCGCCTGCGGTCATCGGCATGATCGTGCTGGTGTTCCTGCCGTTCATTATCGGCGCGTTCCTGTCTTTCTTTGCATACGAGAACGGTGAGTTCACTTATGTGGGGCTTCAGAACTTCGCGCGCTTGTTCTCTTCGGATCAGGCTTCGTTCCTCGACTCGATGTCGATTTATTTCACGTTTGTGGTGACGGTGCTTTGGACGATCACGAACGTCGCGCTTCACGTCGGGATCGGCATGTGCCTGGCGCTCCTGCTTCGCGAGCCGTGGCTCAAGCTCAAGGGCGTTTACCGCGTGCTCCTGATCGTGCCCTGGGCGATGCCGAACTACATCACGGCATTGATCTGGAGAGGCATGTTCGACCATAATTTCGGCGCGATCAACGGCCTTCTTGAGGCGATCGGTCTTGAGCGCGTGGAGTGGTACAACGAGTTCCTGACATCGTTTGCGGCCAACCTGACGACGAACACGTGGCTGGGGTTCCCGTTCATGATGGTCGTGACGCTCGGCGCATTGCAGGCGATCCCGCGCGACCTCGAGGATGCGGCGGCAGTGGACGGCGCGACGGCATGGCAGCGCTTCCGCCATGTGACGTTCCCGCTCCTCAAGCCTGCGCTGATGCCTTCGGTCGTTCTCGGGTCGATCTGGACGTTCAATGCCTTCAATATCATCTACCTTGTCAGCAAGGGTTCGCCTGATGGCTCGACCGAAATTCTCGTGTCGGAGGCATACAAATGGGCATTCGAGCGCCAGTATCAGTACGGCTATGCGGCAGCGTACGCGATGGTCGTCTTCGTCATCCTCGTGCTCTATTCAAAACTTACTCAGTTCGTCCTGAATGACAACACCGCGGAGGCTAAATAATGGCGAAGAAGCAGGAATGGGTCGAAGGATCTGTCGGCCTGAACAAAAAGGAACTTCTGATCAAGCAGATCGCGTACAACCTGATTCTGATCCTGGTGTGCATCGCGGTGCTCTATCCCGTGATCTGGGTCGTGAAGATGGCGCTGACGCCGAACGAGGTGGCCGGCATCGGCGGGGATTCGGCGAACATCCAGTTCACGCTGGACAATTTCCGTCATGTCATCTTCAAGCAGAACCAGGCCGGCGACTATCTGTTCTTCCACCAGCTCTGGAATTCCGTGATCGTGTCTGCGATCACGACGGTGATCGGTGTGCTGCTCGCGTGCACGGCGGCTTATGGTTTTGCGCGTCTCAATTTTGTCGGGCGTCAGATGGGGCTTCAGGCGTTTCTGGTCACGCAGATGTTCCCCGGCGTCGTGATGATGATCCCGCTCTATATCATCCTTGGCAAGCTCGGCCTGACAGACAACGTGCTGGGGCTGGTGCTGGTGTACAGCGTGTCAGCGCTTCCGTTCTGTGTCTGGAACCTGAAAGGGTATTTCGACACGATACCGAAGGAGCTTGAGGAAGCTGCGATTGTGGATGGCGCGTCGCGCGCGCGCATTTTCGTGACGATCGTGCTCCCGCTGGCTCGGCCTGCGATCGCGATCACGGCGCTTTTCAGCTTCATGACTGCGTGGAACGAGTTCATTCTCGCGGCGACATTCATGAACAACGAGATCAACTACACGCTGCCGGTGGCGCTCAAGCAGTACGTGGGCGCGCAGTCGGTGGAGTACGGTTATTTCGCTGCTGGCGCCATCCTGGTGTCGATACCGATCATGGCGCTGTTCTTTGCGCTTCAGAAGCACCTGGTGGGCGGCCTGACGGCGGGCTCTGTGAAGGGCTAGGCATGAAGGGTGTTTGTCCGGCCTATGCCATCGGCATACGGCCGGCTTGAGCGCCGCTATCGGCAATGCCGATACGCGGCGCTTTTTTTATGTCGGCCTGGGATGCATGCGAGCGCGGATTTTCGCACGATCTGGTCGGATAACAGGCGGTCCTGGGCATAAACCCCGTGGCGGATGTTTTGAGGTGCATGCGTCGTTGTGCAGCGAAATGGGCGTGTCATTTTATGGCAATTGAGTTGTTACATATTGATATATTATTATATGGTGTAATCGAGTCATCTGATAAATCGCGATGGCAATTTAAAATTATTCAAAAAATAAGCATTTGTGTCTGTTGGATAATTTTCAAGGCTGGCTTGAAAATAAAAATGTTGTAACTGCTTGAGGAATCTGTCATATTGAGCGAGTGTAAAGTGGTTGTGACTATGTTAAACAAAACTGGAGAAAAGGAGAAAACTATGAGTGATTTAGAAGTCAAGCAAACAGAGAAGCCGAAGGGCGGAGAGCAGAAGTCGAGTTCGATCAACAAGATTCTGACGGAAGCGCGCAAGTATGTTGACCGCCGTAATCCGTATGCGTGGGGCGGCAAAGGCGAAGCGCTGACGAAGGCGAACATCGACAAGCTTCGTGCGATTCACGGCGAAGCGACGTTCCGTCATCTGACGAAAGCCGGAGACTGGGGCTGGGCAGTTGGCAAGAGCGGCATGCAGTGCGTTGACTGCTCAGGCATGACGCAGCAGGTCTATCAGAAGGCAGTCGGCATTGATGTCGGCATCAACACGACGGCGCAGCGCCAGTTTGGCAAAGACATCGGCGTCGAGAATGCGCTTCCGGGCGACCTTCTGGTCGGCTGGAGCACGGATGTGGATGGCAAAGCCTGCGGTCACTGCGGCATTATGGGCGACAATGGCAAGCTGATCGAAGCGAAAGGCCGCCGTTCAGGTTGCGTGAACGAGTACACGCCGAAAGAGGCTGGCATGACGGTCGCATTCCATGTCGTGGACTATGATGGCGAAGAAGCCGGCTCGAACATCAAGGAAAAGAAGAACGGCAGCTACATCCTTTCGAGCAAAGAAGCGGATGCGGCTATCCGTTACAACAGGCTTCACAATGAGCATCTGTGCAAGCAGATTCTCGAAGTTGTCGGCGTGAAATCGGGCTTTGTGTTCGATGTCAGGACGGTCAACAAGATTGCGAAGTGGCAGAAGAAGAATGGCATCCATGCCGATGGTCAGTTCAGCCACAGCTCGCTTGTCAAGGCGCATCTGCTGCCTAAGGGGCCGCATCTCGGCATGGGCGCGCCCATGATGCCGATGTATGCCGGCGTTCCCATGATGGCAGCCATGCCCGCCATGCCTATGATGCATCCGATGGCAATGCCTGCAATGGCTCTGCCGATGATGCCCGCGATGGCGATGCCCGTAATGCCCGCGATGGCAATGCCCATGATGCCTGCACCTTTCATGCCGCATCATGCGCCAATGCCCGCGCCGCATCATCATGGCCCGCATCACGTTGGTCATCCGCTGGCTACACCGCCCTTCATGCCGCATCAGCATGGCCCGCATCATGTTGGTCATCCGCTGGCTCCGTTCATGCCGTTCATGCCTGTCATGCCCGCCGTGTTGGCTATGCCGGTGATGTATGCTATGCCCGTCATGCCTTTGCCTGCACTGATGGCGCCCGCAATCTATCCGATGGGGCCCGCAATCAAGCCTGCTAAGCCGGTACATAAGCCTGCCAAGGAAACGAGCGTCGGCGGCGCTGCCGTTTCTCTCGCAGAGAAATATCTCTATTCAAAGACTCACAAATTTACGAAAGATTTCATCAAGGGTAAGCCACACCTCAAGCATCTCGTCGATGTGAGCGGTGGTACTGCTGCCTATAATCATGGCTATGACTGCAACTGCGCGAACTTCGTGTCCGCTATCCTTCAGAATGCCGGCCTCCTCAGCGGTCATTACATCGGCGTCAGCGCGCTCATGAGCAACATGGCCTCCGAGGGGTACAAGAAGGTTTCCCGCGCAAATGCCAAACCGGGCGATATCTGGATCAATACGACGACTGGCAGCCATACGGAAATCGTTGCTTCCAATGTCAATGGTCAGATCAAGCTCATCGGTTCGAATAACGCCAATACGCAGAAACAGCGTGTGACTTATGATGTGAACTCAGGCAATACCAAAGGTGAGTTCTTCACAAAGGCCTGATTGACTGGATTTGCCTGAGTATTGAAAGCCGCCTCATTGAGGCGGCTTTTTTTGTTACCTGAGCTCAATGACTATGGATATGGCAACAGATGACACCCCTTCATAGGCTGATTTTGGGGCAATCCTGTTCCCGATGCTGCGCATTGGGCTGCGCCGCTTTGCAACGCGGCATTGTGTTATCTCTGTTCCCCGGGGGCGACCTTCGGACTGCCCCCGGGCTAAATTCAATCGCCCCTTCGGGGCGATTAAGATGCAATTCAGCTCTGGTTCGGCACCACGTATCATATCCACGCTCGTGGAACAGAGCCTTATTTTGTTGGTTCTTCAGAGTGTGGATTGCAGCGCCTCATCTGTGTTGCTGATATGCTTTTTTAAAGGTTTTGTGCCGCTCCCTCATGCTGGAGAGAGCGGCAGACTTAAACGCCTGGTAACACCTGGAGGAGCGACCGCGCCGTGCTATTTGCTCGTGCGCGTATAGTCCAATTCTTTCTCGAGTGACTGAAGCGCGAGGTTCAGTTCGCTCCTCTGGACCTGGAGCGTGTATAGCTCTGATGTGATGTTTACGAGCTCTTTTTCGTTCGATTTTTGTCGGTTCAGAAGCTGGTTTTTGAGCGAATCAGCATTCGATGTCTTGATGTCCTTGAGGCCTCTGAGCGTTTCTGTCAACGATTTCTGGTCTATATTGATTTCATCCTTGCGAGTGTTCAGTTCATTGATCTTTGCCTGGATGGAAGCTCGGTTTTCTGAATCATTGAGATACTTTTTGAATTTTTCTGCCTGATCACCGCCAATCTCGCCAGCGTTCAGCGCATTCTTGATCGCATACAGGCAGTTGTCGCGCTTCATGCCTGATCGCGCCTTGCGGGTCTGTTTGTTCCGCATCGTCAGCGGCACTGTGACCTTGCCATTGCCCGGGACATTGACGGAGACGACGTAAGAGGAGGTGCCTTTGGCGACATTTTCTGGAAAATCTACAGGATCCCAGCCATATTCGCCAAAGTCGGGAATCTGCAGCAGTGCGGTCGTCTCTATGGGAATCTTGCTGTCGAATTCGAAATATGCCGTGTATTGTTCTACGTTTTGTGTCGTGCATGTGCCATTTCGGAAGGAATCAAGCACATAATCTGTTTTGGTGGATGTATCTGCGACAGAAACAGTCAGCCGCCCTTCGTTCGCAAATGTGATGTATGCGGTGGCATCTTTTTCAGTTCTCGAGAGATAACCTTCGCCGATGACAGCCTGATCTCGATAGATGGTGATCGGGCCAGCATCGAGCGCCACGCCGGCTTCATTTTTCAGCTCGATTGTCTGGTAGGATTTTGTCTGACGCCAGCCTTTGGTATAAGCGTTGAACGCATGGATGGCATTCGGTTTCTCAAACATGCGCGTGTCGCGAGCGACGAGTTTGCGCTGGATCAGATTGACGAGAGCCGTGTTGCCGTCCGGGACGCTCAGCTTGGAAGCGAGCTTGTATTCGTCGAACGAGCCGATCTGAGATTTGGATGCGAGCTCCGAGAAGCCGGCAATCATTTCCTGAGAAGTCACTGATTTAGTTTCGGCCATTTGGGGGATATCTTCATCCGCCATGTCCATCATCATGTATTCTGCCTCGGCAGCCTCTTCCGTTGCCATCGGGGCCATTCTGGCTGAATTTTTCTGTGCAGCTGATGGACGTGCAACCATGGCAGGCTTGGTCATCTGGCCGTAGTTGTATGTCGATTCTGAGATTTTTGGCGCGGATGCCTTCGAGACAGCAAGTCCCGAAAGATCTGGTCGTGTCAGGAATTGCGGTTTGTACAGGTCATACGTGAAGCTCATCGGCTGCCCTGAAACGAGCGAAAATGATATGTTATTCCAGTCAGAGCCTGTGACGTTGCTGATGATCGCCCATCCTTGGAGCGTGCCGCTCTGATTGTCTTCAAGAATCAGGCGGTAAGCCGGTTTCCAAGTCGGCATGGCCACGAGATAGCTCATGGCAAGTTCCCGCTTTTTCGATGAATCCATTTTGATATGGAGCTCGATCTGCTTCCAGTCGCCTTCATTCAAGCTGATATTCAAGCTTTTCTGCAGGCCTTGAGCGAGGCTGGCGTCATAGAGATCCACGCTCTTGATATCGTCGAGCGGAATGACATCAAGCCGGTCGGCATCGGTAAACAGCGTCACAGTGGCCAGTGAGCGCTGCTCTTCCATATTGATCGTGAGCTCGCGTCCGAGCATCGGTTCATCAACGCCGACGATGCGCCCGTCATGGGAACCGCTTCGCGTCTTGATTTTGACATGTGCGCCGCGGAATGCGTACAGCAGGGAGCGAATGCCTCCGGAACGAACCTGGTCGGGGATTTCTGCAAGGCGGTCGAGTGTCGCCTGATCGACAGGCAGAGAGATGGATATCGGGCGTCCGTTGCCTCGGTCGATGACCGTAAGTGATTTCAATATGTCGTTAATCTGGTCCGGGCGAATGCGGAGCACGAGCTCGTCATCCGCGACGACGGCATTGCGCTCGACATAACCGATTCCGCTCTGATACATGACGACACGCGATACTGGGAGCTCAGTCTGCGATGACGTTGTCCCGGTAGATGCGCATCCAAGAAATCCCGAACTGGTCAATAAAAGGATTGGAAGTATTCGTTTCATCGCATCATCCTCATTGATAAAAAGTCAAACTAATGCATCAAAACCTGATGCGGGTCCGCATTTAAACATTTTTGTTTGCGATGTTCAATAGGTGCGGATGTCGGACCGGCGCATTCGTAAGGGCGTTTCAGAGAAGCCCAAAATATGTTTTCTGAACCCTGCTGTAATGAGCGTGTAACAAATTCGTTGTTATCGTCAGAAGTGAGATATATTTGATTAGTATCTCGCGAAGGACGCATCAACCCCTTGCAGGCGCGCTTGCATTTAAAGAGACGTCTCCGACGCCCATGATCAGACGTATCGTTAATTCGTGCGTTTGTAAATGCCTATTGGGTCAAAAGATGCGCTTGGCATGCAAAATGGGGTGGGTGGGCGGGTGCTGGGGAGGGCGCCCGTACGCGCAGCGAAGGGCGGCCAGGCGCCCGTATGCGCTGTGCGCATAGGGCGCCCGAAGCGGAATGTCCGCCGTATGCGCGCAGCGCATAGGGGAACAAAGAAGCGCCCGTATTTCGCGGCGAGCGAAAAAGGGCGCAAAAAAAAGCACTCCCGAAGGAGTGCTTTGCAAGACATCAGAAAAGATTAGAAATCGGCACCGATTTTGACGCCAGCGCTCATGATATCTTCACCGAATTCGCCTTCGAGGCCGAGGACGAAGACATCGCCTTTGAGTTCGACACCGACGAAGCCGCGATGATTGTGATTTGTGATGCGGTTGAAGACGGATTCAAAGGGTTTTCCGCCTGAATCGACGAGGACGAGCGGACGGCTGGAGGCCCAGGAGGTGAGCAGGCTGTAGCCGGCATACGGGGTAATGGAGGCGATGCCGCCGAGGCCCCAGGTGTAGGAGACGGCGATATCCATATTGACGTTGATGAGGCTGAGTTCAGCAGCGCCAACGATTGTGCCGACATGCGCGCGGACGGAGATGTCGGGCATGAACCACCAGCCTTCAGTGATGGCCCAGCGGAGGCCTGCGCCGACATAGAAGATTTCGGAATCGGCAAGCCAGTTAAAGATGCCTTCAACTTCGAGGCTGAAGGGGAGACCTTTTCTCATGTGAAGCTCAGCTGTAGCAAAGAGATCCGGAGCGGCATAATTGCCATCAGCATCCGCCTGGGCATTTGCGTTTTTATTTGTGGCTTTCCAGCTGGGATCATCCTTTGTGGAGAAGCTCATTTTTGACTCGACGGCGATTTCAAAGCCTTCCTCCCCGAGAGTTCTTGCGGGCTGGAAGTGCATCGGGGTCAGAATCGACGCATAGGCCATGGTGAGTGTTTTAAAGTCGTTCACGCCTGCATCACACCCGGTGTTATTGCACAGACGGGCAAGTTTGAAATCATTGCCGCCGGCGAAAGCGCTCGTGGAAATGAAGCAGACAGAGAAAACAGTCAACAGTGCGAAGAATAGTTTTTTCAAAATGATGTGTTTGTGTTCCATAAATTATCCCATGATCAGTCAACGGTCTGATGCCTTAAAACCGTATATTGCGCGGCATAGAATAGCACCACACGCATTGCGCGTCAAGAAATGGGGGATTCAAGTCTCACATTTCGCTTATAGGTTAAAGCTATGACCGGTTTGTTCTGTATGTTGAGTTTTTCCCAGCGGTTTGTCTGTTCATATTTGGCCTTGAGCAGGCAGCGGAGCGCGGGGATGTTATTTTCTGTAAGAGAAACGGAAAGCTGTTCGACAGCGGGATGATTTTCGCGAAGGTAAGCGGGGAGGGCAGCCGTGAGGAGTTTCGTGCCCAAGCCTTTGCGCTGATAGTCTTCACGGATGACGCACATGGCGATACTGGCGGTCTTGTAGTTGGGAAAGCCAACAAAGAGATCGACCGCCGCGACAGGGGCGGGAGAGAGGGCGCTGTCAGTGACGAGGAGGAAGCGTTTGAACACGCGCGAATCCTTGAGCTTCGGCGCTTCGGCGTGGAAACAGCGTTCAGCAAGCCCGGCCGGGGAGGTCTGGACAATCGTCGTATGATAATAGGCGGCGTGGTCGAGGATGTTTTGCACATCCGCGATGTCGCTTTCTGTCACATATTTCAATGTCACCGAACTGTATGTAAAGCTTGCACTACTCATCCACTGCTCTCCGCATAAGACCTTCTGCTATATTATCCTTAATTTTCGTCAGGATGGTAACGATAATTGTGTTTGAGGAGTTTTTTTTCTGTCAGTGTCGTTTTGGGTAGCGCCGCGCTTGAGGATGCGAGATTGCGGATCGCGAGCTGTCTGTATGGGAGGGCGTCTTCAAGGCAGTGTCTTTCGCGTGTCGAGAGTGTCCACGTGTCCTGACCTGGCACATCCTGGATGTCGACGAACTCGAAGCAGGGGGAGGCTTTGAGGAATTCCTCGACGGCATCGAAGTAGTCCAGCACGTCAGTCTTGAGCACAAAGTGGCCGCCAGGCTTGAGGAAGGTGTGCGCCATCTCGAAGAATGCGTCGTCGAGAAGCCGTCTGCGCGCATGGCGTTTCTTCCACCACGGGTCGGGGAACAGCACATAAATCGCGTCCACAGTGCCGGGCTCGAAGAGGACCGGGAGCGCCAGACGCGCGTCTGCATGGATGACATGTCCGTTGGAAAGGCCTTCGCGCGCGAGCTTGTTTGCAGAGATGCGGCAGAGAGATTCCTTGAGCTCGATGCCGAGGAACGAGGTGTCGCGGCGCCCGCGCGCGAGTCCGAGCAGGAAACAGCCTCTGTTGGAGCCGATCTCGATCTCGGCCGGCAGGGCGATCGGATTCTCTGCTTTCCAGTCGAGTATCCGCTGGATCTCGTCGGAACGATACTGAAGGATTTCGTCGGGGATGTACTGTCCGAAGGGTTCTGCCTTGAGTTTGAGCCAGTCGGGATTGAGCGGGGTCATGTTATTTTCCTTTTGCAATGATGTTGAGAAGGGATCGGGCGGCTTCCTTGTTTGCCGAGGAGACGACGTCCCCGGCATCTTTCTGTGTCGATACCGCGATATCTGTGTCGTTACGTGGCGCATCTGTGACAGGAATGTTTGGGGCGAAGATTGCCGCGATGTTGTCACTGACGTCCTTGCCAAAGAACAGGATGCTGAAGAGCAGCACGCACATGATGATCAGCGTCGGCACTTTTGAAGCGGGTTTGGGTTTGTTGTACTGGTGGCGTTTGCGCATGTTCAGGGGGTGTCAGGCGTGTCGGATTTTCTCACGGAGAGAAGGATGAATTCGGGAATTTCCTTGAGCGGCGCGTATTTGGGCGTGACGACGATGTCGAGCGTTGCGTTCTGTTCGATTTCGCTGGTCATGGCAGTGGGGACGAGGACGCTCATGGAGGTGTTGTTCTGCCGGATTTTGATCCGTGCATAGACGTGGTTGAGGCGTTTGAGCAGCACGATACGCACATTTCGGATCATGAATGCCGGCTCTTTGTTCGCAGTTCCGAAGGGGCCGAGCTGTTCGAGGTAACGGTTTTCCCAGAGCTTGAGTATCTGCGGGATTGTGGCTTCGGCATCGATATCGAGGCTTCGCCTCGGGGCATTGACCTGCGAGAATGTCGCGGTGGCGTATTTTTCAAGGCGGTCGGTGAGTTCCGGGATGAGCTCTGCTTTGAGGTTGAGACCGGCTGCGCTGTGATGTCCGCCGAAATCGTCGAGGAGATCTTTGCACGACGAGAATGCGTCGAGGATGCTGAAGCCTTCGGGGCTTCTCGCCGAGCCTCTTCCTTTGCCGTCCGCAATCGAGATGACGACCGTGGGCTTGTAGAATTTGTCGAGGATACGGCTCGATATGATGCCTAAAATGCCCTGCTGCCAGTTCTCCCTGGCGATCACGATGATTTTGCGCCCCTCGAGGACCTGCTGCTGAGCCATGGCTGTCGCCTCGTTGATCATCGCGGCTTCGGCATTCTGGCGGAGATGGTTGTAATTTTCGAGGCTTTTGGCGATTGTCTGCGCTGTCGTGAAGCGGTAGGCGGTCAGGAGCTCGACGCATTCATTGGGGTCGCCCATTCGGCCAGCGGCGTTGATGCGCGGCGCGAGGCGATAGCAGATTGTGCGTTCGGTGATGTAGTGCTCATCCGCGCCGACATCGCTCAGAAGTGCTGCAATCCCGCTGCGCTTCCGCTTGCGGATCACGTCCAGGCCCACAGAGACGAACATGCGGTTTTCACCAAGGAGCGGCACGACATCCGCGATTGTGCCAAGGCAGACGAGGTCGAGCATGTCAAGGAGCTCGGGTGGCTGTTGCTGGAGCTTTTCATAGATATGGCGGCGCTTGCTCTCTTCTATGAGTGCCTGAACGAGATGAAAGACTACGCCGACTGCCGCGAGATCCTTATAGGGGAACGGATCATCCGGCAGTTTGGGATTGAGGATCAGCGTGTCCGGAAGAATTTCGGGGGGCGCGTGATGGTCCACAATCAGGACATCGATTCCGAGGGATTTCAGGTATTCGACTTCCTTATGGCCGCTCATGCCGCAGTCCACGGTGATCAGAAGGTCGGGCTTGCCGTTGGCAAGCGCGGCTGTCAGCGTCTCTTCATTGAAGCCGTGGCCGTCTTCCTTGCGGCGCGGAAGAAAATATCTGACATTCACATCGAGCTGCGAAAAGAATTGATAGACAAGCGTTGTCGAGGTCACGCCATCGACATCGTTGTCACCAAAAATCAGCACGGATTCTCCGTTTTCAAAGGCCTGTAGGCAGCGGTCAATCGCGGCCTGCATGTGGCTCAGGCTCATTGAGTCCGCGAGGTCGTCCAATGAGGGTTTGAGAAACTTCTGAGCCTGTTCGGGCGTCCGGATTCCACGGTTGTAGAGCACGCTGGTCAGAAGCTGAGTTTCGTTGAGATCTGTGGCCAGCGCATCCACGGTGTCGCTGTCTGGCTCTTTCAGATTCCAATATTTCGTTTCGGGCTTTGTCATGAAAGCATCCTGCGGATCTGCTTAAACTGTAAGAAAATTGACTTGCGCATCTAAATTTCTCTTCCCGGGCAGGCGCGCGGGCAAGGGGTTATGACAAGTTCATCGGTATGTAAACGTTGTGAACAACGGTAAGTTTCAAGTTTATGGGCGGGCCTCGGTACCCGTGGTGAGTAAAATCAAATCGTTAGAGCGTGTCAATAAAAGAAACGCCCGAGATCATTTAGATCGGCCTAAATGATCCGGGCGCCGAAAAAATGCGCCGTATGCATACGGCCATTAGAGGGCGTTCAGTTCCTCGATTTCCAGGCGTTCTTTGTCGCGCATCTGCTTGTTCTTGATGACCTTGTCAAAGACGAGGAGCATCGGGCAGGAGACGAAGATCGAGTCGAGCGTGGCAATGCAGATGCCGATGGTCATGATGACTGAGAAGTCTTTTGTCGCGCCAGTTGCGAGCACGGCCATCGGGATGATCGCGATGAGCGTCGTGATGCTGGTGATGATCGTACGCGAGAGGCATTCGTTGATCGAGCGGTTGACGATATCCTTGAGTTCGACGCCGGGTTCGGAGAGCGCCACATTTTCGCGGACGCGGTCGAAGGTCACGATCGTATCGTTGATGCCGTAACCGACGAGGCTGAGGAACGCGGCGACTGTTTCGAGCGTGATCTCTATGCCGAGGCAGATGACAACGCCCCAGGTGATCATGACTGTGACTGCCAGGGAGATGACAGCCGCAGGCGCATAGCGGATGTCGAACCGGATCGCGATGTAGAGGAGCATCAGAAGGAGCGCGACGAGGATACTCACGATCGAATCTGTGCGGAACTTCTCCCCGACGTCTGCGCCGACCGTATCGATCTGGTCGATGCTGGCTGCGACGGCTTCATTCAGGCAGAACTGCTGGTCTCCGGGTTTGGAGCATTTCGAGAGGTCAAACCCTTCTGCGAATTTTGTGCGGAGGAGATCCATGACTTCTTCCTGGACGCCGGTGGGCTTGACGAGGAAGCGGGCGGAGCCTTCTTCATAAGAGACGAGCGCTTTCAGGTCTGCGGATTCGAACATGTTCTGAAGCGCGGCTGCATCGGGCTTGGTCTCTGGGGCTTTCTGTCCCTCTTTGACGACGACGGAGACGAAGAAATCGCCACGGATGCCGTCTTCGATTTCAGGATTGCACGACGGCCACTGGCCGATCATGAGGGCGCCGGAGGACATGCTGCTCAGGCTGGCGTCAAGTTTGGATTTCACATCCGCGAGCTTGCTGCAGTTCAGGGTCGTCGTCGTGCGCGTGCGCACGACATAGCGGTTGTCGTTCTCATTGCCGACGCGTTGAACGCTGACGCTGTCAAAGCGAACATCCTCAACAAACTCAGCCCTGACTTTTTCGGTGTTCACGGGCTTGGTAAAACTCAGGGTGATCGAGGTTCCTCCTTCGAAACTCGTTCCCCATTTCGGACCTATCACTGCCGTCAGCACGATGGCGGCCAAAATCAGCACGCCGAGGATCGCGAAGGCTATTTTACGAGCCCCCATAAAGGGAAAGTTCGTATTCGGTTTGATCATTGTGAATTGCATATTATGTGTATCCCTATTGGATGGAGTCTATCATCAGGCGGGCAGCGTGACGCTGCCCGCAGGCGATCAGATCGACAGCTTTTCGACATTGCCGTGAACGCGGCTTTCGAAAATCGTTTTGGTGACGAAGAATGCGGTGTAGACGGTGCTGATGATACCGAGCAGGAGCGTGATCGCGAAGCCCTTCACGGGGCCCGAACCGAAGTTCATCAGAACGATCGCGGCAACAGCCGTCGTGATGTTGGAGTCCAAAATCGTCCAAAGGGCTTTGTCATATCCGATAAATATGGCTTTCCTTGGCGTTTCCCCTTGCCGCATTTCTTCGCGGATACGTTCAAAAATAATGACGTTCGAGTCGACTGACATGCCGACGGTCAGGACGATACCGGCAATACCGGGCATCGTGAGCGCGGCCCCCATCGAAGCCATGCCGGCAAGGATGAACAGGATATTGCAGAGGAGCGCGAATGCGGCGATGATGCCTGAACCCTGATAATAGATGCACATAAACACGAAGACGAGCACGAAGCCGATCGCGAGTGATTCCATACCGGATTCGATCGAATCCTGTCCGAGCGACGGGCCGACGAGCGTCTTGTATTCCTGACGGATCGGTGCGGGGAGCGCGCCCGAGCGGAGCGAAACGACGAGGTTGTTCACTTCGTTCATCGTCTCCTGGCGATTGCCACGGCCCATTTCGATCGAAACATTTCCGCCGGGGATCTCGCTGCGGATCACGGGGTCGCTTACGAGCACGTCATCCATGAGGATAGCGAGTTGTTTGCCGATGTTGTCTTTCGTGATGCCCTGGAATGTGTCGCCGCCTGTGCGGTCAAGTTTGAGGGAGACATAGGGCATGCCCGTGTCCGGGTTGCTTGCGGGGTAGGCCGTCTCGACATTTTCACCAGAGAGCGGCGGAAGGTCCGTGCGCACAAGGCGGATGCGCCAGCTCGTCGGAAGCGAGGCGACATCGACGTCGTCAGCCACTTCCGTCTTGCGCTCGCGGAGGTCGATTTTTTCAAACACGATCTCGCGACCGCCAGGGATCAGCGTTTCGTTGTCGCGCACAAATTTCTTCAGGATATCTTTGCCCGAGGTGATGATGCGGCGCGACGAGGGATCGACCACGTCATCCGCGCGGAGCGTGCCGCGGCCTTTGTAAATGCCGCTGCCTTCGGTCACGTGCGTGCTCAGGTTCGTGAAAAGATCGATGCTTTCGTTCTGATCGGCGACGAGCTTGAAGGTCAGCACAGCCGTTGTCGAAATCAGCTGTTCGGCAGCAGCCACGCGCTTGCGCGAAAGGCCGGGGAGCTCGACCGCGATGTTGCGGCCTGCTTCGACGCGCACCGTCGGCTGGGCCACGCCAAGACCGTCGATACGGTCGCGGATAATCTCAACAGCCTGCTGGACTGCCGATTCTTCAGCCTCTTTGAAAAATCCTTCGCGAAGGCTCAGTTTTACAAGCGATCCTTCCACCTGGGCGACAGTCAGCATCGGATAGTCATACAGGAATTCTGTCGTGATCAGCTTCGTGTCTTCGGCAGATTCAAACTGGATGTGGACTTCGTTGAGCTCGCGGTTTGTCACCGCCTGCACCGATTTGCCCATTCCTGCCAGCTGGCTGCGGATGTTCGCGGCATTCGATGAAAGCTTGTCGTCAATCGCTGAATCGATATCTACCGAGTAACGAAGCATCAGGCCGCCCTGAAGGTCAAGGCCCAGAGAAAGCGTCTTGCTGCGCATCCATTTGGGAAGCGATTCATACCACTCAGGCAACGGAGGCGTGCGGCCTTCGTCCTCTTCCGTGACGGCTTCCTTGTCTTCTGGATACAGCCACATCTCTACGACAGTCGGCATCAGGACTGCGCAGGAAAATATAATCAGAAACACCAATAAGGCGGTTCTTAACCACCAACTTCGCGACATCGCGTAACCTCTCTGTGGGATGAATCAGCTTGCCCGGCTCACGCGAAACGCCATCGAACATTGGATGGACGGTTCGTCGGGCAGACTGCTATGTTTCAGTGTTTAATCTTTTACAACGCGTGCAATGCCCTGCTTGTGAATCCGGACCTTCTGTTCGTTTGACCCCGCTGAAAGGTCGATGACGAAATTGTCATCTTCCACGGAGACGACACGGCCGTACATCCTTCCGATCGTCTCGACTTTGTCGCCGGCAACGATTGCGTTGATCTCTTTCTCATGTGCCTGCGCCGCCTTCTTCTGCGGAAGGATCAGCATAAAATAGAAGATCACGAACAGGATCAGAATTGGGGCAAGGGAAACAAGTATGTCCATTGTGAAAACTCTGCTGTATGGAACAGTTCGATAACTGCTTTCGATGAAACAAAATGCCGGAAAATCTGCAAAAAAATTGCCGACTTTTAGACGGCAAAACAACGTGAGCTATTATCAGAGTTACGCATTTCGGTCAACTCTATTGAAACAGGCGAAACCTCGGCTTTGCGCGACCGGATCGGCGCGCTGTGTTCGCTCGGCATTGAACGCACCGGAATGAAGACTGTCACGCGCATGCACAAGCAGCCTGCGCAGCTTTCCTTGAACTTGCGCGGCAAGCGGCTCTCCGCGGGTCAAGGCTGTTTCATCGCCCGCGCGATAAAGCGCCTCATCTCTTCGGGCAGGGGGGCTTCGACCGTGATTGTCTCTCCGGTGATCGGGTGCGCGAACTCGAGCTTGAGGGCATGCAGGCACATCCGGTGCGGGTCGAGCGGCCGCAGGCTGCGCGGCAGCGGCAGGCCATACATCGCGTCACCTGCAATCGGGAGGCCGAGCGACGCCAGATGCACGCGGATCTGATGCGTCCGTCCCGTCTCCGGCGCACACCGGTACACGCCGAACAGCCCATCGCGAAGCTTGCGCCCTTCCAGACATGATACATGCGTGCGCGCAGGCTTGCGCTTTCTGCCGCCTACGCAGAATTTTTGGATTTTTGTCCCGGGCACTTCTCCGATTGCCGCGTCGATCATCCACTCATGACCAGGCATCAGGTGTTCCGGCTGCGCTTCGACACCCACGCAGGCTGCCACATAGGTCTTCCGAATCGTGTGGGTCTGGAACTGTTCCGAAATGGAAGCGTTCGCATCCTTTGACTTCGTCATCAGCAGGACGCCCGAAGTCTGCGCATCCAGCCTGTGGTGGAGGCCGACATAAGGCTCGCGCTCGTGCTGCGCCAGATAACGCCGCACCGCCGCAAGGCAGTGGTCGCGCGACGGGTCGAGCGTCCCCTGGCTCGGAAGGCCGCTCGGTTTGTTGACGGCGATCACATACGCGTCCTCAAAAAGTATATCTTTCGATGTCAGATCGATCATAAAATCAAAAAAGGCCTGTCCTCGGACAGGCCCAAAACAGTCAGTTCTAAAATTATTTGCCTGTTTTGCGGAGGTCGATCAGAATCATCTTGGTCACCTCTTTGAGGCATTCAAATACGCCCGTGCCTTCGCTCGCGACGGCTTCAAAATCAGGCACTTTCGGATACCACTTGTTCAGCTCGGCGCGCAGCTCCTCGACAGGCAAGGCGTTCGGCATGTCGCGCTTGTTGTACTGAATGACAAACGGAATCTTTTCGACATCATACCCGTAAGCGTTCAGGTTGTCTAAAAGGTCATCCATCGAAATCAGGTTCGCCTCCAGGCGCTCTGCCTGGCTGTCGGCCACGAATACAACGCCATCCGCGCCTTTCATGATTAAGCGGCGGCTGTTCGCATAAAACAGCTGTCCTGGCACTGTATAAAGGTGAAGGCGTGTCTTGAAGCCGCGAATCTCCGGAAGCTCGATCGGCAGAAAGTCGAAGTAAAGCGTTCGTTCCTGCTGCGTTTCAAGGCTGATGAGCTTGCCGCGCGTCTCATCATTCGTCGCAGAATAGATGTGTTTGACGTTGGTGGTTTTTCCGCACAAACCCGGTCCGTAATAGACAATTTTAAGAACGATTTCTTTGGTTGTATAATTAAAGAAGGACATTGATAACCACCTTGAACTGTTTTAGCCCTGAAGCAATCGCGCCGATATGGCGCTTCTTGGCAACGCAGACGAATTAACCCTAAAAGCGATAGGTTGTCAAATATCGATAGTTTTTTTATGATGTGGTTGAATTTGGGGCGCGGCTATGCCTGACGGCATACGCCGCACATCGGGCGCGACTATGCCTGACGGCATACGCCGCACATGGGGCGCGTCTATGCCTGACGGCATACGCCGCGCGGTCACATCATGGCTCATGCGTGCCTGTTCAGGCTGGGGAACGCGTGTGCGGGGACGATGATGTCTCTGAGTGCAGGGGTAATGCTTATACGATATCTTATAGATGGTCAGCTCTCGACTGCGCCGTGCCTCGCCGACAATACTGTGAGGGGGCGAATGTGTGTCCGAGGATGTGGCGGACGATGACCGGGAGGCAGCAACGCGCTCAACAACATCACAAGGCTGTACTGCCGCCTGGAACCCGACAGCTTTGCCGTCTTTTCGATCACCGAAGTCTGCCAGAAAATCGATGACATTTTCTATTGTGGGCCGACGGACAGGAAAAAGTGTTCTGGCGAATGCAACGAGTTCACTGGCGAATGCATCCATTCCGGCTGGATCTGGGATGAAGTGACAGGCGAAGGAGGCCGGCGTATCGCGAAAAATGTGACGAGAGTGCGGAGACCGAGCGATACAGATGCAAGGCTGATGGATAGGGGGATCATTACGGAAATGCTTATTTCCACAACTCAGTCTTGGAAGTCTGTGAAAACGGTTTCTGGAGTAATGCTGGCGCATATAGATATGGCAACAGATATCACAGCGGTACGCGCACATTCACATGCGCTGATGGATGCGAAGGGGTTACAGGCTTATGTTATTAAAATGGTTACACAAAATGACTTTGGGTGCATAAAAAACTTGCGCTCTCTGCCATTTTCATTTAAAAAGCCGCCCCGACTACGGGGCGTAGCGCAGTCTGGTAGCGCGTCTGCTTTGGGAGCAGAAAGCCGTAGGTTCGAATCCTATCGCCCCGATGTTTGCGCTCATAGCTCAGCTGGATAGAGCAACGGCCTTCTAAGCCGTGGGTCGCAGGTTCGAATCCTGCTGGGCGTATTTGTTGAGTCTCTGTTTCTCTTTAGTTTGATATAAGAGGTTTTCTGATGGCAGCTGTTCGCGAAAAAATTCGTCTCGTTTCCGAAGCCGGTACCGGATATTTCTATACGACAACAAAGAATCGTAAGAATACACCCGACAAACTCCGTTTCAAAAAATATGATCCCAAAGCACACGCTCATGTGTGGTTCAAAGAGGCCAAGATTAAGTAATCTCCCCTCTGCTGATTTTTAAAGCGCATCTCATTGATGCGCTTTTTTTTTTGCCTGTTCCGACTGGGGACAAATCCCTGGCACCCTTTCTGGGTGCAGGTGTGTTGGCAATTCTGTTACCCGGGGGCCTGAGTACACTTGGGGTGGGCGCTCGGTTTTGCCCCCGGGAACTCGGTTTTGCCCCTCGGTTTTGCCCCCGGGGATTCGGATTTGCCCACCCGGGGTTGCACCCTTCGGGTTTACCCCCGGTTTTGCCCCCGGGATTCGGATTTGCCCCCCGGGGTTGCACCCTTCGGGGTTACCCCGGGCTAATCTCAATCGCCCCGTCGGGGCGATTACTCACCAATCCCCCAACCCTCCAAAAACAATCACTGCCTTTCTTTCTGGAGGGGGTGTGGGGGAACCTGCTTTCTTTTGGCACAAAAGAAAGAGGTTCCCCCACAAAAAATAAAAAAATGCATAGACCAAATTTCTTTGATACGCCGCTGGAAGGTCTGTTTCCGGAAGATTCTTTCGGCATTTATGTTCATGTGCCGTTTTGCGTGCGCCGTTGCAGGTACTGCGCGTTTGTGTCTTCGGTGTGGCGTCAGGTGCCTTCGGCTGAATATGCAGCTGCGCTCTGCCGGGAGTTTGATGCGCGCTATGGGGCGTATGGGGAGCGTCGGCTGCTCACGCTTTATTTTGGTGGCGGTACGCCGACGATGCTTTCGGACGATGCGCTGGAGGGTATTGTTTCGCATATCGTCTCGTGCACTGGCATGCCGGAGGAAATGACGCTTGAGGCGAACCCGGAGCATGTCACGCGCGAGCGCGCGGCGCGTTGGAAAGCGCTGGGGGTTACGCGGATATCGCTGGGCGTGCAGGCGTTCGATTCTAAGATGCTTGCTTTTTTGGGGCGAAAGCATGATGGCGATGAGGCCCGGAATGCCGTGAAAACGCTTCTGGAAGCCGGATTTGAGGAAATCAGCATCGATCTGATTTATGGCGGACTGCCAGAACCGGCAGATGCGGCATGTGCGTTGGCTCGCTGGCGGCAGGAACTTGCGCTGGCGCGCGGCTGTGGCGCGGTGCATGTCTCATGCTATGAGCTGACGCTGGAGCAGAACACCCCGCTGTGGACGCTCCAGAAACGTGGCGGTCAAATTCTCTGCGACGAAGCCTGTCTGGCTGAGATGATGGCGGTGATTCCTGGCGTGCTTTCGATGGCGCAATATGAGGTCTCGAATTATGCGCGGCCGGGATATTTTTCGGCGCACAACATGTCTTGCTGGGCCGGGGTGCCCTATTTGGGGCTGGGACCTGCGGCGCATTCGCTTGCGATTGAGGATGGACGGATCTCGCGGCGTGCGAACAGCGCGGATGTGCGGCGCTGGCTGGCCGCCATGTCTGCCGGGGAGCTGCCTGATCCGGAATTTGTCGAGGCGCTGACACCCCAGACGCATCTGTCTGAGCGTTTGATGTGTGCGGCGCGCACGCGGCTGGCCTGGAATCCGGCGCGCATCGCGGAAAAGCTCGGCACTTCGGCGGCGCCGTTCCTGCCTGCCCTCGAAAAAGCCTGTGCACAAGGGTTGCTGGCGCGCGCTCGCGAGGGGTTCTGCACGACAGACGATGGCATGAGGCTGAACAACCGCATCGATGCGTTGATATTTGATGGGATATGACCGCGCGGCGTATGCGCAGCATAGCCGCGCCCAAAGCGATTGTGCGGCGTATCGCGGCGTATCGCCGACGATAGCCGCACCCCCAAAAAATGCGTTATCTGTTCAGATCCTGGCAGATCGTTTCGAAGCTGAGCGGCTCTTTGCGGTTGCGGAAGCGCTGCTTGCCTTCGGCGCAGAGTTTGCGCGCGCGGTCTCGGTCGCCGTTGATCGCGTTGATGAGGATAAAGTTGTGATAGGAGATCGTTTGGCTAGGGTCTTCGTGGTATGCCTGTTCGCAGGCGGTGGCTGCGGCGGCAAAGTTTTTGTGCTGGATATTCGCGATGCATTCTGTCTGGTGTTTCTGCGACATGCCGGCGAATGTCATGAACACGAATGATGCGATGCTCAGCGCGAGCGCGATGGGGAGCGCGCTGCGTGAGAGGCGGATTTTCCAGAGGCGGTCAAAGCCTGCCATGGCCTGCGTGGGCAGCACGAAACCCGCGAGGATGCCCAGAATGAGGCCGGAGATGTGCGCGATGTTGTCGATGCCCATGCTGCCCGAGAACGAGATGATGAACCCGAAAGCGACGGTGAATATGGCCCATCGGATCATGCTGTTTCGGATTTCGAGGGAGAGCGCGGTGTGTTCGCGATGAGCGGCCACGGCCGCCATGCCGATGAACGCCATGAGCGCGCCGGATGCGCCGCCCACGATGCCGCTGCTGCCCAGGAGGTTCGAGCATGCCATAGACAGCGAGCCCAGGACGACAAATGCGCCGAACGTCTGCGCAGATCCGTATGTCCGCTCGACATATGGCGACACGTATTTGAGCGCCACGATGTTGAAGGCGATGTGCAGGAGGCCGAAATGGTAGAAATTGGCCGTGATCAGACGCCACCAGACGAACTGGCCGCGCACATGCGCGCCCCAGCGGTAGCTCATCTCGTTGGGTGGCGCGAGCAGTGCTTCCTTGAGGCCGTATGACGGGTGAAGCAGGATATCCGCGCTCACGAGGATGAAGTAGGCGATCAGGATAAAAAATATGACGCGCGTCGCCGGAAATATTTTGGGGAATATGGCGCGTGCGATGTCTGCTGTCGCGTTCTCGAAAGCAGTCAGCTGTTTTTCATGGCAGTATGGGCAGACATGCGCGTCAGGCGTCAGGCCGGCCTGGCATCTGTGGCAGTATTTTGATCTTTTCTGAATGTCCATGAAAGCACTCCGTCAAAAGTCCTGCCATCATAAATGTGCAGATGTTATTTTGTATTCCCCAGGAAGAATTCGCGTGCGCGCAGCTGCTGCAGTGCGGTGAAGAGCTGGAGGTCGTCGATGGACGGGAGCGGCTCTGGGGATATTTCGGCGATTTCGGCGTTTGCAGGCTGTGTTGTGTTGGAGGGGGCATCATCTTTCGCGGCAGGTGCGGCATTCCCTGCGTCTTTCGCGGCAGGATTGGTGTCTTTCGCGGCAGGATTGGTGTCTTTCGCGGCAGGATCAGGGGCTTTGCCGCCGGCGGTTTTGGCGCTGAGTGTATTCGGGAGATCTTTTTCCCGTATGATTGTCCTTTTTTTGACCTGGAGCTGGAGGTCTTCGACTTCGACATCAGGCACGATGCCCTGGCCCTGGATGCAGCGGCCTGACGGCGTGTAATATCTGCCGATCGTGAGCTTGACCGAAGAGCCGTCCGAGAGCGGGAAGAGGTTCTGGACAGTCGCTTTTCCGAAAGAGGTCTGTCCGACGATGATTGCGCGGTGGTGGTCCTGGAGCGCGCCAGCGACGATCTCGGAAGCGGAGGCGGAGCTTTCGTCGATGAGGACCGCGAGCGGCAGGTCGTAAGCGTATCTGTCCCGCGTCGCGTCATAAGACTGTATGAGGACGCCGTTCCGCCCGCGCGTGCTCACGATGTTTCCGGAGGGTATGAACAGGTTCGCGAGCTGGAAGCCTTCGAGCAGGAAGCCGCCTGGATTCTTGCGCAGGTCCAGGATGATTCCTTTGAGCCCGTGCTGCGTGAGGCTGTTGAGGTTGTCGATTTCAGCGCGGACTTTCTTGGCGGTGCCTTCGCCGAAGGAGCGGACGGCGACGTAAGCGTAGTCGTCGTCGAGCATCCGGCTGCGCACGGTGTCGAGCTGTACGACGGCGCGTTTGACCGTATAGTTCTGCGTGCCGAGGTTTCCCGGATGTCGTATGGTCAGCCGGACGGCTGTGCCCGGCGCGCCGCGAAGCGCCTGAGTGATCTGGTCGAGGCTCATCTTTGAGATGTCTTTTCCGTCGATTCCGAGGATGACGTCGCCCGACTGAAGCCCGGCTTTCTGGGCAGGGCCGCCATAGAACGTCATGATGATGCGCAGCTCGTTGTCTCGGATGCCGACTTCCATGCCGATGCCGACGAATGCGCCGGATGTCATCTGCTCGAACGCCTTGCGCGCCTGAGCGGTCATGAAGCCGGAGTGCGGGTCGAGCGCGCGGATCATGCCCTGAATTGCGCCGTCGATCATTGCGGTGCGGTCAATGTCATCGACATAGTTGCCTTCCACGACGCTGAGGACTTGTGCGAACGTGTCCAAGCGAGCGTATGGGTCTTTGAGGCTTTTTTCGGCATAGCTGTTCGTGTCGGCCGCGAGGCCGATCGCGATGCCAGCAGCGAGCGAGAGCAGGGCGGCAGCGGCGGTTTTGTATTTCATATCGTGTCCGGAGGTCTGGGGTGGGCGTCCTATCGCTTCGCGATACGGCCGCATCTGGCGCGTCCTATCGCTTCGCGATACGGCCGCGCCGTCTGGATCAGATGAACGTGGCGTTCGAGCATTCCTTGCAGAACGTGCGGCGTTTCATGGTCAGAGCGCCGCAGGCGTCGCAGCGCTTGAAGAACGGGTCAGTCGGCTCGTCGCCCAGTGGTGACGCGGGCGGCTCGCGAAGGCTGAGTTCCGTCAAGCCTGCGATTGACCTGAAGATTGGCAGGTCTTTATAGAGGACTAGCCCGAGCTTTTCAAAAATCGCGCGATGCCCTTCGGGCACCAGTCTGTAGGCTGCGCTTGCTTCGTCCGTATGGCCGAGCGTTTCCTCGACGATGCCTCGGCACAGGATGACCGCGTCTTCGTCGCGGAGTTCCGGCGGGATCTCGTGGATGGCGGAAAGCGCTTTTTCGGGGCGGTTCATGGCCATGAAGACGCGCGGTCGGAGCAGCCATGCGGATGCTTCCTGCGCGGAGACATGGCGTTTCTGGGCGCGCGTGGCCTGTTCGAGCGCTGCGCCGTAGTACTTGACCGCGAGATAGGCTTCGGTGAGCAGAAGGGGCAGGCGCAGATCATTTTCCGCGAGTTTCTGGGCGGTTTTGAGGTCGTCGATGGCCTCCATCGGGCGCTTGAGTTCGAGCAGGCATTCGGCGCGCTGGCACCTGAGGTTGGCATCGTCCGGATTGTTTTCGATGGCCTTGCTGAACTGCGTGAGCCTGTCTTCGGCGTTGGAAGATGCGTGCTGGAGGACGAGCTGGAGGCGCTGGAAGATTTCGGCGGCGGTCTGGTTGTTGGGATCGCATGCGAGCGCGGACTGTGCATCCGTCATGGCCTGAAGCGCAAATCCGCCCGCTTCGCGGAGCAATGCGCGTTCGCAGAAAGCCTCTGCGGCATCCGGGGAGGATATGCTGATCAGCGAGAGCAGGGATGCGGCTTCATCTGCGCGGCCCAGGAGTCTGAGCGCGCGTGCATGCAGCGCGCGGAGCGCCGGTGCGGGCGCGTCCGCGAGGTATTTTTCAATCAGTTCGAGCGCGCCTTTCGGGTTGTCTGCAATGATCGCTTCGACTTTGGCTTTGAACGATGCGACTGATTCGCGGATGATGCCGCGCTCGCTGAGGCCGTCAATGGCTTTGCGCGCCATCGCGGCGATCGGCTGCCCTTTGGCCATCGTCTCGATGAGTTCGAGCGCGTTGCCGACATCGGGTGTTTCAAGAAAAGCAAGTCCTTGCACGAGCCCTTCGCGCTGCGCGTCGCTTCCCTCGTCAAAATAGGGCTTGCGCATCGCCGCCATCGCGTCGGTCGCATCCGCATAGGTCAGGACGAGCAAGATCACATAGATGCGGCGCTCCATGTCGGACTGCGCGAGACCGATCAGCTCGTTGATGCGCTCTGAGGTCAGCGCTTCCATATATTGGCCGAGCGCCGCGCCGATCTTTTTGGAGACTTCGCCGGTCAGTTCGAGCCTGAGCGCGCCGATTTCCTGATAAAACTTGAGGGTCACGCGATTCGTCTTGTCTGCGGTCTCGAAAGCGACTGACGATGCATTCTTTTCGCGCGGCGCCTGTTTGAACCCCTGCGACTGCAATAGCTGCGCGATCAGCGCCAGCTCCTGCTGCGGGATTTGCGATGCGATGAGGAGGATTTCCGGTTTGATGGAATCTGACATAATGCCTCTGTATTCAATATGGCTATGGGAAGGTCTGAACAATTGCCGTTTTTTGGACAATAGTATTTCAGACGCATAAGTTTTGTGCGGGCGAGACGCCCGCATCCCCAGGAGGTTTTCGAATTATTCAGAGCTTCCTATGTTCAACGGCTGTGGGTATGGAAAAACGCTGGCTCCCTTTGGGGCTTTCCCGTGGTTGCGCCCGTTCCCGTGGTTGCGCCCGTTCCCGTGGTTGCGTCCGTTCCCGGGATTGTGTCCGTTCCCGTGGTTGCGTCCGTTCCCGTGGTTGCGCCCTACGGGCTTACCCCGGGCTAAGTTCAATCGCCCCTTCAGGGCGATTAATGTACAAATCCTCTCGACGCCAGCGAGACGAAGACGATCTCGGAACCTTCAGGGCGATTAATGTACAAATCCTCTCGACGCCAGCGAAGCGAAGAGAGGACCGGGATGCGGACTGTTCAGGCAGGCTGCCTGATGTCGCGATTACTTTTTGATCTCGAGGAGTTCGATATCAAAGACGAGCATCCCCTGGGGGGCGCCGGGCGCGCCTTTGTAAGCGAGTTCTTCGGGGATCCAGACGCGGCGTTTTTCGCCGACGACCATGAGCTGCACGGCTTCAGACCAGCCCGGGATGACCTGGTTGAGCGGGAATTCGATGGGTTCGCCACGGGCGACGCTTGAGTCGAACATTGCGCCGTCTGTCGTCCAGCCTGAATAGTGGACCTTGACGGTATCTGTGGCGGCCGGATGATCGGTGCCCGTGCCAGCCTGAAGCACTTTTGACGCGAGTCCGGATGCGGTCTTGGCGGCATCTGCGGGGGCAGCGGCGACATCTTCAGGCGTCTTGGGAAGCTCGGTGACTTTCTTGACGGTCACGGAGAAGATCAGCATGCCGGGGAGTTCTGTGCCATCGGGGTTGATGCCGAGTTCCTGCGGAACCCACATCTCCATCGTGTCGCCTTCGTGCGCTTTGGGCAGAAGCTCTTTCCATGCGGGGAACATCGAGTTGACTGGGGCGCTCAGGTCTTCGCCGATTTCGACGGACGACTGGAAGCGTTTGCCATCGCTCTGTGTCCAGCCCGAAAATTCGAGCGTGACGAGGTCATCCTTGCCGACGGCTTTGGCGCCTTCTGTCGTCTTCGTGATGCGATAGGCCAGGCCGCTATCGAGCTTGGTGGCATCGGCGGGGATGTCTTTGGGCGGCATGACAGGCGTCAGGACATCGATGATATCGAACTCGAAGACGAGCATGCCTTCGGGTGCGCCGGGACGGCCGTTGTAGGCAAGATCCTGCGGGATCCATGCGCGGATTTTTTCACCGGATTTCGCGAGCGTCATGGCTTCTTTCATGCCGGGGATGAGGTTTGCCGGTGTGAAGACAGCGGGGACGGGGTTGAATGTGCTCGTGTCGAACATCTTGCCGTCGGTCGTCCAGCCCGTGTAGTGGAGCTTGACGATATCCATTTCGCCAATGGCTTTGCCGGCATCGTTTGTGGTGAGTTTTTTATAAGCGAGTCCGGAAGCGGTTTTTGTCGCATCGGCAGGGGCGGCTGCGACATCGGCGGGTGCCGGGACAGTGGGCATGGGCGGTTCTGCGACGGCCGGCGCATTGTTTGCGGCGGGATCTGCGGCGGGCGCAGTTTCGGCGGCTGCCGGTGCTGCGGCATCTGCGG
>JAFUEE010000023.1 GCA_017464085.1 Pseudomonadota bacterium
AATGCGTGAAATTCTGAATTGGATACGTATTAATTTGTTCTCAAACGAAATTCTCGACGATTACCTCATACCTAAGATGACTGAACCTATTGTGAATCCTCAGCTTGCGCTGTTCTGAAAAGTTGTGGGACAGCAGTGGTTCGTGCCCATGCCTGATTATATGCAAAAGCGTAAAAAGTCTATTACTCCATATCATAATATATGGGAAGTCATTTTTCGTGGTTCCATGCCAGAGCTGAGTAATCCTGATATGGACTGGGAGCTGTATTATCGCTCCTATGTCAAATCTTATATTGAACGGGATGTTAGAAATCTCCTTAATATCAAAGACGAACGCGTTTTTTATCAATTTATGGTGGCTTTGGCTTCCCGGACAGGGCAGATTTTTAACGCGTCGGACCTGGCGAATTCACTGGATGTCACATCTAAAACCATACAGAGTTGGCTTTCTGTGCTTGAGGCATCTGGAATTGTATTTATGCTTAGGCCATACGAGAATAATATATTAAAAAGAACTATTCAAAAGCCAAAAATATATTTTTATGATACAGGGCTTGTTTGCTATTTGATAGGGTGGGATAATCCAAAGGTCGCGCAAAATGGTGCAATGTCTGGGTGCTTGTTCGAGACATTTGTTATCAGTGAAATTGTAAAGTCATATCTCAATCAAGGTAAAGACACTCGCCAGCTGTTTTATTATCGCGACAGAAATCAAAAGGAAATAGATCTCATCATCGTTCAAAATGATCAGTTATATCCCATCGAAATCAAAACTTCTGGCCGCGCAACTTTGGATATGGCTAAGAATTTTTCTGTTCTTAAGGATACTGAAAATATACATGTCCAAATGGGCACAATTTTATGCCGGTGTGATAGATGTATGTTTTTAAGCGATACAGTTCAGGCGTTGCCAGTCGAATGGGTTTAGATTTGAGCACCGGGGTGGGGTATATCTGTATATGATTGCATTGCGCGGGCCGTATCGCCGCAGGCGATAGGCACGCGAGAGGCGCGTATCGAGCTGCAAGCGAGATAGCGCCGGGGCGCAGGGCGTATCGGGCAAAGCCCGATAGCGCGCGAAATGTAGCGAAATGAGAGCTTGATTGTGACTTTGGTCGCAAAAACATTCACAGTTATGGGAGGCAATATGGTATAGGGCGCGTTCGCGCGAATCCGCGCCGAAGAGTGCGCCTTGCGGGCTGACGGTATTGTGCCGGAGTCGGGGCGCAAGAATATTGGAGAAATCAATGAATAAAAGGCGTCTTCTGATCACGAGCGGCCTTCCTTATGCCAACGGGGCCATCCATCTCGGCCACATGGTCGAAGTCATCCAGACAGATATTTTTGCGCGCGCCATGCGTATGATGGGGCATGAGGCGCTTTATATGTGCGCGGACGACACGCACGGCACGCCGATCGAGATCAGCGCGACAAAGCGGGGGATCAGCCCTGAGCAGCTCATTGCGGAAGCGTGGGCGTCGCATACGAAGGATTTCAAGGGGTTTGATATCGAATTTGCGAATTATTACACGACGAACAGCCCGGAAAATAAGGCGCTGGCGTATGGCATTTATGACAGCCTTCTGAAGGCGGGGCTGATCCGCGAGGAGACGGTGAAGCAGCTGTACAGCGAGTCGATGCAGAGATTTTTGCCGGACCGCTATGTGAAAGGCGTGTGCCCGAAATGCGGCGCGGCGGATCAGTACGGCGACTGCTGCGAGGTGTGCAAGGCGCATTATGACGCGCTGGACCTCGTCGATCCGCACTGTGTGCTCGACGGGTCTGTGCCTGTCGTGAAGGAATCGCATCATCTGTTTATCTCGCTGAGCACGATGACGGACGAGCTTCGCCGCTTTGCGGAGTCGGACGCGCTCGAGCCTGAGGTGCGCAATTTTGTGAAGACGTGGCTCGACGAGGGGCTGCAGGACTGGAACATCTCGCGCGACAAGCCGTATTTTGGCTTTGAGATTCCGGGGCATCCCGACAAGTATTTCTATGTGTGGATGGATGCGCCGATCGGCTATATCGCGACGACGGAGTCGTGGTGCAAGGCGCACGGGGAGTCGCTCGACAAGTATTGGCGCAGCCCGGATACGGAAGTTTGGCATTTTATTGGGAAAGATATCATTTATTTCCATACGCTTTTCTGGCCAGCGATGCTTCGCGTTTCGGGATTTTCGCTGCCGCACCGCGTGCATGCGCACGGATTTTTGACGGTGAACGGCACGAAGATGAGCAAGTCTCGCGGCACGTTCATTCTGGCGTCGAAGTATCTTGAGGTGTTGCCTGCGGCATACCTTCGCTTTTATTTTGCCGCGAAGCTGTCGACGGGCGTGGAAGATATCGACCTCAACATCGAGGATTTCTATTTCCGCGTGCGTTCGGGGCTGATCGACAACCTCGCGAACCTGCACAACCGCTCGTTTTCGTTTGCGGAGACGAAGCTCGGCGGGAAGCTTTCGACGGCGTGCTATGATGACGACTGCCGCAAGCTGATTGCGGATGCGAAGGCCAGGATTGCTGAAATCGCCGATCTGTATGCGAATCTGAACACAGCTGCTGCTGTGAAGGCGATCTGCGAGATCGGGAATGCGGCGAATCTTTTCTATCAGGAAAAAGCGCCGTGGGCGTATCTGAAGGGCGACAATGCTGATCCGGAGAAGGCGCGTGCAATTGTGACGGCGTGTGCGGAAGTGGTGCGCCTGATTGCGATTGCGATCAAGCCTGTGGTGCCCGATTTTTCGGCGAAGATCTTTGCGCAGCTCAATCTGGGCGACCAGAATCTTGCGGATGTCGATGCGTCGCTTGGCGACGGCAATGTGATTTCGCATGTCGAGAAGACATATATCCGTCCGGAGCGCGAGGAATTCGACAAGCTCACGGTGGTCGATGCGCCGGCCGCAGCGCCTGCAGCTGTCATTCCCGGAGAGGAAAAGATCGAGGAAAAGAAGGCGATCGAGGTCGAACGCCGGCCGCTCAAGGACCTGATTGATTTCGAGGATTTTGAGAAACTCGACATTCGCGTGGGAAAAGTGCTCGCGTGTGAAAAGGTCAAGAAATCGAACAAGCTGCTGTGCAGCCAGGTTGAGATCGGCCATCCGGACGGGCCTGTTCAGATCGTGTCTGGCATCTCGAAGCATTATCAGCCGGAATCGATGGTTGGCCGTTATGTCTTGGTGGTGACGAACCTGAAGCCGCGCGAGATGTTCGGCCTGAAGTCGCAGGGCATGATCTTGGCTGCGAGTGATGAGGCGGGGCTTGAGCTTCCGACGACGATATTGCGCGCGGCAGGTGCCCAGGTGAAGTGATGATCGACAGCCATATTTTTCGGGCATACGATATTCGCGGGGATGTGCGGACGCAGCTGACGCCTGATGCGGTGTTTGTCATCGGGCGAGCGCTTGCTGCGGCGCATTTCCCAGCCGGCAGCACGCTTGCGATTGGCCGCGATGTGCGGACGCATTCCCCTGCGCTTGCAGAGAGCCTGATGCGCGGTCTGCGCATGCAGGGCGTGCATATCGTGGATTTGGGCGAAATCACGACGCCGATGCTGTATTTTGCGCTGCATGCGTCAGAGTATGACGGCGGCGTGATGATCACCGGGTCGCACAACCCTGTGAATGACAACGGCCTGAAGATCTGCCGAAAGACTTCGTCATTTTTGGGCAGCGACATACAGGCGATTCGCGCGAAAACGCTTGAGGAAATTGAGCCTGCGGCAGCCGAGGGTGGCTATTCGCGTCGCGATATTTCGGAGGCTTATGTGCGCGAGATTGTGTCGCGCGTGAAGCCTGCGGGCAATCTTCGCGTCGTGATTGACGCCGGCAACGGCGTTGCAGGGCCTTATGCGCGCGCGCTTGCGGCGCATTATGCGTCTGATTTGGTCGAGCTTTACTGCGAGCCGGACGGGAATTTCCCCAATCACCATCCAGATCCGAGTGTGGCGAAGAATATGGCGGACTGCCAGCGCGCGGTGCGCGAGCATGGCGCGGATATCGGGCTTGCGTTTGATGGCGACGGCGACCGCCTCGGGGTTGTCGATCGCGATGGTTCGATCATCCCGGCAGACCGCCTCATCGTGCTCTTTGCGCGCGAGATACTTGCGAGACGGCAGGGCGTTTCGATCCTCGGGGATGTCAAATGCTCGAAGTTCACGTTTGACGATATCCGCGCGCGAGGCGGCGTTCCGGTGATGTGCAAGACCGGTCACGCGCTGATCAAGGCGAAGATACGCGAGACGGATGCTGCGCTCGCGGGGGAGATGAGCGGTCATTTTTTCTTTGGTGACAGGTGGTTCGGCTTTGATGATGCGCTGTATGCTGCGGCTCGGATTCTCGAGATTGTGCAGTGCTCTGGGGGCGCGTCATTACACGAGCTGATTTCGGATCTGCCGGAGTCGTGCGCGACTCCGGAGCTTCGCATTGAGTGTCCGGATGATATCAAGTTCAGGCTGGCGTCGGCGATGTATGATCACTATAAGGATCGTTATCCGACGAGCGACTTGGACGGCGCGCGCATTGATTTTCCGAAGGGGTGGGCGCTGATTCGCGCATCGAACACGCAGCCGGTGATTGTCGCGCGCGTGGAGGCGGACAGCCCTGCATCTGTGCGCGAGATTATTGTGGATCTGAATGCAGAGATTGCGCGCTTCGGCAGAGAGAACAACGTGCAGATGAATATGATTGGGGAGCATGTATGAGAAGACTTGAGGTCGCAGTGATTCTGATGTTCTGTATCTTTGCGGGCTGCCAGAACAGTCAGGGGCAGGATGCAGGCGTTCAGGAGTCAGATGAGATACTTGCGGATATCAACAGTGAGTATCTCAGGGTCAGCGATTTTGAGCATTCTCAGGCATGGCTGCCTGCGTTTGCGCGCCAGCTTGAGGATAATTCTTCGCTTGAGATCAATCGCATCTGGAGTCTGATACAGATCATCCGGATGTCGCAGGTCGCTCAGGAAAAGAATTATCTTTCGCCAGCTGAGCGCAGCCTTGCGATCAAGGAAGCATTGGCGGAGGCCAGCATCAGCCGCCTGCCGTATCCGAATTTTACGATTGAGCCGGCGGAAATTGATTCATATATCGCGGCACATCCCGATATATTTTTTGAGCCGATGGCATTCACGGTGAACTATGCGCTGATCAAGAATGCGGATACGATACCGGTGCTTACGGCGGCATGGGGGCTGACGAATGGCGCGCAGATGGGATATAATTATATCGATCCGCCAAAACTTGATCCCAAAAAGACAATAGCGGGTCCGCTCATGCAGAATACGGAAGGCCATCCGATGGATGCGAGGCATTTCAATTTTGCATTTGTGACGCATCAGCGAGAAAATGTGGATGAGCCTGCGCAGCTCGGGCCGTTCACGGCCTCGGACGGGCTGATTTTCTCGTGCCCGGAGGCGATTGAAGTGCTCAAGACCGCGCCGATTGGCCAGCCGCTCGCGCAATCGATTGCATGTTCCGGTGTGTGGAAAGCATTTGTGATTCCGGAATGGCGGCGAGATGCAATGCCCATGAGTGAAGAAAAGAAACGCCAGGTTGCGACTGAAAAGATTATGGAACAACGCCGGGCGGAATTTAGAAAGCAATATATTCAAGATTTGAAAAATAAAAAGAACAAGTGAAACGGTGATATAAGCAGGAAGAAATAATACATCAGAGATACATTTCCATGGTGCATGCGGATAGTGATATTGTGTATATCATCTCAAATTGTCACAGCTTCTCTCCGGTTGTGAATGATGTGTGAAAAGTTTATGTGCGATGGTGTATCAGGGCGTGTCACGGGTACGCTTAGGAGGGAACAATGGGGAGCGTATTGGGCGCGTAGCGGCCAATAGCGAGTCGAGCCGTGCGTTCGCACGGCTTTGCGTGGCGTATGCCGTAGGCATAGCCGCGCCCGTTCCAGGGTGTTCCGCTCTATCTGCAGAATCAGACGGCGCGGAAAATGTGAGCCGTATTGCCGATAAGCGGCAGGGTGACGGTTATGAAAAAAAAATTTATCTTCACTAAGTGTTTGTGTTATAAAGATATGAATATGCGATAATCGCAGTGGTTTGCGGCTATCGTTTGGGTTGAGTATTTCTTGTTATAGAAAGGTAACAAAGGTAACGTATGAAGAAGTTAAGCGCATGTAGGTATATGTGTGTGGGAGGGGGTATTAACGGGCATGACGCCAGACGTGTCGCTTCTCTCAAAGCCAGTATGGCCCGGAAATCGCTGTTTTGTTTGTGCGCTGTGATGGCGGCGTTGAGTTCTGGGTGCAGCAATGACAGTGAAGAAGTACAAGACGAAGCGCGTCTGGTCTTTTTGACGAACAAGCCGCACGCAGCTGTGGCGCGGAATTTCGAGATGAATTCGCAGGCAGGATGTGCGCTTGACAGCGATTGTGCAGTTGGAATGTTCTGTTTTCACGGATTGTGTACGAGTGAGTGCAGCGAAAAGAATCCGTGCGCGGCGGGGACATGCAGCGAGAATGGGCGTTGTATCGTTTCCAAATCGAAAAACAGCCTGCGCGATTTAAAAGACGATTTGGAAGAAAGCCAAAAATCGGACGTTGTCGAGCAGGTTCCTGGTGCGGAAGTGTTGTTTGAGCCTGACGAAAAGATTTGGGTCAATCCTGGCGCGTCTTCTTCCATTGTGACAGTGACAACGAAGGAAGATTATGGTACGGTGAGTTATACGGTGAGCAAGGCTGTTGACGACACGGTGAGCAGTCTGATGCAGAGCGAGCCGATTGTGGATGAGAAGACAGGCAAGGCCGTGTATTCGTTTGTGGTTCCTGCCCAGGAATCGAGTCTTGGGGAGAAGGGGGCGAATGAAAATGTCGTTCTGGATACATCCATCGGCGCATTTGAACTCACCTTGATGCCGCGCAAACCCGCAACCGGTCTTTATGAAGGCACGGTTCGCGCCGAGCAGTTTGCTGGAGTTGGACTGCCGATACGATTTATCATTGAGACCACGCCGGCCAAAATCACATCTTTCGAGGATATCAAGGGGTTGACGATATATCTGCCGTCTTCGGGGGCAGACCTGTTTTCGCCCGAAATCGTCACAGATGCATCCAAAACGACGTGGTCTAAAATCGAGATGACGCAAGAGAATGCTTCGAATTGTATGAATGCAGACAAATGCTGGTCTGCCAACTATTCGACGAACGACTTTACGTTCCAGAGCAGCGAACTGGTCAATGCGGATCAAAAGGTCAACCGCGCCATTCGTATCGAAATCGCCGGATTTGACGGCAAAGATATGGTTTTTGATGGCAATATGCGCGATATTTTGGCAGGCGTGTACCGAGAGGTGGACGGCACGGGCAAGATGCAATGGGCCAAAGCCTCGATGAATGGCACGTTTGTCGCGACACGCAAAGACGCATTTCATAAGGACGATATCGAAATTGTCGATCATCAGAAACAGAAAGAAGAGCTTCGGGATTTGAGCAAGCCCGCCGCCGATATATGCACCGATGTTGATATCAAATCATTGATGGAAACAGCAGGCGAAGGGTGTGGCGATATCGAAACGCTTCAAGGGTACAAAGACTCAGAAAACGGACAGGCCTGTTTACTGGCTGCTGCCAGGACAATGCTATCGTCCGACAAGCTGGTCTCGAAGATCATTGAAAAACTTATCACCAAAGAGGCTAATGATCCGGAACCTGTCGCAGGGTTTGCAACGCTTCAGGATTTTATGACGGATTGTGCCAAAGACGATGGTATATGTGCAGAAAATCATGCAATCGTCTGCGCGGTTGATTTGCTCGGTCGCAGTTATCTGACCTCGGATGAAACCAATAAGGTCGAAATTCTTGAGAGCTGGCATCAGCTGATGCGCGAATCATATCTTGGCCGTCAGTATAGCGCCTGGCAGAATGATGTCGAAGTGCGCCGCAAATGGCTTGAAAATTCGACATCTCCAACGTTCCTGTCTGCGATTCTTGAAAAGATCAACACTGACATGCTTGCAGAATGGGAAACCAAAGTATTTGCTGCACATCGCAATGTTCTGGCCAAACAGTTCAATCAGACTTCTCTTGAAGTACTCACCAGGGTCGACAGCAATAGCGCGATTGTTTCCAACCGCGATTTGATTCTTGGGGAGTTTTCGGATGGCTGGTCAGGCGTGAGTGATTCGATGGCGCTGGGGCTTCGCCGGTATGATACGTTGTATCAGGGCACTGCGCAGCGCATGGGGAAAGCCGCAGAAATGCGTCCCCATCTCTTTGATTTATATTATTCCGGCCTTGTCGAAACGGCGATTAATCGTGCCACAGGCAATAGTTCGCTGAACGCATCGTACGGCAAGAATTTGTACGAGAATGTCGCGAGGGTGCGTTCGCTCAATCAGTCGTTCGACGACCTCGTGTTTATGCGAGATGCCGAAATCGTGACCAGTACATCGCTTGATCCGCTTTCGGGCAATGCCCAGGTTCTGAGTGAGCGCAAAAAGCTTGCTAAAGAAACCGTGGCTGCTGCCCAGGAACGCCGTGACAAAGTTTTTGAAGAGTACGATACAAAGACAATTAACAAAGCCCAGATTAATGCCACTTTGACAAATACCATCGATTCGCTCAAGACCGAACTCGTCAGTCTTTGCGGTTTGCCCAGAGGATGTACATCTGCTGAAAGCGAAGACTGTTTACCCCGCGCCATACCAGGGTTCTGCGGTTTTGATATCCCGGCAGATTCCGATGTTCCCGGCGGATTGGGTTATGATTTGGCAACCAACGTTCTGAGTACAGCTGATATTAATCAGTATTATTCATCCAAATCATATAAACTTGATACGGCTAATCTCCAGCTGTTGACCGAGAAAGATATCCGTGCGATGTCCGAAGCTAATCGCAATGAATTGCTCGGACTCACAGAAGATGATTTCAAAACATCTAATGGAGAGAGTAAATCGGAATCTGAAATCAAGTCGATTGTCGATCAAAGCATTGAAGCTTATCTTGCAGCACAAGATGCCCAGATCAGATATACAGTCACGGATTACTATTCACTGACCAATAGCGGTGAAGCGGCAGAAGCGATTATCGCTTATCGTTCGGCTCTCAAAGATGTCGATATCGCGCAGGCTGATTTTATGGCGTTATATAATAAAGTCGCCATTGCACGTTCCACTTGCGATACTTATGCGGATAATATCGACAAATGGAATGCAGGGCGTCTCGAATTATTGGAAACGCTTCAGAGAAATATCGAAGTTATCAATAGCCATTACGACAATATCACTCAGGCTGAACGCGATAAGATCAATGCCGATCTGAAGCTGATGCAGGATGAGTATGATAAACAAAAGAAATATGTGGATAAGTGGAAATCAATTTCGACCACATATAAAAACGAACAGATTTCTCGAATTGAGACCATTCAGCATGTCACCAATGCCAGCATGTCTCTGGAGTTTTCATCAGGTGTTGTTGAAAGGGGTGTCGAGGCCTTGACAGCTTATGCAGAGGATCCTGTTGATTCGGATAGAATACTCGGTGTGATGAGTGCAAATGGTTTGTATAAAGGTATTGTGACGACAGTAGGAATGGTTGCCATTGATGCAATGGAAGCCGTCAAACTCGGCATGGATATCAAAGCCAATAACCGACAGGCGACGATGGATATTAAATCCTATGAATATGAATTTGATACCCAATTGAATGAGCTGAATCACTGCTGTCCCACAAAAATGTGGCGTTATAGTTGGTTCGGAACCGATTTCTTGCTAAAAGGAAATTCAGCAAAACCACCTTTTGCAAGGAGTTCCGAACCATGGCGCAGTATAACACAGTTTTTCACACATTGACAA
>JAFUEE010000024.1 GCA_017464085.1 Pseudomonadota bacterium
CGACTTGGGTGTATAGCTCAATTGGCAGAGCATCGGACTCTTAATCCGCAGGTTGAAGGTTCGATTCCTTCTACACCCATGAGGGCTGTTTACAGACCCTGCGAGGCCGCCTTATGGTGGCCTCATCTTTTTCAGCATGTTGCTGAGCTCTTTGTGAGTTTGAAATTCGTTGCGGGTGTATAGCTCAATTGGCAGAGCATCGGACTCTTAATCCGCAGGTTGAAGGTTCGATTCCTTCTACACCCATAAAAAAAAAGCCATCTCGTTTCGAGATGGCTTTTTTTTATTCATGGCACTGACTGGCACCCCTTCAGGATGTGAATTTATAGGGTAATCCTGTTGTTTTCCAGGGGGCCTTCGAGCTTATCCCGGACGGTACTCTCCATCAGGGCGATTGATATGATTTGCTCGGAGTTGACACCGCTGGTGGAGCAGTGCCACAAGCATTGCCTTTCTTTGGGAAAGGGGGCGAGGGAAAACCCTTTCTTTTGGCGTAAAAGAAAGGGTTTCCCTGCAATGCGCGTTATGCGTTATTCCGCTCGATGATCGCGCGTCCAATGACGACATCGCCATCATAAAAAGCGATGATTTGTCCAGGCGTTGCTGCATGGACAGGCGTTTCGAAGTTCACGATGACTTTGTCGCCGTCAGGCTCTGCGCTGCATGGCACTGCAGGGCTTCTGTATCGTATTTGCGCGGAAAATCTCTGCGGTATATCTGAGACATGCCAGATTGCGCCGGAAGCAGTGACGGTAAGTGTGTCTAGAGCTTTGGGGTCAGTGGTGATCTCGACATTTTCTGGTCCGATGGATTTGACAAAGGAGATTTTTTGGGGGACGAGGTCACCGAGTCCATGTCTCTGCCCGACCGTGTACTGGTGAATGCCCTTGTGCGGCCTGAGTTTTTTGCCATCCATCGTGAAAAAGCCTTCGGTTGCCTCGGCATGAAACATTGTTCTGAGCGTTTCTGCGAATGTTTTTCCCGGTTCCGAGATGCAGATGTTCTGGCTGTCAGGGGTGGTGGCTGCTGGAAGGCCGTATTTTGCGGCAAGTTCGCGGACTTCGGTCTTTTTGAGGTCGCCGAGCGGAAACATGACACGCGGTGTGACTTTGTTCGAGAGGCCTGAAAGGAAATAGCTCTGGTCTTTTCGGGGGTCGAGTCCGCGCGCGATCCTGCGGCAGTTCCGGTAATCCATGACGCGGACGTAATGTCCTGTGGCCATGTAGTCGCAGCCCAGGGAGAGCGCGAAATCGAGCAGCTTGCCGAACTTGATGAACTCGTTGCATCTGACGCATGGGGAGGGGGTGCGCGCATGCGCGTAATCGTCCCAGGCAGGCTTGAAGATGATTTCTGGGAAAATATCGCAGACTTTGCAGACATGATGCTCAATGCCCAGATATTTTGCATTTTGGGAAGCATAGATGACATCGTGATCGCCTGCGCAAACTTCGGCGTTCTCAGAATCATGTTGCAACTGCATTGTGACTCCGATGACTTCATGGCCTGCATCGCGGAGCAGGAGGGCGGTCAGGGAACTGTCCACGCCGCCGCTCATGGCAACTGCAATCTTTGACATAGATGTGTGTTCCTGTGTTGTGGTGGGCATTCGTCCGCGTCAGCCCTGTGCCGTGCGCGTGATTATGCCCGGAGTTGTGTCGGCAAAATGCATACATGATATATCGCAAAAGTGGTATCATGGAATTGCGGATTTTGTGCCGATTTTGTGGAACATGGAGCGAAAGATGATGACGATATCGGAAAATTTAGAAGGAATTGAGCAGCGGATTTCGGATGCCTGCCGTCGTTGCGGCCGGGACCGTTCCGAAGTGACGCTTGTTGGCGTGTCGAAGAAGAAGCCGGTCACCGCGATTGTTGAGGCGCTTGAGACGACATCGCTTCGAGATTTTGGGGAGAATTATGTGCAGGAATATGTCGAAAAGCGCGCGATGCTGGGGGATGCAAAAGGGGTGCGTTTTCATCTGATCGGCCATCTGCAGAGAAACAAGGTGCGCCAGCTCATGTCGTGTCCGCCCGATCTGATTCATTCCGTGGACAGCCTTGCGCTTGCGAGGCAGATTGAGCAGGTGACGGCCGAGCTTTATCCGACACGGCGCCAGGCGATTCTGATCGAGCTTCGGATCGGGGATGAAGATGGCGAAAAGACAGGCCTTCCTGTCGGCCAGCTCGAGGCGCTTGTCGAGTTCGTGGACAGCTGCGCGCATCTCGAACTGAAAGGCCTGATGCTGATTCCGCCGGCATCTGAAGATCCTGAGGCGGCGCGCCCGTATTTCAGGCAGGTACGTGAGCTCTTGATGCGGCTCAATGAGCACAGGGCGCGCCGGCTTGAAATTCTGTCATACGGTATGAGCCATGATTTTGAGGTCGCGATTGAGGAAGGCGCGACACATGTGCGCATCGGCACCGCGATTTTTGGAGCGCGCTCATGAGACAGAATCTTGCGATCGGCGTGGCGCCCGGTGATCCGTCGGGCATCGGTTATGAGATTACGGCAAAGGCGCTTGCGGATCTTCGCCGCGAGGGGGTTCTGGATGGCTGCCGTGTCGTTGTGTATGCGCATGAGGGGCTTTTCAGGAAAGCGAGCGCGCGATTTGCCCCCGGGCTTGAACTGGCGTCGGCCGGGACAGCTGTCCGCGAGGCGTTGCCTGAAAGCATTTCGGTACGGGATGCAGGCATTTCGATTGACGGCTTTCGTCCGGGCGTTCTGGATGCGGATTGCGCGCGTTGCGCGCATCAGGCACTGATGAAGTGTGCGGCGGATGCGAAATCTGGTGCGATAGACGGCATCTGCACCGGGCCGATACACAAAGGCGCGATGCGTCTGGCTGGAATCTCGGAAATCGGACATACGGAGATGCTCGCGTCGGCTTTCGGTGCAGAAGACCCGATGACGCTCTTCATCACGCGCGCGCTGAGGATATTTTTTTACACGCGGCATCTCTCGCTACGTCAGGCGATTGACGCGCTGGATGTGGACAGGCTGGTGGCTTTTGGTGTGCGTATGGATGCGCAGACGCGTCAGCTCGGCATCAAGTCACCGAAATTTGCGATGGCGGCGCTCAACCCGCATGCAGGCGATGGCGGGCAGTTTGGTACAGAAGAAGCTGAAATTTTGATTCCTGCTGCGCGGGCGCTTCGCCTCCGGGGGATAGATATTACCGATCCGATCGGGGCGGACAGCGTGTTTGCGCAGGCCGCGCAGGGCAGGTATGATGCAGTCCTGTCGCTCTATCACGACCAAGGGCATATCGCCGCCAAGACGTATGATTTTGAGCGCACCATATCCGCGACGCTCGGTTTGCCGTGCCTGCGTACCTCGGTGGATCACGGGACTGCGATGGACATCGCATGGCAGGGCATCGCGCAGTGCGTTTCGATGAAGACCGCGATCTGCGAGCTATTGAAATATCTCTGAGCGAAGGGCGGATGGGGCCTGATTTCGGGCTCTGAATGCACGTGTGCAAGGGAGAAAAGTGTTTCGCGGCGCGTATCGGCGCAAGCCGATAGCGACGCGCCAAAAGCGCCGTATTTTCGCGCGGAAGGCGCGGAAATAGGCGCTTGACAGGAAAAAATATGTCGGATAATAGCGAACACGATTTTGATGCAACATTGTTGCATTTGATGATGCATACGAACAAAGAGGACGAATAGATGAAAAAAATCGTGATGCTTGCAGTGCTTTCGGCGGCTATTTCGGGATGTGACGATCAGGGAATCGAAGGTGCAGTGGACGGAACGGCATACGGCGTATCGGTGTACTTGAATGGCAAGGATCAGGGCAGCGTCAATATTTTTGAGCATGAGGCGAAGTTTGAGACGGTGACGGTCGGGGAGCAGTCGGTGCGCGGCGTGTCGGTTGCGGCGATGATAGAGGCAGTGACGGGGATCGGTGCCAGCGAGCTTGGAGGGTATCTGTGCGATTATGAAGCGGCAGATGGTTTCCGCCCGTCATCGAAGGGTGACCGATGCCCAATGGTGTCGTGCGCGTATGCGGCCGAGAGTTATATCGATGTGGCGTCGAAGCGGCTTGTGTATGGAGAAGGCGCGCCGATGAAGGACGGGCCGGGGTGCTATGGGGTGGATGCGCTGACGAAGATTTTGATCTATCCGGCAGATTGAGCGCATGAGCAGGCAGATGTGTGGCGTATGGGACCGGAAGATTGGCGTGGCGTTCGCGGCATGTCTTCTGATGGCATCAGGGGCTGCGTATGGGCAGGACGAAGCCGCAGCGCAGGATACGGAGGTGCTTTCGCTTGAGGAAATCGTTGTGGATGGCGCGTTCTGGGGGGAGTCGAAGGCGCGGCCGGTGTTCGGCCAGCATGTGGAGGCGCCGCGCGTGGAGACGGTGAACGACTGGCTTGAGCGCGTGCCCGGCGTGTTTGGCGACCAGGGGGGGAAGGGGTACCGGAACATTGTCATGCGCGGCTTCATGACGCGGCAGATCAATTTCCAGTTTGACGGCGTGCCGCTGGACACGGGTTATGACGGCATGACGGCGCTCGACACGATGCCTGTGAACTGGATCGGCGGCGGTCGGATTTCGCATGCGGATGCGAGCGCGACGGATGCGGTCGGCCTGGGCGGTAAAGTTGACTTTTACGGTGCGATGCCTGAGAGGCTGGAAGCCGGTGTGGAGATTTCGCGTTCGGGCGTGGTGGGGGCGCTGTCGCATGGCATGAGTTATGGCGCGTGGCGCTGGGCAGCGACGGCGGGCGGCCTTTATTCGCGCGGATTTTATCTTTCGAATGCATTTTCGGCGACAGAGGGGGAGGACGGCGGTCTGCGTGACGCATCAGAGAAGCGCGGCGGCAATTTCCTCGTGCGCGCGGGGCGCTCGCTGGGAAGCTGGGGCGATCTTGAGGTGTTTGTGGGCTGGTCGCAGGCGCCGCGTGATGTCCCGACGGGGATAGGCGTGAGCCAGAAGCGGTACTGGCGCTTTGTGTCGCAGCGCGTGTCGCTCGCGAGCGCCCGGCTGACGTTCGATGCGTCCGTGCTGGGTGGCCAGATGCAGGTGTGGGCGACTGAGCAGGGCAATACGCTTGAAGCTTATGACGATGCGTCGCGTACCGCCCAGGAGAGCACGATTGCTTCGGAATCGGTCTGGGATGATCAGGAATACGGCGGGCGTATCGATCTCGAAACGGCAGGATTTGGCCCGGATGAGAGCCTGAAAGCGTTTCTGCGGGCGGATATGCGCTATCAGAGCCATTATTCGGACGAGGTCATGCTGCGCAGCGGGACGCGGACGGAGAAGACATCGAGCCGTTTCTGGTATGATATCCGCCCGGCGCTCGAATGGAACGCCGGGGAGCGTTATCGCGTGTTTGCTTCGGGCGGCGTGACCGGCGCGGTTGTCCTGAGCCAGAAGGACACGGGCATCGCGCAGCGCCCCGCGCTTGAGGACCTTGTGGACGGCTCGATGAGCGTGGGCGCGGACTTCCGCATTTCGCCAGAGCTGGCGCTGAGTTTTCGCGTCGCGCGCAGGCTCCGTCTGCCGACGCTCAAGGAACAGTTCAGAAGTATCCCGCTGAGCGGGGAGGCTCTGCCGGAGCTGAGCCCGGAAGTCGCCTGGCATACAGGTGTCGAGATCGGCTGGGCGCCGCACGAGAAAGTGTCGATGACCGTCGGCGCCTATGAGACGGAGATCCGCGATCTGATCGATTTCAGGTATGTGGACACGATCAAGGTCGCGTACAACGTGGATGATGCGCGCATGGCAGGCGTGGACGCAGCGCTGCGGCTCGGCCCTTGGGCAGGTGTGTCGTTCGATCTGGCCTATCAGTATCTTTATGCGTGGGATGTTTCGGGCGGGCATGCGCTCAACGACCGCCCAGCGCACCATGCGAAAGCCGGCGTGAGCTATTCGCCGCTTGAGAGCCTGAAAATCTCTGTGCACGGCCAGTATGAGTCGCGCAGGCGCACGGAATCCTGGCTTGGCGCGTCAGTCGCCTGGCTTGGGCATGTCTATCTGCTCGATGCGGAAATCGAGTATCAGATGGAACATTTCAGCGCCTATCTGAAGGGGACAAATCTGCTGGATTACAACTACCAGCGCAATTACGGTTTTCCCGAGGCCGGAATCGGGTTCCAGCTCGGTGCTAAAATTATTTTGTGAGCGGGCGGCCTGGTGTAATGTAGGTGCGCGTGCGGGGAGCCGCATCTGCTGATAGGAATAGAGGAGAAGGTTTGATGAAGAGAGCGCTGGGAGTATTAGTGTTTCTGAGTGTGATTGCGCCGGGCTGTATGAGCGGGTGCCCGGAGGTGCCAGCATGCGAGCCGTGCGGTGCGACGGCCTGCGCGGCGCCGGATGAAGCTGCGGATGCATCAAAGGAAGCGGATGCCGCAAAGGACGCGGCGGCGCCGAAGGCGCTGGCGGCGGATGTGCCCGAGACGAACGACATGCAGGAAGTCTATGGGTTTCTGAAGGCGGTCAAGACGTATTATATTGCGACAGCGGAGGGCGATCAGCCACGCGTGCGTCCGTTCGGTACAGTTGAGATTTATGACAATCATCTGTATTTCCAGACGGGCAAAAAGAAGAATGTCGCTCACCAGATTGGCGCCAATCCGAAGATCGAGATCTGCGCTTTTGACGGCGCACGCTGGCTGAGGCTTTCGGGGACAGCGGTCGAGGATGACCGGGCGGAAGCGCAGTCGCACATGCTCGATGCATATCCGGAGCTGAAGTCGATGTATGCTGTCGGCGATGGCAATACGGTTGTGTATTATCTGAAGGATGCGGTGGCGAAGTTTTCGTCGTTTTCTGCGCCCGAGCGAGAGATCAGATTTTAGGCCGTCCTATGCGCCTGAGGGCGCATACGGCCCGGCCTGCTCGCTTTGTCCCGCGCGTGGCGCGGTGCTGCAGCTCGCGACGTCCGCTACCGGCGTGGCCGGTACGCGGACGACAGCATGATTGTGGCGCGAGTCCTGAGCATCATCAGAGGAGGAAGATATGCTGGAGTTCAATGACATGACGGCGGCGCGGATGCGCCGTTTTGTGCATGAGGCGTTTGGCGTGCCCGAGCCTTCGGCGTGCGCGCCGCTTGCGGGCGGGCTGATCAACGACACGTTCTGCGTGGACGGCAGGTATGTGCTCCAGCGCGTGAACCCGATATTCGGGGCGGCCGTGAATTCAGATATCGCGTCGCTTGTTCCGGTGCTGTCGCGCGGCGGCGTTTGCGTGCCCTCGCTTTTGCGCGCGGTGACAGGGGCGTGGTGTGCCGAAGGGGGGGATTTCGGATTTGAGCCTGGCAACTGGCGTCTGATGCAGCTGCTTCCGGGAGAGAGCCGGCAGAGTGCAGGAAATATGTCGCAGATACGCTCGCTGACGCGCGCGCTCGCGAGGTTTCACGGCGCGCTGGACGGTTGCGGTCATGTGTTCGCGCACAGCCGGCCTGGTGTCCATGATATCGAGCGCCATGCGGAAGCATTCGGTCGCGCAGTGGCAGAGAGGCGCGAGCACAGGCTTTATCGCGAGGTGTCTGAGCTTCATGCGCGGGCCGTTTCGCTGATGCGGCATATAGACTTCGAGTCAGTGATGGATTGCCCGGCGCAGAGGATTATCCATGGGGATCCGAAGATTACGAATTTTCTGTTTTCAGAGGACGAGGTCTGCGGGGTTGTCGACCTGGACACGATGGCGCGCTCTCGTGTGAGTTTTGACATCGGTGACGCGGTGCGCTCGTGGTGCAATCCGAAGCGGGAGGACGAGGAGCCGTCGTATGACCGTGAGTACGCGCGCGAGGTTGTCGGGCTTTATGAAGAGGAAGCGAAATTTCTGAGCGCGCCGGAGCGGAGATCGCTCAAGTCGTCTGCGCCGTTTATCACGCTTGAGCTCTGCATGAGATTCGGGAGGGATGCGCTTTGCGAGGATTATTTCGGATATGACGCGTCGATCGGTCATGGGGAGCACAGCTTACATCGAGCGGAGGCGATGTACGCGCTTGTGTGCCAGATGCTTGAAGGGCGAGAGGTGTGAGCGCGTGTGAAGCGCCTGATGAAAATGGCGTGAAGACCGAGTGTAAGTAAATTTTGTTGTTTAAGACAAAATATCGTGTTATACACGAGGCGTGTTGGCCTGTATCAGAACGGGCCATGGAGACATTATTAACAGAGCTCGGCAGATAAGCTGCCGGAAAAACACTTTAAGTTCGAAAGGACGGAGGGAGTAGCAAGATGGAAGGATTAAAGCAAGCGTTTGCGTGGGAGAATGGCGGTATCTGGATGTGGGTTATCGTCGCCGTATCGGTAATCTGCCTTGCGTTGCTTGTAGAGCGTGTTTATTACATTTTCTTTAAGTTCAACACGAATGCGCGTCAGTTCATGGATGCCGTTCAGCGCAACATCGTGTCGAACAATATTGATGGCGCGATTCAGGTGTGCAATGCTGCGAAGAGCGCGGCGGTAGCGCAGGTCATCAAAGCCGGTCTTGCTCGTGCGAACAAAACGGAACTTGAGATTCAGAATGCGATTGAGGAAGCGTCACTTGAAATCACGCCGCTGGTTACGCGTTTCATGCCAGCCATTGCATCACTCGCGAACATTGCTACGCTTCTCGGTCTTCTGGGTACGATTATCGGTCTGATCAACGCGTTCTCGGCTCTCGAATCTGCGGCGCCTGATGAGAGGCAGCAGAAACTGTCAGCAGGTATTGCTATCGCCATGAACACGACGGCCATGGGTCTGATCGTGGCAATCCCGACGCTGACGATTCATGTTCTTCTTTCGATTTATGCGAAGAAGATTCTGGACGACATTGAACTTTACTCGACGAAACTCGGCAATCTTCTTGGCCAGCGAGCTGCGAAGTAATCGGAACTGCGAGCGCAGAGTGAAGAGAGAGGCTGCATGCCGTGAGTGCGGCGTGCAGGGTTTATGTTAGTCCTGAGGAGAGAGAAATGGCAAAATTAGAAGAAGCTGAGGATCTGAACCTTACCCCAATCATGAACATGGTTCTGGTTTTGATTCCGTTGATGCTGCTGAACGTCGTCTTTATGGAGATCACGGTAATTGAGGTGACGATGCCCCAGCGGAGTGCTGGCGCGGCCATGAACAATGGTGAGCCGCCGAAGCGACTGCAGCTGTTCATCTCGCAGCAGGGCTTTACGATTGTGGAAGGAATGTCGTCATTGCCGGCGAAGGGCGAATGTCCTGCTGGCGGCCCGACGATATGCACGATCAAAGAGACGGCGGAAGTGGAGACGGACCGTCACAACTGGCTTGAGCTTTACAACACGCTTTTGGAGATCAAGCAGCGCCCGGACTGGACAGATCATGACCAGATCGAGATTGTGGCGGATTCGTCTGTGAATTTCGGCGTGCTCGTCAAGGCGATGGATATTGCGCGCTATCAGCTTGTCCCGCGAGCGGAGCAGAGCACGGCGACGAAGGGCAAGATGATGAAGAGCTGGTCGGAGCTGAACGAGGCGCTTGCGCCTCTTGTGGATGCGACGGATGCGGATGGCAATTCGGCGAAGATGGCGCTTGGAATGTTTCCTGTAGTCGTCCTGGGCCTTCCGACAGTAAGCAATTGATGTAGAAGCAGCGCGTCTGGCCTGAAGGCCAGGCAATAGAGAGAATATTGACCGTTAACGAACAGGATCGCAAAGCAATGGCAGCACCTGATACTAAAAAGCAAGAAATGCAGGACGCTTTGATGAAGCGTCTTCGTGCGAAGCGCAAGGCGAAGCGTCAGCATGACGAAGGCAAGAACTCATTGACGCTCAACTCGATGATGGACATGATGACGATCATCCTCGTCTTCCTGCTCAAATCTTACGGTGAAGAGACGTTTGTCATTCTTCCGAATACGGACGTGCCGATTTCAGTCGCTGAGACGCTTCCGGAAGACATGACGGTCATCACGGTCAATAAAGAAGGCATATTTATGATTCGTGAACGTATTCTTGACCTTGAAGAAGGCGGCCGCGTGAGCGGCAACTTCAAGAAAGGCGGGGAGAGCGGTCTGATCATAGAGCCTCTTGAAGCGAAGCTTCGCCAGGAAGTGGAAAAACAGAAGAGCATTGCGATGGCGAGTGGTAAGACATTCGAAGGTGACTTGACGATTATTGCAGATCAGCAGACGAACTACAGATTGCTTGTGGAAGTCATGCAGACAGCTATCGGAACTGAGTTTAAGAGATTCAGGTTTGCAGTCATTAAGGGTGGTATGCAGGAAAGCGGTCGTTATGCGGCAGCGCCTGACTACGTGATACCGAACTAATCTTGGATCAATGGTCACGGCTTTCGTTTTGGATAGCCGTGACATTTAATTTACTCAGCCCCAGCTGGAGATTTGCGCGATGCCCGTGCAAGAACCAAAAAAGTTTCTACAAATAGGCGTGTTTCGTGGGAAACAAAGCCTTGACGACCGCGTGATACAAAAGCGCAGTACGGTGAGCGTTGGACAGGATGATTCCAACACTTTCTGTATTCTGTCGTCTGCTGTCCCGAAAAAATGGGATCTGTTCGAGTACGATCAGGCGAAGGACAGCTATACGCTCTGCATCAAAAGAGAATCGATGCATGGACGCGTCGTTCTCAAAGAAAATGTCAGCCTGACATTAGATGAAACGCTCAAGGCTCGCGACGGCGTGAGTATTGTCGGCGATGAAGTCCATATCAAGTTGAACAACGCCAGCCGTGGCCGCATTGAGATAGGCAAGATCAAGATTCTCTTCAAGTTCGTCTCCAAACACGATGAACTTGCGGCTGCAAAGCTGCGGTACGAGGCGCCGAGCGCTTGGAGCAAGCTTTCTGAGCTGTTCCCGCGTGCGCTCGTCATCGCTCTGATTTTCTCTTTCCTCGTCCATGTCGTTCCGCTCATCGTGATCGGCGTTCAGGACTGGCCGCGCGAAGATGACTTTTATGTCATTACCGCGCTCCTCAAGCCTGTCGAGATCCAAGAAATGGAGATCGATGAGGAAAAAGAAGAGGAGCCTGAGCAGGAAATCGTTGAGGATTCAGACAATGTCCTTCAGGAAATTCAGGCTGAACCTGAGCCCGAGCCAGAACCAGGCACGGTCAGTCGCGAGGAATTGATGGATCAGATCACGGATAAACACCGTGAACAAGGTGCCATGATTACCGCGCAGATTCTCGGTGTGGACGGCGGCGTAGAAGGGTTCTATGCTGATATGCTCGGAAATAACGCGCATATCGCTGATATGTCTGATATCGCCGCAGGTGATATCGGCGCAAGCGCTTCAGGCGGATTGCTCAATCAGCTCGCTGCCAGCGGCAGCGGTGGCAGTGGGCTTCTTGGACTCGACAACTCCGGTAATTCCGGGCCTAAAGTCGTTGTCGATAATAAGAAAAATGAAACCAAACGCGCACAGGTCTCTTTCAAGGTCAATGAAAAGAGCGAATTCACGGCTTCGGCAGCACCTGGCAGCAAGGAAAGCATCGAGTCTGTCTTCAAGAAAAAACAAGGCGATATCAAGAGTTGCTATCAGCGTGTCATGAATGCTCAGGGTAAGGCCGCAGGCCGTCTTGTGATCGTGATTACAGTCACGAAAGATGGCACAGTCATGAAGGTCGATAAGCAAGAAGATCAGATTGGCGGCGAAATGTTTACATGCGTCAGGCAGCGCATCATGAACTGGAAATTTGGAGCCCTCAAAGCTCCGATCACGTTCAAGAAGACTTGGGTCTTCAGTTAATATGTCTCACACAAAAAGAGCACCCGAAAGGGTGCTTTTTTTTATTCTTGATCAAGGCTTCTCAATCATGCCTTTTGGGTGAACGGCTCTTGAATATTCGATTCCTGTCTGTTACCTTGAGTTCAAATTTAGTCATCGTTATTCCCTACTTGTCGTTGCATGCTTTGCTTGTGTTTCTGTGCATGATCATAAGGAATTGATTTTAACGGCGCGCTTTGGCCTTTGGCCATGCGCGCGCCCGTTTTTGCTATCGCCCTTCGGGCGATACGCAAAAACACATTTGGAGGATAAAGATGGAACTCGAGTATTTGCGTTTTGCAAACAGTTGTTGTTGGACTGGTGGTTATCAGTATCATATCGATGTTCGCGACGGCATCATTCATTATCGTATGATCTTGGGGAATGAATTCTTTAATAAATCGCTCGAGGATTTGAGCTGGATCTCGAAATATGAAGCGAAGGGGCCTGATTGCGGTTGGAGCGCTGATACGCTTCGTGAGGGAATCTACAAGGGGGATTCTGTCTTATGGCTGAAAATATTTGAGAAGATTCATATCGAGCATTGGAAACCGCAGTATCACGCCTGGGTGCTTGATGGCGTGTATTCGAGGTGTTTGTGCAAATTTAAAGGCGATGACAAGCGTTATGACTGCAAGGCGGAGGGGGTATCGCCTGATACGATGGGCGTTCTGTATAATCTATTGAATTGGCTTGATGCTGATCATCCTCAGCCGGTGTATGGGGAGATTTTGAAATTCGAAGCAAGCCTGTACGACTGCACAGGCGAAAAACTATTGGAACGCCTAATTTTTGAGCGTTCAGATAAAACTGCGATTTTTATGAAGGATTCTGGAACTGGATTGGGCGAAACGGACCGATTGGTTTCAGACAAAGTCATTTCCTGTTTGAGTGATTGGCAGTATCAGTTTTCTGTGCCCATCAATAGATTTGAAAAATTCGACAGGACAATTCCTGCGGATATGATCGAATATTATGACAAAGTGGACATTCCCATTCCTGAGGATACACCGATTCTCGAAATTTGCGCGACATTTGAGATTGGTACGCGTAACTTGCGCCTTCGCTTTCACCGGGGCGCGTTTGATAAGTTCTGGATGCGTATTGTGGAGACAATAGGAAATCTATTTGATAAGCGCGGGAAGATGCTTTTCGACGACAGGCTATATTATCACGGCTATACGAAAAAAGAGGCTGTCTATTATAATCTCAGCATTCCCTATGAATATGATTGTATATTGCCATCTTATGATGACGAGCTGAATATCGGTGATGAAGTGATGTTCAAGCCAAATCTGAATTTGCGCAGACGGTCGATGGCAAAAAAGAAGCGCGAAACTCCAGAGAGCAATCACGAAAATGCGTATCAGTCGCAGAAAGAGCAGGATTTGTGGCGAGATGATCAGGTCGCTGCTATTGAGGCTCTGATCTGTTTAATTGATTATAAGAGCTATCAGGATAAGAGAGAATTTGATGTTTTGCCCACGCTCCCCAAGCGCGTGTCTTTAAATGATGATGAAATTATCTATTGCATTCTGAGTACCGATAGTTCGCCATATTCGGATGAATACTTTCCCGAGTATTATTGGACCAGGCGTGAGGATGTGCATATCGGGACGAAGGTTTGCGTTCCGGTAAACGGCGTGCTGACTGAGGCTGGCGTGTATGAGATGCGGGTATATAAAACCTCTCATGTGCCAGTGCCTCTGGATGAGGTGAAGTGCCTCGATGCGTATTTGTAATGATGCGTTGTGGCCTGCCTAACGGTCCAGTCGAACCGAACGTCTTACTGGTGCGTCTATGCCTGACGGCATACGCCGCACATTTGGCCCGTCTATGCGGCTTCGCGCATACGCCGGGCCTTTATACAATGCCTTCGACGATCTCCCGATGACCGATGCGGACGCTATGAATGCCGGGATGTTTGTTTTTGTTAAAGCAGAAACTCATCATATACCCCTTGTCGAGGTGGTAAGCGTCAAGGTATTCCAGGAGTTGCTGTTCGCCTCGTTTGTTATAGGAATCCCCGCGCCATATCTTCATCTCGATGACGTACTGATGTCCCAGATAATCAATAATCATGTCGGTGCGCAGGTTGTCGCGAGTCCGTGCTTCGATATAATAATTCCCGACACCGTTGATGATCGGTTTGATGTAAAACATGAAGTACTTTCGGCCTTCGTTTTCGACGAA
>JAFUEE010000025.1 GCA_017464085.1 Pseudomonadota bacterium
AACCCTTTCTTTTGGCACAAAAGAAAGGGTTTCCCCCACCAACACCTAATCATCCTTCAAATATCTTGCGGAGCAGGCCTATCGCGCGGCCTCGATGCGAAACTGACAATTTCTGTTGTTTCGTCAGGTCAGCAAACGTGCATCCAGCTTCCGGGCAGTAGAACAGCGGATCATAGCCAAAACCGCCCTGACCATGCGCTGCTTCAAGGATACGCCCGTATGCATGTGCTTCAAATGCGACTTCTGCGCGAACTGCCGAGTCAGTTTCCGAGGATACAGCTCGTCCCTCTGAATCATAAAATGTAATTTCATACACTGCCGGATCAAGCCTGGCCATGTGCGCACGAATAAAGCGGATATCTTCGCGAGTCACGATAACAAGGCAGATCGCACACGTAAAATGCCCGCCACGTTCGCTTTCGGGCACACCGTCGAGTGCTCGCAGAAGCTTTCGGTTATTGGCTGCCGTACGATCTGCATCAAGATCTGGTTCTGGTCCAAGCGATGCATAACGCGCGCTGTGGATTCCGGGCGCGCCTCCAAGATAATCGACACTCAGCCCTGAATCATCTGCAAGCGCATTCTCCCCAAAATGTTCAGCATAACCTCTTGCTTTCAGACGCGCATTGCCAATAAATGAATCGGCATTTTCATCGATCTCGAGCGCGCCAGGCGCAGGCTCTATTGACACCGCAGTCACTGCAGCAGCAAATTCTTCAGCCTTGTGAACATTTTGAGAAGCCAATATAAATTTCATGTCTCACTCCTAAGTGATGAATCCAGAACACCTCTTATATAGATGGCGTGCCATCGTGTGTATGAAGTGTGGCGTGTCAAAATCGAGCAGAATGCATTTCAATCGCCCAGACATGGCATTGAGTACAGCCAAAAGATAGGGGAGCTGTATGCGAAGCATAAGCGAGCAGATGCGCCGCGTATCGGCAAAAGCCGAAGCGGCGCGATATATATACAAAAAAGCCCCTAAAGCCAACAGCAATAGGGGCATATCTCAATCAGTGCACGTCTCAGCCGAACGCACCATTTTCATCGGGGCCATCGCCGTCTGGCTCTTGAGGATTCGCATCTTCGTCCTCAGCATCGCCGTCATCCGCTGTTTCCGCATCAGCATGAATAATCGTGCCCATCGGGACGATTTCAAGCTCTCCATTATCGGCTCGCATGACAAGCGTACCGACAGGCTCTTCGAGGAATTTGATCGTATCTTGGGAATAGTTCACGATGAGGTTGAGATCGAGCTCCCCGAAGTTACGGCCATTTTCAATATATTCCTGATCCTCGTCACCTGCAAAGAAGCGCCAGCCTGTATCATGATCGCTCATCGGCTCTTCGCGGACCATCACAGAGATGCGATAGCCATCGCAGAGGACGCGATCCGTCGCGATGCCGGTCTTATTCTGATATTCCATGCCGAGAAGCGCCTGAACCTGATCATCCTGAATCGCGAGCTGCTTGACATGTTTTTCGCACCATGCATTGAACGACCAGATATCATCTTCGAACAGGCGTGAAACAATTTTGAGATTGATATCGAGGAAACCGGAAAGGCCTTCATCTTCCGTGCGCCCCATCGAGACGAACATGAAATAGACGCAGCCGCAGAGCGCGCTGATTGCAAAATCAATAAAATTGTCGAAAACCTCATTGGCTGCATTCGCTTCCTCGATTGCAAGACGAATGCAAGTCTCATCGCTGATCAGCTCGCAAGCGCAAGCCGCGCGGATCAGCATGATGCGCTCCCCGATATCCCAAGCGAGATAGCCATGCGGGCCGACGAAATTGCGAAGCATCGTGGAAAAATCGCGGCTCACTGTATAGTTATGCGCGCCTTCTTCATCCAGATCGCTCAGCTGAAAATTGGGATGGCCGTCCCATTCGCAGGCAAAATCGTAATATTCATTGAAGAAATGGAAGAATTCCATTTTCTGAGCGACAAGCGTCTGTTCATCGCGAATCCCAAACACGCTGTCGAGATATTCCCGAAGTTCCTTGGCATGCTCTTCCGTGTCGCAATGCCAGACGAGATCGAACCCCATGTGCTCCGGAACGCCCGGAAGTCGTCGGAAAGAAGGCAGGCCGGAAAGGACGGCACAAAATGTATGATCATCAATGATCTCCTGTTCCTCCTCCTGAACTTCCCGCTGTTTGGCAATGAGTGCTTCTCTAAAACTCGCTATGCTCTGAATGATCGATTCCATCTGCGGCGTCATGGGCAACCTCACTTATTAAAAAGAGAACGCCCCCGACCGGGGGCTTAAATTCACTACCCTTTCAAACGATTATAAATTTTGACGCAGTCATCGGCAGTCTTGCAGATGCACGTGCATCCGGCCATGGCATGCGAGCGAATATCATTCCATGACGGTGACGCATAGACATCAAGCGCATCCATCACGGCATCATAGAACTCATCGCTGTCATATTTGAGGAACGTGAAACCGTTGTCCTCATCGGTAATACTCTCAAGGTTGCGGACGCGGCGGATATCCTGAGCGACTGCCCCGGAATTCCGAGCCACAACGACACAGCCGTACTGCATCGACGTGAGGTGCAGGCGGCAGAGGCTCTCGTGTTTGGACGGCATGAGCAGGATATCTGCGGCGCTGAGAATCCCGCGAACCTCATCGCGCTGCGGGCGGTGATCGATCCATGCGACCGATCCCTTGAACTCGCTGCACCACCCCGACACGGCCGACTGATAGGCTTCATTGCCCTCTCCGGCGATCACGAGATTGACGCCGCGATCCATCAGATCATCGAGGATGTCGTTGACGAGATCAATGCCTGACTCCGCATCGAGGCGGCCGATGAACGCGACGAGCGGGCGGTCTTTACCGAGACGGTATTTCTTCGTGAACGCAGCCTTGCAGCGGCTCTTGCCGGACATATCTGCGGCGCTGTACACAGCCGCGATCGACCTGTCACACTCAGGGCCGGTCTTCTTCTTGGAAATGCCGAGCCCGATTGTCTGGATATCGTCCAGACGGCTGAAAAGCACGCCTTCCATGCCGATATCTTTGCCGCGGTTCTTCTCTATGCGGCGGCGGATGCCGTCATTCGGGAACGCGATGACATCCGAATGCAGATAGACGCCTTTGAGGAGGCTCAAACGGCCATAAAATTCCATCCCTTCGCTCGTCCCCATCTCCCCGGGCAGGCCGAGCCGCCCAAGCCATGACATATCGACCGTCGCCTTGTCCTCAATGCCGGCAACGAGCGTCACGGACTTCACCGCGCTCACGCGCGAATCGCCGCCATACACACGGCGCATCAGCGTCGGAATCAGCGCGCTCTCAAGCCCCACGCACTGGACGATATCATACGATACAGGCGATCTCTCCAGCCACTGGCAAACCGCATGCGCAAACACGGCACACGCCGTGATACCGCGATCGTCCTGCAGATTCAGACCGCCTTTCAGCGCCTCGCTCTCCATAAAGAATGTACGGACATGACCACCACGGCGCCCCTCGAGCACACGAACCTCATGATCCCTGCCGTCCACTCGCGCGCCGAGCGATACCAGGCGCTCCGCAAGACGGCCATCCCCCTCATTCACACCACTCACACGCGGAACAACGACATCAACTTCTACGTCGGCATGACCATGAAGGCTCTCGGAAAGCTCACAGTTCATTCCACCAGACAAACAGACCCCATTATCCACATATAAAACTCGAAGCATATTCGCTGTTCCATTCCATTTTTTAAGTCAAACCCTATCCGGCGCTCTCTTTGCCAAATAAAATTTGCACAGGTCTAACACGAAAACTGCCCCTTCGGACAGCATAAGTCATTTTATCCTAACTCCCCATTTTCTTTATTGTCAACATTTATCCGCTCTGGAAACGTGCGCTTTCCGGACTCCGCCGGATGCGCGCACGCGCGCGGCCTATCCGCACGCGCGGATACGTCCGCGCCACGCTTCACTCTGCCATATCTCCCCGCTCTCCTGCGCCGCGAAGGCGATAATACTCCGAGGACGATACCCAGAAACGTGCCCCGTCCGAACACTCCACCTTGTACCAGCCGGGAAGCGTCGAGATCTCGCGGACTGTCATGCCGGGCACATACCCCGCATCCGCGAACGGGGCCGCCTCCTGAACCGGCTCCGAACGAAGCGTCTCCACCCCCGTCAGAACCCCGAAACGCATATCATCCGTCGCATGATGCTCCCAGACGAACACGATGCTCACGGCCGTCAGGACGAACAAAAATGCGCTCGCTACAATCAGCCCATGAAATGCCCGGCGCTGCTTCCGGAACGTGATCGTCACGCCAAGCGCGATAAAAAACAGCGACCACAGCGCGATCAACGTGCAGTGAAGCGCCATTCTCGAAAACCGATGCGTCTGCGACCAGCTCAGATACCCCTCCGGAAGACCGCGCACAAACTGCGTGTTCGGCTTCTTCTGGTACACGCGGTGCTCGATCAGCCGCTGAAGCTCCTCGATCACCTCCGATACCTCCCGGGACGGCTCGATCAGCCTGAGCTGCTTCATGCACGCCATCGCCGAGCCGAGCGCGCCCGCTCGATAATGCGACACGGCCTGGTCATGCAGCAGATCTGCCTGAAGCGGATCGAGCCCTTCAGAAATCAAGACCTTCTCGTATTGGCGATAGACCTCCACAGCCTCGGCCGGATGCCCGTCTGCGAATTTCTTCTCCGCAAGCTGCTCAAGCGAATCAAGCTTCCTGCCAGTGCCATCGTCCAGCACGCTCCCGCAATAGCCATACGGCGGAAACAAAAAAGCAGCAAACGCCAGAAGCATGATGACGCGCTTCATTTGCCAACCTCCCCGCGGAACAATCTGCGCAACGCTGACACAACAAACGACACAGACGCCTTCTCAAGCGGCTTCTGCATGCCATATAAACTGCATTTGAGATAGCTGATGCAGTCCTTCAGACGCGAGACATCCGCTTTCCCGATGACAGCGGATAAGCGTGCATCATCCATCGCATCGATGCCTTGCCCCTCCTCGACCAAGTCAAGAAGCTGACCGATCACATCGAACTGATCCTGGGCGGTCTCTGCTTTCCCGAGGCGCTCCAGAAGCTGCTCCGCCCCCCTGAGCCTCTCCGCATCCCCGCGCATCCTGCGGATGCGTCGCATACACGCCCGCCCCGCAAACCATCCCAAAAGTCCGACTGGCGCGACAAACAGCCACCCTAGAGACGGCACGCGCTGACAGCGCGCGACATCCAGGCGTATCGGCCGTATCGTGCCGCTATCCAGGCGGTGCGTCTGCGCGCGCACCACTTCCTCTGGAAGCGCCCCCTCGCTGACCTGCACCTCAAACGCCTCCGTCTCAAGACGCCTGTACTGATGACGTTTCGGCTCGAACACCACGATTCCTGCCGGCGCGATGCGGTATCTGCCTGGTTTCTGCGCGAGAAGCCGGATGCGGAACACGCGTCTGGACGCCAGCCTGTCCCCGACAACTTTCTCTTCCGTGACATCATTGATCACCGGATACACGCGAAACGCCTCCGGATCCTCATCCGATATATATGGCGCAAGCTCGATTCCGGCAGCAGGCGAATCCGAAAATACAGTCACTTTCAGATTAATGACATCGCCCACGCGCACCTCAGCGTCCGACAATGATGCGCTGATCTCGAAATTGCCGACATTCCCGATCGCCATATCTGATGGCCTTGGCTCTGGAAGCGGGAGCACCTCCACAACCCTCGGCGTGTTCATCACCCAAGGCTTCGACGCGATATAGGGCACCTCGACTTTGAGCGGCGGAAGCGAGATCTTGCCGCTCGTCAGCGCTGTCACAAAAAAGACAGCAAACGGCTCCTGCGTGTATGATTTGCCCTCGAAAGACGTATGCGATGCCGGAGCAGTGCGCCCCTCCACGACATACCAGTGCGCGAAATCTGGTTCCGCGACATTATAAAACACCTGGCCGCGGCTTGATGCCACATATACGTCATACGCCACACGCATCGTCTCCCCAAGATAGATCTGATGCGCAGGCACTCGGATATCCACGAACATATCATCCGGCGGAGCCGCCAGACGCGCCCCCTCAGGACCGGCGCCCTGAGGCGCTTGCGCAAACACCGCTTGAGGCATCCAGAGCGCGCTCAATAATGCAAAGACAAGCCATCTCCTCACGTTCACCGACCTCCCCATCACCAGTCCTTGCCGCTCCGCTTCTCAGGAAGCTGCCCCGGAAGCGGCACATAATACAGGCCGCGCTCCATATCGTCCATCAGCGCATCGATGTGATCTTTCTCATGCTGGCGCGGATCATACTGCGCCGCCTTATTCCCCTTGGCATGCTCATCCGGCGTGGATTCCTCACCCTCCGTGTCCGAGCCTTTGCCCTGCGGCGTTGCCGCAGTCTCTGACGGCTTTTCCGGATTCTTGTTGGGCTTGTCCTGACGGTCTTTGCTCTCCCCCTGCTTGTCCTTCTTCTCCTTCTCCTCCTTCCTGTTCTCCTCAGACTGCTTGTCCTCAGACGACTCATCCTCAGGAAGAATGACCTCCAGGCTTTCGAACACGCCAAAACGCGTCTCGTTCTCAGACCTGAAATGAACGCTTCGCGTCACTGGCTTCTGAAGCACGAACGACACGACCGAACGCTCAGGCTGCCAATGCGTTTCCCTCAGCGCACCTGTCTCCACGGAATACTCGCGCGCATCATTATCCGTCATCATATAGGATTCAAAATGCAGAAGACGCGAGTCGCCGTCCTCATACCCGATATAGTCGAGCTTGACCGTCGCGCGCAGAAGATCTGATGTCGTCCCGAGCTGCGGATGATGCCGCCTGAACTGATGCGGGCAAAGCCATATCGGCTGCCAGCTCATATAGCGCGTCTTCTCGATATCTTCGAGCTGAAGCACCTGCTCGGCCGCCTCTGCTTCGCCTGTGCAATGACCCGATGCAGCAAAACTGACATTGTATTCATTCGGCTGCCCGTCCGCGCTCTGCGCGATTTCCAGGTAATACGTGCGCTTCTCAGCAGAATCATTCTTCAATATGGCATAGCTGGACACGCCATAATTATCTTTCAGATCAGCATCGGTTTTATGACGAATCTTGCGGAAACAGCCTGTCTTTTTGCACATCTCTCCATCATTCTCAGGGACCCTGTTCCCTTCAGCATCATATATCGTCAATTCAGCATTCGCCATATTGCTCCGGTCCTGTGCCGGCACCTCAATGCCAAAAAGCCCCTGCTGCCCGCTCTCAAGCTCGATTTCAAACCGATCCGGGCGCCCCACGCACAGCATGAGCTTGCTATAAGTCTTGCCGGACTCGAGCTTTACCGCACGCTGTCTCAGATCCTCCGTATAAGTCACCGTGTCATCAATCTTTCCGCAGTCCACGCTGCGCGAAAAATGCGCATAGAGCTGCGCCTCCCCGTTATGAATCGTATAAAAGTGAATATAATGAACGCCAGAATGCTCCACCACGACTTCCGGCAAATCAATATTCAGCGATTTCCAATTCCCCTCAGGGATCTCCCCTTTGGGAAGCGGATACGCATACTGAAGCACCGGCGCGCCCTGAGGCTCCCCGGTTTCCGCTGACTCATACAAATCCACTCTAAGCTGCACGAACGGCAATGTCGAGGATTCATCGAGCCAGACCTTCCGGTTGAGCGGCACAAGCTCAAGTTTTGCATTCAAGATTTCATGCGCGCGCGCATCGACTTTAAACCACACACCCTCCTTGCACACGATGCAGTCAGGGCGCACTTCTGAGTTTGCCTTAAGCGCATGCGCCGCAGACATCGCCGGCTGCTGTTCCTGCGATATAAACGAACGGCAGGGCGGGAACCATTCCGAAATCACCTTGGCAATCTCCCCGCTGATTTCAAGCCCTAAAGATTCCGCAATATAAAAGTGCGACAGCGCCTTCTCAAAATCCGCCTCTTCCGCCCACTCGTACATCGCCGCCGGACATAACAGTGCCGTGCCGTATGCATAGTGAAGCTGTGCGAGAAACTTCGCATGCGCAGAAATCTCTTCTGTCTCCTCGTCGCTGTCCAGAGCGCGGTTCAGCTTCAGAAGCGCATCGAGCTCCAGCTGCGCACGGTCGCATTTCCCCGCCAAAATATCGAGCACGGACCGATTGAAATCCATATAGCGCTGGCTTGAGCCGTCCGCATACTTGCGGGCCTCTTCGAGCTCTGACATCGCAGCCTCGAAGTTCTCTGACTGCACATCGGCAGACATGCGCGCGATGCGCGTCTCCGAATCATCCGGAAAAAGCATCTGGCAGGCGCTCACACACACCGCCGCAGACAGACACGACATGAGCATTCTCAAGGCGCGCATCACCCCACCTCCTCTTGCCTGCCAGCAAGCGCCTGTGCGCCTGTGCGCGCCGGACCGCTCCCACCGCGACGGCGCAGCCGCCGGAAAACCCATGCCACACCAGGAGACATGAAAAGCAGCAGGAGAAGGATGTACGCAGGCACCAAAAATAGCGCATACAGCTGCTCACGGTACAGAGAAGACATCATCCCCCGGGGGCGATGACTGATCCTGTGCGCATCCCAGGATGACAGTATCTTCTGAGCCGCCTGCTCCGGCACGCCGAGCCTGCAAAATTCTCCGCCGGTCTCAGAGGCGATCTGCTCCAAAACAGACGTTTCAAGCCTCGTGATGACAGGTGTGCCCTCATACATCAGGCGCTCCCCGCGCGCATCCTTCAGCTCCGCGCCATTCTCCGTGCCCACCGCAAGCACGTCCACGATAATGCCTTCATCCTTATATCTCCCCAGCAACGATTCAAGCTCTCCTGAATGCGACTCCCCATCCGTCACCAAGAGTACATGGCGTGTCGCCGGAATCATGTCCGCGCGCACAGACTCGCTTTCCAAAAAGAGCGAAAGCGCGGTCTTGAGCGCCATCGACAAATCGGTCCCGTGCGTCGGCATATCACCTGTCTGCACACGCATCAAAAACGATTCTATAAAACGGACATCCGGCGTATGCGGCGACTGAACAACTGCGGTGTCCGTAAAATAGACAAGCCCGAAATCATCCCCATAGCTGTTCTCAAGCAAGAAAATAACTTCATCTCGCGCAGCTTCCAAACGAGATGGCGTGACATCCGCCGCGTCCATCGAGCGCGATAGATCAAACAGTACGGTCACTTCCATCGGCGTGCGGCGCAGCCGCGTTGTTTTCTCGGATCCTTCCGGACCCATCAAGGCAAGAATCAAAAACGCAAAAATCAGAAACACTCCGATGGCGCGACCGCGCACATGAAAACTCCCGGGATCCGTCGAAAATCCGCGCACATTGGCTGACACGGCCTCGGGCATGAAACCATGAGAATGCATGTAACTATATATATAATAAACAAACCCAACACAAAGAATTACATTCAATAACAATAAAATTATAAACATCAAGAATGGGAAATATTTAGGCAGCAAAAATGTCATCACTGTCGATATAAAAAACACAATCAAACTGCCCAAAATACATCTTTTCCATAATCGTTTACCATCTTGTTTTATGATACCTTTTCCAAGACTTTCATAAACGACATATACCCGATATCTCTTCCATATAAGATGACAGGCATACCCAAGCATGACAGCCATCAACGGTACCAAAAGATAAATCATTTGAGGGCGGCTCCATTGCTCGATAAATATCATACCATCCCTCCACTGCTGATACCGTATATATATAATTTATTGGTCTTAAAATACGTCGAGGGGGTAGCGGCGTATTTGCAAAGCAAATAGCCGCGCCGGGGGAGTCTTCCCCCTCCCAAATCATCAAAAATCCTGAAAATTCCGCATCGCATCCGCATATCCCCCCCCCCGGCTCACGGATAATGCCTGACTGCCGTCACATATATTCCGACGGCCATCAGGGCAAACAAAAATCCAAGCGCCACATAGTGCAGCGAAAGATCCAGCTGATGATTGCGTCGGTTCTCGACTGTCACCTGAGGCTCGAGCTTCTCGAGAATTGCCGTCATCTTGCCCATGAACTCCTCATCGCGCGACACGCGATAAGCCACGCCGCCCGTCTGGCGAGCGATCTCCTCAAGGAGCTTCTCATTGACAGGAAATTCCGCCTCAAAATAGGAATAGCCGCCAGCCGCGTTCACTTCCGCGAGAACCGCCCGGTCACTCGCGCCAATCACGACTGGAAAAATCTTCACATCATACATCCGCGCGGCCGCGATGGCCTGGCTCACGCTCACTCGACCGCCCTTCTGGTCGCCGTCCGACACCAGGATGATATTCTTCGATTTCGCATGCGAATGCCGCAAACTCGCGACTGCGCTCATGATCCCGTCACCGATCGCGGACTGCGTCGCATCGATGTCATTGATACGGCGCTTGCGCAAGTGACGCTCAATCAGCGCATAGTCAGTCGTCATCGGGATGTCAATAAAGGCATACTGCCCGAACATCGCCACGCCGATCCGGTCACAGCGAGACACCATGCCGGAATTCAGCGAACATCTGTCGGCACGCGACCGCACGAAGCCCAGAATCGTGTTCCGCGCCACATTATATCTGTTCGGCGTGTATTCATCCATGATCTCGCGCTCCCGCATCTCGCTCACGGAATAATCATACGCTTTCATCGACGCGGACATGTCCACGACAAAATAAATCTCAATGCCCTCGGTGCGCGTCTCCTGCGTCGCGCCGCCATAAGGCTTCGCAAGCGCGACGGTCAGAAAGACGATGCTGAGCGTCAGAAGCAAGGCCGACACGCAGAACGCCCAGAAACTCAGCGAGCGCACAAGCACGCGACAGTCCGCATGGAGCACGCGACGGCACCTGCACTCAGAAGGCTCCCCGGCATCGGGCAGCATCACGCGGCGCAGATATCGCTTCGTCAGCCGCATCACTGCAAACACGCCAAGAGGAATCACCAAAAGCCCCGCAAAGGCCCACGGATGCTCGAATGAATCAATCGGCTGATGCATGAAAACGAGATCTATAAACTCCATGCCATCCTCCTTCAGCATCCATCCGAGCGGTCAGAGGACGGCTTCA
>JAFUEE010000026.1 GCA_017464085.1 Pseudomonadota bacterium
CAAAACAAAGCGTCTACCCCACGATTTAAAATGCAGGCGCGGCGTATCGCAGATAGCCGCGCGGCGAAGCCGTATTGCCCCGACGGGGCAATAGGCGAGAAAAAAGGCCGGACAGATGCCGGCCAATCATTATTTTCTAAAAAGCTCGTCTTCCAGATGCCTGATATCTCCTTCGAGCATCGCATCTTTTTTCGACAGGCCGTCTTTGATTTTCCGGACGGCATAGAGGACGGTCGTATGGTCGCGATCGAAGATACGCTCGAGATCGGGGAATGAGAGCGATGTGTGCGAACGCGCGAGGTACATGGCGATTTGGCGAGGATGCGCGATAGGCTTTGCACGAGATTTGCCCATCATATCATCGACTGTGATGCCGAAATAGCGGCAGACGCATTCGATAATCATGTTCGCATCGACGAGGACGGTGCGCGTCTGATAGAAGGGCTCGATGACGCGTTGCGCGAGAGCCATCGTGATCTCGTGGCTGTTGGCAGCCATTTTTATGCGATTGATACAGCCTTCGAGCTCGCGGACGTTTGAATTGACGTTTGACGCGATATATTGGGCGATATCATCGGGGATGAAGAAGCGTTCAGCGCGAGATTTTTTGCGGACGATCTCCAAGCGAGTCTCAAATTCGGGAAGCTGGATGTCAGCCATGAGCCCCTGCATGAAGCGGGACTGCATGCGGTCAGTGAGCCCTTTGATGTCTTTCGGGGACCGGTCGCTTGTGAGGACGATCTGTTTGCTGTTCTGAGTCATCTCATTGAAGACGTTGAAAAATTCTTCCTGAGTTCCTTCTTTTTTCTCGATGAACTGAATATCATCCAGGAGCAGCACATCACAGTCGCGGCGAACTTTGGTGCGGAATTCCGGCATTTTTCCCGACTGCAGGGCTTCCATGAACCCGTTGGTAAATTCCTCGCTCGTCATATAGCGGACGCGAAGATTGCTCGTCTGAAGGATCTCGTTGCCGATAGCGTGCATGAGATGCGTTTTTCCGAGACCGACGCCGCCATAGATAAAAAGCGGGTTGTAAGCGCCACCAGGATTTGCAGCGACAGCTTTTGCGGCACAGTAGGCCATTTCGTTCGAGCCGCCTTTGATGAAACTGTCGAATGTGTAGTTTGGATTGAGATGGCTGTTCTCGCGGATTTTCACGGCGGCGGCAGTATCGAAAACAGCATATTTCGGGCTGACCTTGAAAGCAGCTTTCGCCTCTTCCGGCGTGGACACATCTGTGACCTTGTTTGTCATCCCCATCAGAGGGAGGCACCACTGCTCATGCTCTTTCTGTTCCTCAAAATTTTCTCCTTCGAGCGAAAAAACAAGCGATACATCTGAATGGATGCCCTCTTCCTTGAGGACTTCGTGAATGATGTCGATAAGCTTATCGGACAGACTGCTTTCCACGATGTTGAGTGTGGCGCGGTCAGGCAGACAGACGATCCATTCGCTGCCCGTCATGCTGCGGCAAGACAGATTTTCAAGATATGTGCTGTAAAATCTGCCATCGACCTGATCTCTGACACGCGCCTTGAACTTAGCCCAGATTTCTGTGTTCATACTGTCACATTCTTTTAAAGACTGATATTCCCAACCGGGAACCCAAGAGGTCAGTTACCGTCCTGGTCTGACCTCATGACTAATCGAGTATTCAAACTCTACACGACCCATCCGTCAGGATCTGCCCTGCCGGACAGGCGGCACATTAAGGGAGACCCGATACCTCGTCAACTATTTTACCCTTTGCGGATGCTCCGGAAATGTCCATCTCAAGGCTTCAAGCGGCAAAACGAGTTATCGCGGGTCAATACTGAATTATCTGCTAGAATTTAAGATTATTTTGAATTAAATTATTTTTTAGGTATTTTACGCACGATATAGACGAAATATATGGAATATTATTCATCATATATGTATACAAATTAAATTTTATGCCATAGTGTAAAATTTACGTGAAATTTTGTGACCTAAACATGTGAAAATAAGAATTATATTCATGTATTTTGAATATTAGGCAAATAATATTTATGCTTTTAAAGTTACGACACTTGAATATTCAGAATTTCGTGCTGATGAAATTTAAGAAAGTTATCCACAGGGTGTGTGGATAACTATGTGAGTAGGTGTTGAAAAGCCTGTTGATGAATTTAATTCGATAAAATAAATTATTTACTAATTTTTAAGTAAATCTGTTAATATATTATGCATAAAATTTCAGCATTTAAGAATTCTCACACCAGACAGAGGCTTCTGATCTGACGGTTTATCCACAGGGTGTGTGGATAAATCTCTGAGTATGTGTGAATACATGTGGGTTTAAATATAATTCGGTATTTTTTTTATTATAGTGTGTATTCTTTATTTATTCGGCTTTTTTTAGAATTAAATTCGCACTCTGAATAACTTGTGGAACAACCTTGTGAAGAAGTTGTGGATCTCCTGTTTAAAAAGTTGTGGATAACTTTTGCCATTTTTGGCGTCGAGAAGTTATCCACAGGCCATGCACAAGCCGTTCACAGGCCATGCACAGGGGTGTATGAGCTGAGATCAAGAGCTGATGCGAATTTCCCGAATTATCCAGATATCCACCGGGCCTACTACTACTACGAATCTTAAATCATTTACTTAACCATTAATAATAGTAGTAGTGACCGCGCCGGCCCGAACGCGGGAAGCGAGACTTGAATGCAGCGTTTGCTGAGCAGAACCATCCGCAAGCCGGCAGATTTCGTTCCGGCTGAAGATAAATAAAAACGCCGGAAAATCCGGCGTTTTTATTGTGTCAGGCATGGATAGCCAGGCATGAGCGAATTCTGGGATGTTCCAAGCCAGCTATTTCGCATCGGGATCTTGTTTTTCGGTTTCAGGCGTTTCTGGAGCATTTTCGGCCGCTTTTTCGGAGGCGTCTTTTTTGTCCTGAGGATTCTCTGCATTGTCCTTGTGCTGAGAAGATTCTGCATCGCCATCCTCCGACCTGACGGACTGATGTCTGCGGCGCCTGTGGCTGTACTTGAGATTGAGATAGATTGTGTTGAGCATGCCGAACAGGACGAAGTAGCAGACGAGGAAGAAGAAAGCTATGGCAGGATGCTTGATGAAGCAGAGCGCGACGAACATGCCAATGCCGAGCACCATATAGATGTAGTCGCCTTTTGTCTTCTTTCCTTTAAGTGTCTTGTATTTGACCGTCGAGACCATGAGGAGGCCGACGGCGATGACGATGAACGCGAGCGTGTTGAGCTCGAAGTCGGTTGTCAGCGTGAAGTCAGAATGGATTGCGGCGATGACGATTGCAGCGATGCATGAAGCGCCGCCTGGAGCGGGAATGCCTTTAAAATAGGTCTGGACGCCTTCATCCGGCGCCTCGATGTTGAAGCGAGCGAGCCTGAGAAGCGCGCCGGCAGCGAAAATGAAGCTGGCGATCAAGCCGAATATGCCAGCGTTGTGAAGTGCAAAACCATAGATGAGGACTGCGGGCGCGAAACCGAAGCTGACGCCGTCCGCGAGGCTGTCGAGCTCCATGCCGAACTTGGTCGATGTATGCGTGAGCCTGGCGACTTTGCCGTCGAACGTGTCAAAGATGATGCTTCCGATGATCGCGAGCGCGCCGTACATGAGGTATTTTAAATTCTCATCGCCCGTGACGCCTTGCGATTTGAACACGAACGCAATTGAAAGGAAGGCGCAGAAGACGGATCCGAGGGTAACCAGGCTCGGGAGTGCGAATCTCGCTTTCTTAATTTTTTTGGTCTTGGACATTTGAAAGTTCCTTTTTTAGAGTCCACCGCGCCGTATCGCGCGATTCGATCTTCTGCATGGTCCGATCGAAGATCTCATCGAGTGAGATGTGGTAAGCATTTGCGAAGCATATCAGCACGAACAGCAGGTCACCGAGTTCTTCCTCGATGCTGTGGAGTGTTTCCCCGTTTTTTGGTTTTTTCACGCCGGTTGCGTGGCTGACAGCTCTTGAGAGTTCGCCGAGTTCTTCCGCAAGCCTGGCGATCTGCACGAGCGGCGGGAAATAGCCTTCTTCGAACTTTGAGATCCAGGAATCTACGCGATTCTGGGCATCTTTCAACATCATCTGCCTGATCCTTTGCTGATATTTTGTGATGCCTGATGCAAGTCCGCCGGGGAGGCGAAGATCTGAAGATTCGGCCTGCCTGCATCGGGTCGAAAGATTTAAATCATATCAAAAAACTAGAATTTTTGTACAAAATAAGGTATAAGGTATCTTTGCTGATTTGAACCCTCAGAGGGTTCAAGCTCAGATCAGCAGGAGCCTGAATGTTATACGTATGAGGTTGGGAATAATCAAACAGCAATCAGCGTTTACAGTGAGGCAACTAATGCATTCACCTTCAATTAGTCAAGGAGAAAAAAGAATGCCTGAAGTGAATAATAAAATACCGGAATCGACAGACAAAGTTCTCAGATGGCAGATCGGCGAACGCGTAGTTTATCCAAGTCATGGTGTGGGTGAGATAGTAGCGATCGAATCGAATGATCTTTTCGGGCCTGGTGCAAAAGTGTATGTGCTGGAACTGATTCAGTCGCCGCGGCGTGTGACGATTGCGACAGAGAAAGCGGAAAAAGGCGCGCTGCGTCCGATTGTCTCCCCAGAGGAGGCAGCAAAAATTATCTCATCGCTCAAAGAGCCGCCTCCTGCGTCGAAATCTGTGCCGTGGACAAAGCGTCAGCGCATTCTCAATGACAAGCTCGCGAGCTGCTGTCTTCAGGATGTCGCCGATGTCGTGCGCGAGCTCTATCATCTGAAGAATGTGAAAGATCTGAGTTTCAGCCAGCGCCGCCTGTTTGACACAGGAATCAGCCTGATCGTTCAGGAGCTTTCCATTTCTCTCCAGCGCCCGGACAAGGAAATTGAAGAAGAAATCCGCGCCATGTTCGCCTGATTTCTTCAGGCGGGGCAATGCCTGTTTCGTGAAAAGGCGTGCCCTGTCGATGAAATACCTATTGCCGCTTGACTTGCAATAGCGGAATGTGATATTGGCGCGCCCGTTTTGTGTCCTGGGACACGGGACGTTTTACGCTGTGAGCTGTTCGCCCGGCGGAATGCCGGATACAATACAGTTCTGGATGATCCGGCTGTTTCGAGAAACAGCCGATAGTGCGGCATGGTGCCGCAGAAGGTTTTGGATCGCACGGTATTGTGCATTTGTGACTAAAGAAAGGAGAGGCTCCAAATGAGTCGTTACACTGGTCCACGCGTTAAAATTCTTCGTCGTTTTGGTGTTGCCCTTCCCGGCCTGACCCGCAAGACGGTCGCCGAAGGCGTCAATCCTCCTGGAGAGCATGGCGCAAATCATCGCCGCAAAGTGAGCGAGTATCGCGAACACCTCGATGAGAAACAGAAAGTTCGTCTGAACTATGGCCTGAGCGAACGTCAGTTCGTCAATTATATGAAAGCCGCTATCAGCAGCAAGCTCGACACGGGTCTCCGTCTCATCCAGCTGCTCGAAGGCCGTCTCGACAATGTCGTCTTCCGCGCAGGTTTCGCGCCCACGATTCCCGCTGCTCGCCAGGTCGTCAACCACGGACATATCCTTGTCAATGGCCGCAAAGTCGATATCGCCAGCTTCCAGGTCCGTCCCGGTGACGTGATTTCCCTCCGCGAACGCAGCAAGAAGATCGTCGCGATTCAGGAATCCTTTGCCACCCCGTCGCTCGCACGTCCCAGCTATCTCGAAGTCGACACCGAGAAGCAGACTGCCAAGATGATCAACACGCCGGCCCGCGAAGATGTCCCCATCACTGATCTCCGCGACAACCTCATCATCGAGTACTACAGCCGCCGCGTCTAATCTCTCAGGTTTCTCAGAGTTCCTGCGCCCCGTCCTGGGGCGCGTCAGGCGCATGTCGTTCGGCATGCGTTTTTTTTTTGTTTCATGATCATTTGTGCCGCATGGCTCAGGAAAATAAGAAATGGCCGTACTAAAAGCAGCAATTCCCAAGGGCACGCGCGACTTTCTGCCGCAGCAGATGCGCCAGCGCCACCGCGTGATGGATGTCATCCGCAAAGTTTACGAGCGCCACGGATTTTCGCCGATCGAGACGCCCGCCATCGAAAATATCGAAACGCTCATGGGCAAATATGGCGAAGAAGGCGATCAGCTTCTGTTCAAGATCCTGATGCGCGGCGCGAAAGCGGCTTCCGGACAGTGCGACCTGGGTCTTCGCTATGACCTGACGGTGCCGCTTTCCCGCTTTGTGGCCATGCATCAGAACGAGATCGGCCGAATTTTCAAGCGCTATCAGATGCAGCCTGTGTACCGTGCGGACCGCCCGGGGCACGGCCGTTTCCGCGAGTTTTACCAGTGCGACATCGATATGATCGGCGCGCCGGCGCCATTGCCGGAGATCGCGCTGCTCCAGGCGGTGAGTGATGTGTTCGCGGAGCTGAAGTTCGACGCGCTCTGCATTCATATTAATGATCGCCGTATCCTTCGCGCGATGATCGAGGTATGCGGGATCGGGATCGGCCAGGAGACGACGGCGATCACGGCGATCGACAAGCTGGACAAAATCGGCCGCGAAGGCGTCGAAAAAGAATTGACCGAACGCGAGATTTCCGCCGAAAGTGCGGCGAAGCTTCTCGACCTGATCGCGGCGAAGCCGACGAACGACGAGACGCTCGCGTGCCTGGAGAAGCTTTTTGATGGCAAGCCGGAGGCGCTGCAGGCCGTCTCGGAGCTCCGCATCATCGTCGATGCGACGCATCACTTTGCGAATGCGCCCCAGATCCGCGTGAGCCCCGAGCTCGCGCGCGGCCTGAACTATTATACGGGCGCGATTTTCGAGATCCAGGCCGAGGGCCTGAGCTCGAGCATCGCCGGCGGCGGGCGGTACGATCACCTGATCGGCATGTTTTCCGGCCGCGACATCCCGGCCGTCGGGATCAGCCTGGGCTTTGAACGCATCTGCGTGATCATGCAGGAACGCGGCATGTTCGACGATGTGTCCTGCGATGTCGATGTCGTCGTCGCGCCCGCGACTTCCGAAGCGCTCCATGCGGCCACGTCATTTTCCGGCAAGGTTCGCGCGCTCGGGCTCTCCTGCGAGCTCTATCCCGGATTCGACAAGCTCTCCAAGCAGTTCAAGTACGCGAACGAGCGCCATGCGCGCTATGTCGCGGTATTTGGAGAGGATGAGCTCAAGGCCGGCACCGTGACGCTCAAAGATATGGTGAATGGGGAGCAGAATACGGCATCTGTAGACCTGCTCAGGATGGAAGCGGGCAGGCTCGTGGTCGGATGATGCGCGCTTGAGCGCGCGGGATTTGCGCGGCGTATCGCCAGATAGCCGCGCGCCGGAGGTGTATTGCGATGAAATCGCAATAACCGGAGGCACACGCAGATCAAAATACTTGTAATTTTGCGTGTGCAATTTATATTGTGCCGCCCTGATTCTGCCTTGCGGCAGGGTGAACCTCAAATTTTTATTTTGGAGAAGCTGAATATGCTTCAGGACTTAAGAGATCAGAAGAATTCCTGGCTGATCGTTCTTCTGTTTGGCATCATCATTATTGTGTTCGTCTTTATGTTCGGTCTTCCGAGCATGGATTCTTCGTGCAAATCGAATACGTCGGTCGAGCTGGCAAAAGTCGGCTCGCATGATGTCGGCTATGAGATGCTGCGCAGCATGATTTATCGTTATTATGACGACAATGTGATGAGCTCGCAGCAGTATCCGGCGCTGGCGAAACAGCTTGTGACGAACATCAGCCTGATCTACCTGCTCGCGGACGAAGCACGCGCGGCAGGGCTGCGCGTGAGCGACGAGGATCTGCACGATTACATCACGAACTGGGAAGCCGGCAACGCGGATGTCATCCAGCAGCGTTTCCTCAACAATCAGAACCAGTTTTCGTCAAAGAATTATGAGGCAGCGCTGAGCCGTCTTTCGATCTCGAAGCGCGATTACGAGAATTACAAGCGCGAAGAGCTTCTCGCGCGGCATTATCTGACGCTTCTCGCATCGTCGATCAGCGTGTCTGAAGAGACGCTCTGGCAGAGGTATGCGGAGGCCAACAATTCCGCGACAATCGAGATCGTGAGCCTGACGCCGGGCGCGGTCGGCGCGACGTTCAAGCCGCTTACGGACGAAGAGGTCGCCGCTTTTGAGGCCGGCAATGCGGCCGAGATCGAGAAGTATTATAACGAGCACCTCGGCAATTATACGACGCCTGCCAAGGCAAAACTGCAGCAGGTGACGATCCAGAAGAGCATGGCAAATGTCAAGAATCCCGGTGAAAAGACGTCGAAGACGTTTCTTTCGGGGGAAAGATTTGCGATCGCGCGCGCGAAAATCATAGACGAGAAGCTCGACTTCAATCAGGCGTTTGTCGATTATGACGAATCGGACGACAAGGATCTCAAAGGCATGACCGGGCTTGTGGATGTCGAGATCATGGCACCGGAAATCCAGAAGGCGATTGATGGCAAGGCAGTCGGAGAGATTGTCACGGCCGAGCTCAGCGACCGGTATGTGATAGCGAAAGTTGTCGAACAGGTCGAAAAAGTCGTGACGCCGCTTACCGAAGTGAAGCAGAGCATCGCGCGCCAGATCATGAACGACAAGCGCGTCAAGGCTCGCATGGACGAGGTTTCCAACAATATCCTGTCGCTCGCGAAAGGCGGCCAGTCGCTGTCGGATGCGCTCAATGGCAGCCTGTATGCGAACGTTCTTGCGGAACAGCCGATGCGTCCCGTGGCGCCTGCGCCCGTTGCCGATACAGCCGATGCGCCTGCGGGTACAGCCGCCGCGCCCGCTGCTGATGCTGATGCCGCCGCCGCGCCCGCCGATCCCGTGCTCGAACCTGTCCCGACTGATCAGCTGATCATTCCAGAATCCTCGCGCATCCAGGCGAAGACGCTCAGCGATATCGCGACAAATTCCGGCTATATCGCCGGACTCGGGATCAGCGACGACCTTGCGCGCGATATCCGCAGCGCGTCCGACAACATGGTCCTGCCGAAAGTCTATCAGATCGGCGCGGACACAGTCATTGCGCGTGTCGTTTCGAAGAAAGGCGCAGACCGCGCGGCGTTCACGTCCCTGCTTCCGCAGCTTCGCCAGAGAGCTGTCGATGACAAGATCCTGCAGCTCATCGGCGATCCGGAATCGATCATCGGCATGAACGGTCAGTACGGCATCTGGATCGAGCAGAAAATCAATGCGGCGATCGCATCCAAGAAGATCGTGATCGACGAGGATTATTTCCGCAAGGAACAGGCGCGCCGGGACAAAGCCGCCCAGGAACGCGCTGAGAAAAAATAGCAAAAAAGCGCTGACAATGTCGGCGTTTTTAGTCATATCTGATTGCGCCGCCTATGCCCTTGCCGGGCATACGGCTGCGCCGCGTGCCTTTTGCCTTCGGCAATACGGCCCGCGATTTTTGTCTTTTGTTCCAAAGGTTCAGATATGACCAAAATTCATGTGCTCTCGCAGGCGCTTTCGAATCAGATCGCAGCCGGGGAGGTTTTGGAGCGTTCGGCGAGCGCGGTCAAAGAGCTCGTGGAAAATTCGCTGGATGCGGGCGCGACGGCCATCGAGATCGAGATTGATGACGGCGGCAAGAAGCATCTGATGGTGAGTGACAATGGGTGCGGCATGACGCGGGAGGACGTGCAGCTGTCTATTCTTCGCCATGCGACCTCGAAGATTCATACGTCCTCGGATCTCGCGTCGATTTCGACGATGGGGTTCAGAGGGGAGGCGCTGGCATCGATGGCGGCTGTTTCCCGGATGACGATCACGACACAGCGGCCGGAGGACGAGATGGGGACTTTCTTGCGCGTGGAGGGCACGGAAGTCCTGGAATGCCGCGACACAGCCGCGCCTGCCGGCACGCAGATCGTTCTGGATGATCTGTTTTTCAACACGCCCGCTCGCCTGAAGTTCCTCAAGACGACGGCGACGGAGGTGCGCCGCGTCTATGAAGTCGTGGAGCAGTTCGGCCTTTCGTGTCCCGAAGTGAGCTGGAAGCTGACCGTGGACGGCCGCGTCAAGTGCGACTGGCCGAGCCATGGGACGCTGCGCGACAGGGCGCTTGCAGTTTTCGGGCGTTCGCTATACGAAAACCTGTTCCCGATCGAGCACACGGTTGTCGGCGATATCGTCGTGGAAGGCCTGTTCTGCTCTCCGGAATATACGTCGACGGGGACCGGGCGCCTGTATACCTATGTCAACCGCCGAATTGTGAAGGACAAGACGATTAATTCGGCGATCAGTCAGTCGTACCGGGAATTTTTGCACGGCAAGCAGCCGTGTGTGGTGCTGTTTTTGACGATTCCGCTCGATTTTGTGGACGTGAACGTGCATCCGACAAAACACGAGGTGCGCTTCAAGGATCAGGAAGCCGTGTTTCGGACGGTTTATCGCGCGCTGCGCCATTCGCTCGAAAAGACGCCGTGGATCCGTAGCACCAGTGAGACGCTGACGTCATCCGTGCCGCTGACGGCGGCGAAGTATTTTGAAATGCTGCCGGATGCGGCATTTCGCACGCCCGAAGACAACCTGCATCGCGATTTCGGCCTGGCGCCGCAATACCCCGGCCCCGAGCGCAAGCCAGTCGCGGAAGATGCGGGCGATGCGGATGCAGCCGGGCAGCCCGATGCCAGCGCTTCACGTGCGCCGTGTTCTGCGCCATTTTGTGACAGCGCGCTCACTGTTTTTGACGGGGATACGTCTCCGGCCATGTCCTCAGGCCGTTTTGAATGCGCAGCGCCAGGGGAAGCTTTGAATGGTGGCAGCGCGGCGCAGCCTGCGCCTGCGTGGATGCTGCAGGCGGTGCGTCCGGCGCAGCCTGAGCCTGAGCAGAAGCAGCTTCCGCTCGGCGATTCTGTTGTCCGTCAGGGATATTTTTCGAATTTGCGGTATATCGGCCAGCATGCGCTGACCTATCTGATCTGCTCGGACGGTGATTCGCTCGTGATCATTGACCAGCATGCGGCGCACGAGCGGATCAATTATGAGCGTCTTCGCGATGTGAGCAATGAGATTTTGCCGAAGTCGTCGCAGCACCTTTTGTTTCCGATACTGCTCCAGCTCGACACACGGCTTTCGGATGTGCTTGAAGAGTATGCAGATTTTTTCGAGAAGCTTGGTTTTCAGATCGATGCGATTGGCGATCATTCGCATGCGATACGGTCTGTGCCGGATTGTCTGAAAGGATATGACTATGCGGCGATGATTCGCGAAGCGCTGACGGATCTCGCGGAGACCGGTCGATCGATGCAGATCGAGCAGATACGCGATGACGTGATTGCGACGATGGCATGCCACCGTTCGATACGTTCGGGTTACAAGATGAGTCCGGAGGAAGTGCGCGAGCTTTTCCGGCAGATGGACGCGACGGCCTTTCGTTCGAACTGTCCGCACGGTCGGCCTGTTCATTTCGTATGTTCGGCGTCCGAGCTTGAAAAGCGCTTTCTTCGTGTGGGATATCGAGGCCTCGGTGATGTGTGAATCGGGTGATCGTGTGTGCCCATGTAGGTATAATTTAGGAGAATGGCGGCATAAAAGAATAAAAGTTGAGGAAATAAGGAGAAATAAGAATTACAATCGCGAAGTGATGTGTTAAGATAAAATCTGTAGAGTGTTATAGCTTTGCTTTTGAACGCAGATCATGGAGGAGAGAGCGAGGCTAGGGATCATGAAATGATCTATGTTTCAAAGACGAACCCAAGGGGCAGCTAAGGAGAGATGGCATGTCAGAGTGTGATTACGATGAGCTTTCGGTGTGGCAGGACGTTCTAGATGAAGTCATGAGTGGTCATGTAGATGGCTTAGTCTGCCCATTTTGCGAAAAGAAAGCGATAGAGGTGGACACAGAAGGGGCATCGATCAGCATCAAGTGTACAGAATGCGGGCGTTGGATCGAGGGTCAGAATTCCTATTGATAACTGAGGGACTGAAGCGATGTTAAACAGTAAGATCATAGGGAGCGGATTTTCGTTTCCGATGCAGATTGATGCGTTGGGCGGTACAGAGCTGAGTTCAGACAATGAAAACATCCGCCAGAACATGATGCTGATATTGGGGACGGCTCCTGGAGAGCGAATGTGCCGGCCGACATTTGGCTGTGCGATTCATGATATATTGTTTGAGCCGAACACGTTGGTGACGGCAGCCAAGATCGAGTATGAGGTGAAGAAGTCGCTTCTGGAATTCGAGCCAAGGATTTCGGATTTGGAAGTGCATGCGGCGCCGGATGATTCAGAGGTGAGCCGAATGAATGTGACGATCTCGTACACGATTCGTAAGACGAATACGAAAGCGAATCTTGTTTATCCGTTTTATCTTCGCAAAGAGGGAGAAGTATGATTCCATTACCGAAACTGGACGACCGCAAATGGGAAGATCTCGTCCGCGAGGCTGTAGAGCTGATACCGAAGTACTGCCCGGAATGGACAAACCACAACGCGGCAGATCCCGGCATTACGCTTTTAGAGCTGTTTGCATGGCTGATCGAAGTTCTCCTGTATCGTCTGAATCGCGTTGGTGACAAGAACTATCTGGCATTTTTGAATTTGATGGGCATAGACCTTCAGCCGCCGCAGCCGTCGCGCGTGCAGCTGACGTTCAGCCTTGTTTCTGGTGCGCGCAATTATCAGGTTGTTCCGGCCGGAACGAGTGTTGCGACGAACTATAAGAATGATGAGCCGCCAGTCGTATTTGAGACGCTTCGCGACCTTGTGGTGCTTCCGACGTCGATTGTGCGATGTTTTTCGCAGTTTCATGATATTTATGCGGACAACACGCCGTATATTTATGGGCGTCCTGGCCAGTCGTTTGAAGTGTTCATGGGCTGCCAGCGTATCGAGCGCTATCTGTATTTTATGGACAGCCGTCTCGAGGTGCTCAGCGAGGAAGCGCTTCTGATCATCGGGGCGGAGACGCCGAACAGTCCGGACAGCGATTTCCCGACGCTTTGCGAATGGGAATACTGGAACGGCCATCGCTGGCGCGAGCTTGAGGCATCGACACAGGAACTGCCGATCGGCTGGGTGGCTTTCAAGGGCGTGGACGGCATGGAAGAGACGGTCGTCAACGACGTGAAAGGCCTTTGGATTCGCGCGCATCTCGTGAACGTGCCGCAGAGCACGGACATGACGTGTCTTGAGCGTTTGAAGATGCGCATCGAGATTCTCGGGGAGGGTATTCTTCCCGACAGCGCGCTTGTGCAGACGCCTTCGGACGATTTCGTGCCGGTGGATATGTCCAAGAGTTTCTTCCCGTTCCACAAGGAACCGGCCGTGGACAGCGCATTCTATATCGGGAACAACGAGCTTTTTGGTCATGAGAATGCGCGCATCAGGATTGATTTCGAGCTCGCTGACGGCATTGCGGTGACGGGCATGAATCCTTCGACAGACCTTCAGGTCGTGTGGGAATATTATGATGGCCGTCAGTGGCAGAAGATCGGCATGGTCAATCCGAAAGGTGTCGAGGATTCGCTCAAGGGTATCGATTTCGATGATTCGACCTATTGTTTCACGCGCAATGGCACGGTGAGCTTTACGGTGCCCGAGGACATGTCGAAAGTCGAGGTTTCCGATCAGGAAGCGTATTTCGTTCGCGCGCGCATCGTGAAAGGCGATTACGGCGTTCCGGGCATGTATATGCTCGATGGCGACAAGTGGGCATGGTTTGACGAACGTCCGCTGCGTCCGCCTCAAATGAAGACGGTCCGCCTGAAGTATGAAGAAGCGAGCCAGACGCCGCAGCTGGTCCTGACGTATAACGATTTCCGTTATGACGATGTCACGACGCCGCTTTCGGAAGATCTTTCGACGACGCAGGTGTTCGAGCCGATACCGGATGAGAATCCGGCGATGTATTTCGGCATGAACGGTCCGTTCCCGAATGAGCGCGTCAGCGTGTATGTCCATGTCCTGACGAAGACGAGCGCGAGCATCGAGCGCAGCCGTGAGGATGCGAAGTTCCTGCGCAACTACTACCGGAAGATGGAAGAGGAGTATTACGGGAACAAGAAGCTTGTCTGGGAGTACTGGAACGGCCGCGAATGGGCGGACCTGAATGTTTCAGATGAGACGCGCGCCTTCACGGAGAGCGGTTACCTTGAGTTCATCGGCCCGAAAGATATGGACGTGACGCGCAAGTTCGGGGAGAATCTGTACTGGGTCAGGGTTCGTCTCGAAATGGGCGGCTATGAGGAACTTCCGCGAATCGATCATATTCTTTTCAACACGGTCGAGGCGGTCAACCGCCGCACGATTAATTTTGAGATTCTTGGCACAGGTCGTGGCACGCCGAATCAGGTGTTCAAGTTCCTGAATACGCCTGTGCTCGAAGACGAGGAGATCTGGGTGCGCGAGAAGGAGCGTCCGCGTGACGAGGAAGTCGAGGCGCTCAAGTCGCAGTATGGTGAAAAGCCGTTTATGTATGAGGACACGCGTCTTGGCGGCTGGTGGGTGCGCTGGGAGAACGTGGACAGTTTCTTCCTCTCGGATGAGCGGAGCCGTCACTATCGCCTGGATCGTCTGACCGGCCGTGTTCAGTTCGGCGACGGGAAGCGCGGCATGATGGTGCCGCTTCTCGACCAGAACGTCCGCACGAGCCATTACTGCATCGGCGGCGGCGTGAGGGGCAATATCGGCGTCAATCAGGCGACGACGATTCGTCAGGCGATTGCTTATATCGATGGCGTGACGAATCATTATCCGGCAGCCGGCGGCAGCGATGTCGAATCTGTTGAGGCCGTCAAACAGCGCGGGCCCTATGTGATCAAGAGCCGTTATCGCGCAGTGACGCAGGAAGATTTCGAAGTGCTTTCGTTGCAGAGCTCGAATGCGATTGCACGTACATGCTGCTTGCCTGCGACAGACCGCGAAGGCGCGGTGTGCATCATTGTCGTGCCGAAATTCGATCAGGACAAGGAAGAGTATAACAAGAAGCTTGTCCCGACAGCAGAGCTTCTTCGCCGAGTCAAGGCATATCTCGACGAGCGCCGTCTCGTGACGGTCCGGGTGAATGTGGAACGTCCGCAGTACACGGAGATCAGCGTGTATATGGAGATTATCCGCACTTCGACAGGCGCGAGTGACCGCCTCAAACGCGATATCAACCGCGCGCTCAGGCGTTTCCTGCATCCGATCGTCGGCGGACGCGACGGGCATGGCTGGAAATTCGGCCGCAGCGTCCTCAAGGTCGATCTCTATCACATTGTTGAGGAAGTCGATGGCGTTGAGTTTGTAGACAAGCTCCAGATTCTCGATGAGGACCGCGGAATTTTTGTCGATCAGATCAAGCTCAGTCCGAAGGGGCTTCCGTTCCTCGTTAACGTCGACATCACGGAAAAGACGCGCGAGCGCGTCTTATAATTGGCCTAAGGAGAAGCCATGCGGGTACAGACCAAAAGAAAACTGAGTGTTCCCGATCTCGAAGGGCTGTCGGCAGAGAACGCGTCTGTTTATCTCGAGCTCAACGGATTTCCTAAACCGGATATCATGTATGAGGAGAGCGATGTGCGTGCGATGACCGTGCTGCATCAGGATCCTCAGAAAGGCCAGATCGTGGATGCGGATACGATCGTGACGATTTATGTGTCCCAGAGTTCATTCTGCGACCTGCTTCCCGGTATCTACCGCACGTCGATCTATGAGGGTCACACGCATCTTCGCGACTATCTTTGGATTTTCCGTCACATGTTCGACAGCGTGTCGATGGAAGTCGACAATATCCCGAAGATGTTCGATCCGTATGAGACGCCGGCGAGATTTCTGCCCTGGCTCGCGAGCTGGATCGGATTCGTTCTCGATGAGGATTGGCCGGAAGGCAAAAAGCGCTATCTGCTTCGCCGCGCGCTTGAGTATTATCGAATACGCGGCACAGTGAAAGGCCTGAAGCTCTTCCTGTCGATTTTTGTGGGCGTGGAGCCCGAGATTATCGAGAATGCGTGGCCGTTCAACGGCTTCCAGATCGGAGTTCACTCGACGATGGATTTTGACACGATCATTTTCCCGGTCGTGAATCTTTCCCATTGTTTTATCGTGGACATCCCTCTTGAGCCGGAAGAAGTGTCCGAATATACGATTGTGAAAATTCACGACATCATTCGAGCGGAAAAGCCTGCGCACACGATGTATTACCTTCGTTTCAAGGGCAAAAAGGTCGCGCTTTCGGAATTCCAGCTGCTCGTCGGCGACGAGGAACAGAGCTACGTCATCGGTTCCGGAGAGGAAATCGTGGAGCTTGGCGAAACGGAAGTCGAACGGCTGCCGGGTGAGGAATAATCAGTTATTTTTAGCAATATAAGGAAACCGACTGGGACGCAGGCGTTTCAGGACTAACGCATCAGGTGGAGATATGGCAGAAGACCAGGGATTCAAGCGAATCAATTTTTTCAAGGGATTTGTGACGACGACGAAAGACTGGAATGATGCAGAGCAGTATCACGTCGAAAAGCACAAGCTCCACAACCGCTGTTTTCACGGGGCAGGCGTCGTGCCTGGTTACCGTCAGGAAATGAAAGTCAATGCGCGCGGCCGTGCGGATATGTCCGTTGAAGTTTCTCCGGGCTATGCGATTGACGGTCAGGGCAATGATATCATGCTCTATGAGACCGAGATCAAGGCGATCAATAAGGGCGATTTCAAGCTTCCTGTGACGATTTATTTCGTCGTGAGGTATGTGGAAGAGTTCACGGACTTTATTTCTTACAAGGAAAATCTCGATTTCAAAGGGCATCGCCGCATCCTCGAGAAAGCTGCGATCGAGATTTCGATCACGGAGCCTGATATTTCTCGCGAAGTCGAGATCGGCCGTGTCTATCTGACCGATGATGCCAAAAAAATCACGGATGCCAAAGATCCGCTTGAGCCGGGCCCGAACGAGATCGACCTCCGCTATGTGCCTCGTGCCGGCGTCGTCGGCGGCTATCTCCCGATGGAGCTCATCAACCGCCTGCGCAAGATCATCCGCACGCAGCGCGATATGTACTATCGCATGGCGCGCGACAAGAAAGTGCTCGCGGCAAACGGCGCGGCTCTCGGCCTGATGACAATCGACATGCTCCTCGAATCCGGCACGGTCGGCCCGCAGAACGTCATGCCGCTCCTCGGCAATATCGGCGATCTCGAATGGGATACCGTTACCGAGATCGAAGCGACCAAGCCGACGCTCAAGGCCATGAAAGACTTCGGTCAGTTCAAGCACTCTGTCGAGGTGTTCCGGGATCTCGTCGATGACAAGGCGCTTCTCGTCGATGACAATGAGCTCGTCAACTTCAACAGCCTCGATCAGGTCATTGCCATCAAGGAAAAAGGCGCTGGCGCGCTCGCATCGATCGTCGGCGAAGAGCTCGCGCCTGCCATTCTCGAAAATGGCGAGGAAGTCATCTCGCAGGAATGGAACAAGCTCAAAGAAATGAGCGGGGAGCTCCCCGAAACGGTCATGATCGACGGCCAGGAATGGACGCTCATCGACTCGATCGATATTCTCAACAAAGAAAGCGAACAGGAACACATGTTCCAGATCGTCGATGCCCGCGACTCCTGGCGCGCACGTCAGCGCATCCGCTATCCGGATGGCGTCACCGTCGAAGATGTCGGTATTGCGCATGAAGGCGGCTATACGTCTTTCGAGATTCACAATGTCACCATCAGCCGCCCGATCATGATCCTGCGCCGTATGGACTATGCGCGCGGCGATTTCGAGATCGAATACAGCGCGAACGAAGTCCGCGTCGGCGTTTCCCAGTGCGTCGGTTCCGACAAGAGATTCCGCTGGCGCAACTGGCCGTTCCTCGTGCCGGCCGAATTCGTCTCCTCAGAGGCGCTCAAGATCACGCAGAAAGCACTCACCGCTGCGCGTGATATCAACATGTATCACTTCTGGTTCTATCAGGCCCTCTGATCCCTGCACGCGCCTTCGGCGCTCAGGAGGGGGTAGTCGGCGTATTTGCGATACAGGCGGCTTGACGGCTGGATCGCAGATAGCCGCGCAGGGGGAGGCTTCCCCCTGACCACTTAGGAGTCAATCAATGGACGAAAAAGAACGTTACGAGATATTTAAAAAATTTCAGGGACGCTGCCATTACTGCGGGACTCGCTTGAAATGGGAAGCGTTCGAGATTCGCGGCCTCTCCGGCGGATGGGTCATTGAAGATCAGGATGACGGAAGCAAACAGGCGCTTTGTTATAAATGCTTGGAATTCCCTCAGCGCGGCAAAACTGCGCACCGACTGACAATCAATGAGGAACCGCGCTCGACTGCAGCAGCGATGGGTGTGGACGAAAATACTGTTTCCAGCGAAGAATAAGGAGGATTTCATGGGAGCGACCAAGACACAGGTAATGAATTTGCTTGAGCTGCGCTATGACTATCAGTCTGCTAGAAATGTTCTGGTAAATTGGCGCAAAGCCGCAGGAATCAAGGATGACTCTGAGAACCTTGATGATGCTCAGCTGCGTTGCCTGCTCGCATATCTCAAAAATAATGAATCGGTTGCCGAGCGCGTTTATGCCGCCATCGAGCGCCTGATCCTGACGGACAATGGCGAAATGCCGGCGGAAAATATCGCCGAAGCACCGGCCGCTGAAGTTGTCGCCGAAGCGCCTGTTGCTGAAGCGGTCGCCGAAGCGGTCGCCGAAGCACCGGCTTTCGAAGAAAATGCTTGGGAGGCTCAGGTTTCTGAAGAAAATGCTGACGATGCCCAGGTTTCTGAAGAAAATGCTGACGATGCCCAGGTTTCTGAAGAAAATGCTGACGATGCTCAGGTTTCTGAAGAAAATGCTGACGATGCCCAGGCTGCCGATGAAAATGCCAACAATCGTGCGGCAGAGGGCGGCAAGAAGAAAAAGAACAAGAAACGCTGATCTGGCTTGCGGAAGACCCGTTGTCTTCGGCGGCAAAACGAGCTTTTCTTGAGATCGTTCAGGGTGCAGGGGGATTTCCTGCACCTTTTTTTTAACGGAGCAGAGATGATCACAGCGATCTTGCAGTATCTTCCCAAGCATCCGCGCCATGCGGTCCGGACGGATTCATTTTCGAGCTTTCAGTCGATCTGCGGCATGATCGAGCAGGAGAGTTATCTTGCTGGCCATGCCGCATGTCATGCGGTGATGAACGGCATGAGCCGGACGATTGCAGCGGATGCGGACATATCGGATCGGGAATCGCTCATGCGCGGCCTTGAGCTTTTGTTTTCGGCCGGGCCATGGGAATGCCTTGTGATTCCTGGGCTTGTCGATGAGGCGCTGCAGGCGGCGGTCGCGGATTTCTGCCAGAAACAGCTGGACCGCTTTGATTTTTGCGTGTTCATGGATATGCCTCGTGCCTCTGCAGTGGACGAAATTCTGAATCGCCAGAAGCGCGCGCCACGCTTTGTGTCTTATGCCTGGCCATGGGTTTCGACGCTCACGCCTGGGCGTCGCAGCGCGGAGATGCTGCCTGCCTCGTGCCTCGTGCCAGCCCTGAGCCTTGGATGCGCGCATACGCTTCGCGGCGTGCACGACATTTCGATCAGCGCTTCCGATGTCGCGTGCCTGAGCGAGGCCGGCGTTCAGGTCATGCATGAAGTCGTTGAAAACCGCCGCCATCTGATCGCGCTTTCAGGGAAGGGGCAGAAAGTCGGCGGCGATCCGTTCATGCGCGGCGTGGCGAACATGCCGGCATCGGATGTGCCGAAAGGGGTGATCGCGATTTCTGGCGACTGTCCCGATATGGCTGTCGAATGCGCGATCCGGGGGGAGCTGGAGGCGCGCAGCGCGGAGCTCATCCGCCAGTATGGCACGAACGACATCTCGCTGTGGGGCGCGCTGACGCGCATGTCGATATCTGTGCTCAGTGATTTTCGCGATCGCGGTCTGATTCGCGATTTCCGCGTGCGCTGCGATTCCGAGACGGCAGAATGGGGGGCGCCCGAGAGCCCTGTCGTCGAGGTCATTCTCATCTATCCACAGCGCGTCAGGTCGGCTCAGTTCAACGTCATATAGTCATTCCCGGCGTTTTCCGCATGAGCAGGCAGATCTGGCATTTGCCGTATTTTCTCTGCTTGAGGCATGTGAAGGCGTCTGGAATTTCGAGAATGTCGGCGGCATTGAGCTCGACGGAGACGAGCGCGTTCGGGCGCAGCATGTTTCTTTCCGCCAGCGAGCAGAGTGTCTGCGGCATCAGCCCGGCCGCGTATGGTGGGTCGCAGAGCACGAGGTCGTAAGGCAGTGCCGGCAGTTTGTGCCAGTCTTTTGGCGATTGTCCGAGGATCGCCTTGGTTTCGGCCTGTGCGCGCAGTGAGGCGATATTTCTGGAGAGTATGGAGTGATGTTCGCGGGAGCATTCGACAAAATCGACATGCGCGGCGCCCCTGCTCCAGGCTTCGAGCCCGAGGAGCCCTGCGCCGGCAAAGGGATCGAGGACGCGGAGCCCCTCGAAAGAGCCGAGCTCGCTCGTAAGGATTGAAAAAAGCGCTTCCCGGACGCGGACGAGCGTCGGGCGCACGCCTTCGCCTTGCGGCACGAGGAGTTTTGCGCCGCGTCTTTTTCCGGCAATAATGACAGGCATGTTCGGCCTCAGTTTGAGTTGGATTGATTTTGAGGGCGGCCGCTATGGCGCGGAGCGCCATACGCGTGCCGGCCGGCGCTATTTCATACGCGCCGGCGATTATTTTTCGGGCGCCGGTGCTGGAGGCGGCGGGTTCTGTGCGGGCGAATAGCGGCGCCTGCTGGGTTTTCCCGGATCATTGCGCGGCTCGGCGTTGTTGAGCGCTTCTTCGAGGTTTGCCTGCCGGGCCTTGACCATCCTGGGGACGCGCGGGACATGCGGCAGATCGGGGCGTGGCGCAGGCGGCGTATTTGGTGTTGGCGCTACGGCGGGTATAGCGAGTGCTGCTGCATTTGGGGCAGTAGTCGGCGCATTTGGGGCGGGCTGGCGTTTGTTTTCGGGAATATAGGCGCGCTTGGGATCAGATTTTTTCGTCCTGTTGCGGCTGCCCGGATGCTGGTTTGCAGGGGGAGCGGCCTTGAGCGCGGCTTCTGCGGGCTTTGCGTCGGGGGCTTTAGGATCGGCAGGTTTTCCCGGCCTGCGGCGTTTGGCGATTTTGTCGGAAGGCTTTGGCTGTGCGGGCTGTGCGCTCTGCGGGGGCTGTTTGCGAATGGCGTTTGTCGGATCGGCTCTCCGGACATGCATGGAGGCCGGTGTTTTGACCGGCGGTTTTGTCCTGGAGGTCTCCTGTGCCGCCGTGCTCGGGTCGTGGTTGAGATAGAATTTTGCCGGCTCGATCGGGAATTCGATATCGCCGGCCTCGACTTTGGCAATGATCTCGTCGGTGGCGCTGACGTAATCGTGCGGGGTCAGGCGCTGAGACTCCCCATTTTCGTAGGTGATGACGACTTCTTCGCGGAGCATGTCGATGTCGGTGACACGTCCGATGCCCCATTGCGTGAAGACGCGGCGCCCTTTTTTGGGCAGGGCGCGTCGTTCTTTCATATAGTCGCAATATTCGTAGCTCATGCAGCAGTAGAGGCGTCCGCAGACGCCGCTGATGCGCTTGGGGTTTGTGGCCAGGCCCTGTGCGCGGAGCTGTTTGACGGCGATCGGGTCGAACTGTCCCAGGAACCTGCCGCAGCAGAGCAGCTGTCCGCAGGCGCCGAGTCCGCAGATCAGGCCGGTGCCGTTGCGCAGTCCGAGCTGGTACATCTCGACGCGGAGCTTGAGCTGGCCCGAGAGGTAAGCGACCATCTCCCTGAAGTCGACGCGGACATCGGATGCGAAGTTGATCGTGATGTTTTTATGGTCATGGCTGAGGTCGGCAGAGAGGACTTTCATCTGCAGATTCTGCGCGATGGCGTAGCTGGACGCGAGTTCTTGCGCGTGTTTTTCGATGCGCGCATTTTCGGCATCGATCTGCTGGTCGCTTTCGGAAGCGACGCGTATGATGAACGGCAGGGAATTGATCTCCGCGACGCGCCTGTGCCTGTATCCGTACGTCGTTGCGAGGAGGATGTTCCTGTGGACGCGTATGAGGACGGGCGTGTTGGGGCCGAGCCGCAGGCCGTTGGTGTTGACTTCGACGAGCCGCTGTGTCCGCGAGAGCCTGACCTGTATGACTTCATAGAGATGAGCCTCTCCATTGAACGGCTGCCGGACATTTCGACCGTCGGGATGTTTCGGGGGCTCGTGCTCTGTGACGGGACGTTTCGGCCGCTGTATATGCCTGCCGCTGAAGCGCGGTGGGCCGGAGGGCCCCTGTTCGTGTGCCGGAGTTGTCAGTTCGGCGGGGCATGGTCGCATGCATGAAGGATTTCGGCCGTTTCCCCGTGTTTTTTGATGTGTTTTCTGTTGCTGGTTGTTCGAAGTGTTGCGATTTTTATATCGCGACGGCTCGCTCGCGAGCTGCGGGTTATCCGGCAGATCGCCCTGCGGGGGCGTCGCCTGTTCGGGTCGATCCTGCATGGCGTGTCACCGGAATCATTTGAGGCATAGGAGCGCGGCGCCGAGCGTGCCGGCGTCGTCATGGAGCGTCGGTTTGATGAACTGGAGGTTTGCAGTGGCCGAACGCGGCGCGAGGTCCATGACGTGGTCGATGACGAGGTGAAGGAGCGAGGGGCAGCCTTCGAGGACGCCGCCGCCGAGAAGCAGGGCATGGGGGTTGAGGATTGCGATCGCGTTTGCGATGAGCATGCCGATCGCGAGGGCGGTCTCATCCCAGAATGCCCGTGCATAGGGCAGGTCATTTTTGTAGGCGCGTTCGATGCAGCGTGCAGTCGGATGTTCGTCTGCGTCAAGCCCGAGCGCTTCGCGCGTGATGACGTTGTTCTGTATGTCGTGCAGGATGCGGTATTCGATGGCTTTTCCGCCGGCGAAAGCCTCGATGCAGCCGTTCTGTCCGCAGCCGCACGGATAGTCTTTGTAGTGCGGGAACTTGCAGTGCCCGATTTCCCCGCTGACATTGTCGGCGCCGAGCATGAGTTTTCCGTCGATGATCAGGCCGCCGCCGATGCCGGTGCCGACATAGACCGCGAGGAGGCTCGATATCGAGCGCGCGGCGCCGAAATTGTATTCGCCCCAGGCGATCGCGTTGAGATCGTTGGCGATCTTGATGCTGACATCTGGCGCGAGGTCGCCGATGGCATCATGGATGGCCGCCTGAAAGTCCACGCCGTGCCAGTTGAGGTTGGGGGCATTGAGGATTGTGTGTTCGTCGATGGCGATCTGTCCGGCGATGGCCACGCCGATGCCGGAGAGGTCGTTCGGGCTGATATTGAAATCTGCGGGAATTTTTTCGACGACATGGCGAATGACGAGCGCCACATCTTTAGGGGTCTGCGCGCCGCGGATGGAGTGCTTTTGCGAGGTGAGTATTTTGAACTGGCCGTTTTCGGAGAGGATGAGCGCGCACCGGGCGTTTGTGCCGCCGATGTCAAAACCGAGGAAATATTTGTTGTCCATGAGGAACCCTTATGTGTCTGAGCGTGGAAGTGTTAAAAAAAAGCGGCGCGTATGAAATAGCGCCGCCCGGCCGCGTATGCGCCGCAAGCGGCCGGTCCTGAAAAGAAAAGAGGGGATCAGTATTTGGAGACGCGGTTGAGGTAGATCGTCGTCGTGTTGGGGTTGTTTTCCTGCCCGCGCACCGCAAGCGCGGCGTACATGAAGACATTGAGGGGAACGTCGCCGTCCGGCGCGATCTGTATGGGCGGCCTGTTTTTGATGCGCATGCGGTTGAAGGCTTCGCCGGTATTTTCAGTATTGACGCGGGAGCCGCGGATATCGTCCTGGAGCTCGGTGACGACAGTTTCTTCGTCGAGCAGGAGGGATTCGTTGCTGTTGATGCGCCGCAGCGTCATCTTGTTGGGCGTGATCTTGAGGTGGAGCGTCACCTGCTTGCATTTTTCGTCGGCGATGGAGACCATGCCGTGATCGGGCCATTCGCAGGGATGAAGCTCGAACGGCGTGATGCCGGAAGTCGTGATTCCGGAGAGGAAGGCCGTGCGAGATGCCGCATAGACGGAGTAGAGCATGCGATAGACGGCGTGCATCGGGATGGTTTCCTCAAAGAGGACATAGACGGGCTTTCCGATATTGTCGATATCTGCGCTGATGGTATCGATAATGTGTGTGACGCCTTCTTCGCCACGTGTGATTTCGTCGTATTCAGCGATTTTTTTATTGTTATAATAGATGCCGGACTTTGTGACGGCCGCGAGCATGCCTTCTGTGATATCCTCCCCATCGAACGTGAGGAAGTTCGAGGAAAGGTTCTTTGCGGCGGCGACTTTTTCGTCGAAGGACATGACCTGTTCGGGGGTGTCTTCGGTGATGAGGTCGCCATCTTTGGTGAATTCCTTCTGCACTTCTTCGGGCCTGGAGAGGATGATGGCGAAGACGATGAAGAGGATGACGGTGACGCCGACGACGGCGCCGGAGATGATGAAGTATTTGGGCGGGATGGAAATGATGAAGTCCTTGATGGGATTCACTTTGTCTCCGTAGATTTTCTGTACGTCCGCGAGATCGATTTCCCGGGTGACATTTTCGTTTGCGGTGGGATCCATGGGCTGCCCGATGGTGATGTATCCGGAGGCAGATTTGGGTCCTTGCGATTTCGGGAGTTTTGGAGGTGCGGGGGCTTTGTTCGATTTGTCGCCCCAGTCGTCCCAGCCGTCATTATTTTTTTCATTTTTGGCGGCGCCGATTCCGAGCCCGGCAGATTCCCAGTCTGCGTCGATGGCCATGGTTTTTTCGCCAGCATCGCTGCCATGATTGACGGGGGAGATGGGTTCCATGAACGCTTCGGTTTCCATGGGTTTGTCGGCCATCTGGCTCCACTGAGCCTGAGTCCCCCATTGATTTTGCGCGCCGAGGGGCTGCTGTCCGAACTGAGCGTCCATGCCCGGCGGATTTTGCCCGAACTGAGCGTCCATGCCCGGCGGATTTTGCCCGAACTGAGCGTCCATGCCCGGCGGATTTTGCCCGAACTGAGCGTTCATGCCCGGCGGATTTTGCCCGAACTGAGCGTCCATGCCGACGGGCTGCTGTCCCCACTGGCTGTTCACGGGCTGCTGTCCCCACTGGCTGTTCATGGGCTGCTGTCCCCATTGCGCGTCCATGCCGGCGGGCTGCTGTCCCCACTGGGCGTTCATGGGCTGCTGCCCCCACTGCGCGTCCATGCCGGCGGGCTGCTGTCCCCATTGGGCGTTCATGGGCTGCTGCCCCCACTGTTGCTGAAAGTTCTGTGCTGGGACCAGGGGGACGTGGCACTGTTCGCACAAAGCGCCCTGCTGGAGGTAAATCTGGTCATCTACCATAAAGGAATTGCCGCAGTTCGTGCATGTCAGAAGCATAGAACGTCCATGTGTGAGAGGGAATGATGGACAGCCGTCCGGCTTCCCAATGCCGGATGCGCTCAAACCATCTTTATTAATATAGCACAGGCGGCATCACAATGGAATTTTTTAAAAGAGAAGCTCGAAATGGAAAATTTGCATTTCTTTGCATTAGGATACATTGATTTTTCTGGCGTGTAACGTTAAAAAGCAGGTTTGGCTGTGTCAGATTCAGACAGTTGATTTTGTTAAGTGTAAAACTAGCAGAAATCTTTGTGATGTGATATGGTTGAGAGAACACATTTCGTGAGTGAAATGCGTCCCTGGATGAAAGCGAATTTCGGCGGGAGACAGGATCGTTTTTCGTCGTACAGAATACTGATGGTACACCTTCACGTGTTACCCCTGGAGGGGTAATTAAGGAGAAATTTGATATGCGCAGTTACGCCAAAACACTTGCAGTGCTCGCTGCAATGTTTACCCTCACCACGGCCGGTCAGGCTCTCGCTGCAGATGTTACTGATGTTCTTGATGCGGCAGATGAAGTTTATCTCGGGACTGAAAAAGTCAAGGATCCGATCGATATCTCCCTGACACCGAAGTTTTCACAGCGATACGAATGGTCCAAGCTGAAACGCGAAATGGTCGACGGAAACAACATCCGTCTCCTCAATGAGCTTGAACACAAACGTATCATCAATGAGTTCGATATCGGGCTTGAAGTCGGCATGTATCACGACCTCTCGTTCCGCATGAACGTCCCCATCATCATCTCTGATGTCCAGAGCTATAAGTTCGATACCTCCAGCGACAAGCTGATCAACCATATCTCTGATGTGGGCACGCCGGGCGTCGACCCCGATACAGGTGAAGATGTCCTCTATGGCGTATCGACGCTTGCGCCGGCTGACAACATGATCAATGAGGACCGCCAGTATCAGTTCTTCAAGCTCGGCGCGAACGAAACACTCAACGGCACCAAGCGTTCCGGCCTCGGCGACCTCAGCTTCGGCATCGCATGGAGCCCCTATAACACCGAGCGACACTTCATCCCTGAACGCCCCTGGGAACACAATACCGGCCGCTCCACCGTCACGCTCGCGTTCGATTACAAAGCACCTACTGGCAAAGTCAGAGGCATCGACAATGCTTATGTCGGTTCCGGCGCCCATGAACTCCTCTTCACCGTCGCCGCTTCTCACCGTTTCACCTACGTCGATCCGTACATCCGCTTGCAGTACGGTCTTCCCATCGGCCTCGATGACGCTTATCCTAACTACAGCAACCAGGGCAATCAGAAACGCATCGATCCCGGTATGTGGGGGCGCATCGACCTCGGTATCGAGTTCATCCCATACGAAAGCATCGACGTCAAGTTCCAGAGAAACGTCAAGATCGACCTGCGCGGCTATTTCAAATATACAGCAGAAGGGCGCGCTTACAGCGAGCTCTCCGATGCGCTCGGCACCAGCGACTGCGTCAAAAATGGCACTGCCAGCGGTAAATGCGGGTGGATGGCCGAAAAATGGTCCAATGCCGGCAAAGATAATATCGAAGCAATGTCCAGAGGCGTGTACAGCGGCCCATTCCACGAAGATGGCCTCTTCGATTATGAAGGCTTCGCCAGCGTCGGCGGCGCACTCAACCTCACCATTCAGCCGATCCAGTATGTCTCCATCATCGCCGGCGTTGCCGCCGATTACACGCAGAACCATTACGTCACCTTCACGAAAATTGGTAAAGACCGCGTGACTGCCGATGATGAAGGCAATCTCAAAGATCCTACCCAGAAAGACGGCGTTGTGACGGATACGCTCTATGAAGAACGCAACCCGACCTTCAGCGGCGCGCTCGATCGCGTCGGTCAGCGCATCAAGCGTACCGAACAGATCAACCTAGAATGGTTCGTCGGCCTCCGACTCATGTACTGATCACCTAAGAGTTCCGCGCTTCGCGCGCGGAACATCATATCGCGAAAATCTATTGGCTCATGGCTGGACATGAGCAGGATGAATCAAAAGCGCCTCATCGGCGCTTTTTTAAATTTTTTGCCCCTGTTCGATGGGAACGGATATAACAGGAATGCGCGCGCGAACAACAAGCTCGCGAAAACATCGTGTCAGCTCCGGAAAAACATCATAGCCGTACAGTTTTTTTCTGTCAGGGCTTCAGGCGCCTGGCGATACTTATAGGGAAAAATCATGAACTTCAGAAAGAGCCTTATGTCTGCCGCATTCTGTGCGGCTGCCCTCGGTCCTGCACTTGCCGCTGCTCAGGAGCCTGCAACCCCGGAAATGCTTGCTGAAGCCTATGAGAACGGCCGCTGGTCCAGCGCGATCATGCTCGCGGAAGAACTCCTCAAGGCCGAGCCCGAAAATGTCAGCTATCTCACCATTCTTGGCGTCTCCGCGACAAATATCAACGAATTCAAGCGCGCGGAAGACGTGTTCGAAAAGGCGGAAGCCCTCCGGCCCGATGACCCGCTCCCCTTGCTCAACCTCTGTGGCGCGCGCATCAAGCTCAAGCGCGAGAACGCGCTTGATACATGCCTCAAAGCTGCAGAAAAAAATCCTGATAACGCCGAGCTTTGGCAGATTATCGGGCAGGAATACGAAAATGGTAAGCGCTTGGATGACGCCAGGAACGCTTATCTCAAGGCCTGTCAGATCGATCCCAAAAATGTCGCGTTCATCACCTCCGTGACGGCCATCGACTTTTCTCGGAAGGATTATGCCAGTGCTCTGGACATCTCCGAAAAAGCCATCGAGGGCGGCAATGAAAATGTCATCCTCTATCTGAACGCGATCCTGGCGGCCAATCGCAGCGGCGCTTACGAAAAAGCCCTTTCGCTCGCGAATCGGGGCTACGAAAAACACCATGATCCCCTGATGAACTTGGGAAAAGCTGAAGCGCTCAACAGCTTGCACCGCTTTGAAGAGGCGCTCCCGGTCTGGAAAGCGCTGCTTGAGGAAATCAAAAAAAGTCACCAGAATTATCCGCGCATCCAGTACGGCTGCGCGCGCGCGCTGCTCGCGACCTCATGTGACGAGCCCAAATACGCAAAGTGTGGAGGGGATGCCGAGGATGCCTGCTGCGCGCGCGAACACGAGGCGCTTGAGCTTCTGGTCGCGGCAAAAGATGACAAGGTGCTCAGAAAAAGCGCGCCCGAATATGACGAATATCTCGGACTAGCCTATATCCTGAATAACAAGCTCGAAGATGCGGAAGCCGTCCTGACAGCTGCGGTGACGAATGACCTCAAGAAGAACAGCGCCGGCGCGCCGGCAGCGCTTGCTGTGGCGCTCTACAGCTTCAGCGATGCGCAGGATCGGAATGCAGCGCGCGTCTATTATCAGCAGGCCGTCAATGCTTCCGATGATGTCAGTGATCCCGATCGCTTTGTCACGGCGCGTGCTTGGCCGCAGCGTCTGGCAGGCACGCTCAAAAAATTGAAGGCCGAAGCGGATGCGCAGAAAGCCTCAAAGACAAAAGCCAAATGCAGTTGCGACATCTCCGCAAATGCGCCCGCTTCGCCGCTGGCCGCAGGTTTAGGCGCTTTGCTCGCGTGCCTCGGGCTCTGCTTGGTCCGCAGGCGCTCGCTGTGATGACGATCTGCCAAGGCGCGATCATGCGCCGCATGATCTGCGCAGCTCGCGCGGATTTTTGCATGAAGTCTGCGCAAACCTTTGGCGCGCTGCTACAGGCGCGCTGATCCGCGCCCTCGAACTCTCAGCTTTCCCACGGACATGGCATGAAAAAAATACTGATCTTCGACGCTTCCAATTACATGTTCCGCGCGTTCTACGCATCGCCGCCGATGAACAACAGCGCCGGGTTTCCCACAAACGCTCTCCACTTCTACACGTCCATGATCCTCTCCGTGATCCGGAAAATCTCCCCGGATGCCGTGGCGCTCGCGCTCGATCACAAAGGCGTGAAGTTCAGAAGCGAGCTCTATCCGGAGTACAAGGCGCAGCGCGATGCGCCGCCAGAAGCGCTCCAGCTTCAATTCCCGTGGTTCTGCAGGATCACGGATGCGCTCGGCATCCGCGCATACGAAGCTGCCGGCTTCGAGGCCGACGATGTCATTGCATCGCTCACAAGGCGCGCGCGCGCGGACGGCTATCAGGTCATCATTGCGAGCAGCGATAAAGACCTCATGCAGCTCATCGAACGCGATGGGGAGACCGAGACGGTCTATATGTTCGATGCGATGGCCAAAGGCGGAAAGGCGAAAATCGTGACGCTTGACGATGTCCTCGCGCGCTTTCAGGTCTATCCTGACCGCGTCGCCGATGTCCTCGCGCTCGCGGGCGATACTGTCGACAATATTCCCGGTTGCAAAGGCATTGGCGAAAAGACTGCTGGCAGGCTCATCGCCGAGTACGGCTCGCTGGAATCCCTGATTTCGCACGTCGATGAGATTAAAAAACCTGCACAGCACGCCAATCTCGTCGCATTTTCGCAAAGCGCCGAGCTTTCCAAAAAACTCACGTCGCTCGTGTCTGATATCCCCCTCGATGTCCGATATACGACGATGGAACCCGATCCCGAAAGCCTCACGCGCGTCTTCTCTTCTCTGGAGCTTCACCGTCTGCTCAGCGATGTCCTCGGTCCCGATGCGCGTCCGGATCCCACTGTGCCGCGCGTGTCTGCGGATGGCACTGAGGCGGTCATGAGCGATGCGGGCGCCTGCGCCATCGCGCGGGATGAGGGCGAACAGAAGCAGCCGGCGGCTGACAAAAAGCGCGCGTCCGACCCGGTCATGCCTGAGGCGGCGACCGACAAGCCGCTCAAGCCCGCAAAGCTCCTGCGCGAGCTACGGCAGACGCGCGTCTGCTCGGATGCAGATTCGTTCCGCGCGTTCCTCAAATCTTCAAATGGCCAGCGTCTGGCGCTCGCTCCCCTCTGGCTAGATGAGAAAATTCAGGCGCGCAAGCTGCTTGGCTGCGCCGTCGCTTCCGCCGAAGACTCGGTTTACCTGCCTTTCAGGCATGGCCGGACGCTCTTTGGCACGCTCGAAGATGCCAGCCTTGAGGCCGCGCTTGCCGAACTGCTCGCCAACGATTCCCCCAAAGCCGTTTACAGCCTCAAGCCACTCCTGCACTACGCCTATGCGCTTGAGCTCGCGCTCGACACGCACGCTTTCTTTGACACCGAAATCGCCGCCTATCTCGTGCATCCCGAGCGCACCGCGCTCACGCTTGATGTCTGCGCGCTCGAATATCTCGGCCATGCGCTTTCCGTGACGCCCGAAAACTGGCTCGGCTCCGGAAAAAAAGCCGTTGCCCCGCAGTCATTCTCCCCGGAAGCTGCGGCCGCCATTGCCGGCCAGTGGGCGCAGGTCGTCCTGCAGCTCTCCGAGCTGCTCCCCGATGAACTCAAAGCGCACGCCCTCGAAAAACCTTATGAGACGCTCGACCTGCCGCTCTCGGCAATTCTCGCGCGTATGGAATTTGACGGCGTCGCGATTGATTCCGTTGCCCTTCACGAACTCTCTCGCGCGTTCGATGCGCAGATCCGTCAGCTCGACGCGCAGGCGCACAGCTTCAGCACCGAAGATTTCAACATCAACAGCCCCAAGGATCTCGCGCGTTTTCTCTTTGAAGTCCTCAACCTCGTGCCCTCGACGAAGAAAAATCGCCAGCATGGGCTTTCGACAGATCAGGAAACGCTCGAATCGATCGATCATCCGATCGCGCAGATCATCCTCGAGCATCGCGCTGTCAGCAAGCTGCGCTCGACCTATTCCGAGACGCTTGCCGGTCTGGCCGATCCGCAGACCCATCGCATTCACGGGCGCTTCAACGCCTGTGTCACCGCGACGACGCGCCTGTCCAGTTCCGATCCCAATCTCCAGAACATTCCCGGCCGCACCGAGCTTGGCCGTCAGATCAAGCGCGCGTTCGTGCCCGCGCCTGGCTTCACCTTCATCAGCGCCGATTACAGCCAGATCGAGCTCCGCCTCATGGCCGCGTTTTCAAAAGAGCCCGTCCTCTGCCAGGCATATCAGGCCGGGGAGGATGTCCATGCGCGCACCGCTGCATCCCTGTTTGACATTCCGATCGAGCAGGTCACGAAGCCACAGCGGCAGCTCGCGAAGACGATCAATTTCGGCTTGCTCTATGGCATGGGCGTCCAAAAACTCGCGCGCGAGACAGGCTATTCCAAGGCCGAGGCCAAAGCATTCCTCGAAAAATTCCACGCTCAGTTCCCGACGCTCTCGAAGTTCTTTGAGGATCAGGTCCAGCGCGCGAAAGATGCCGGGGAGACGCGGACGATCTTCGGACATCGCCGGGCGGTGCGCGAGCTCTTCAGCGCGCGTCCGATGCTCCGGGCCTTTGGGGAACGCGTCGCGCTCAATGCGCCCATTCAGGGGTCTGCGTCCGATATCGTCAAGTGCGCGATGATCCGCCTCGATGAGGCGCTTCGCAAGAACGGCCTCCATGCGCGCCTGCTCATTCAGGTTCACGACGAGCTCCTGCTCGAATGTCCCGATGACGAAGTCGAACGGACGGCCTCGCTGCTCGTCGATTCCATGGAAAATGCCGCGCAGATCGGCGTGCCGCTCAAAGTCGAGCTCAAGATCGGAAAGACATGGGCCGATATGGCGTGAACTTTTGGGAGGCCGGCCTATCCGCGACAGGCGCGGATACGTCCGGCCGGCGGCGCTTTTGCCTGCGGCAATACACGCCGCCATGTCCGAATTGTCTCCCCCTGTTGCGCTTTTCGGAATATCGGGGTGCGCAATTCCTTTTTGTCATGCAGAACAGCCTGCCAAAGGTTGGTGTGATCAGATTATAACATAATAAAAGAGGAGAATGGATGATGTCATATCGCATTGAGCATGATTTGCTCGGAGAATTTCAGGTGCCCGCAGACGCGCTTTATGGCGTGCACACTGCCCGAAGTATGCAGAATTTTCCGCTGACCGGCCGTCATGTCCATCCGGCCTGGATCCAGGCCATGGGCGATGTCAAGCTGGCATGCGCGAAAACCTCGCGCGCGCTCGGCGCATGGAAGGACGATCCGGCAAAAGCGGATGCGATCGAAAGCGCATGCAGCGAATTGGCTCAGGGCAAGCTCAACGCCTCCGTTGTCGTTGATCCCCTCCAGGGCGGTGCCGGCACTTCACTCAACATGAATGCGAACGAAGTCATTGCCAATCGCGCCCTTGAAATTCTCGGCATCGAGAAGGGCAGTTATGCGCGCGTTTCGCCGCTTGATGATATCAACTATCAGCAGTCGACGAACGATGTGTGCCCCACGGCCTACAAGCTCGCGCTCATCCGCCAGATTGATGCATTCCTGCCCGCGCTCAAGACGCTTGAACTGACACTGCGTGTCAAATCCGATCAGCTTTCCGATGTCGTCAAGGTCGGGCGCACGCAGTACCAGGATGCCGTGCTCACGACTGTGGGCTTCGAGTTCAAGGCTTATGCCGAAGCGCTCGCGCGCGATTTCGCGCGTCTCGTTCAGGCGCGCAAGGCCATGCTGCGTGTCAATCTGGGCGGCACGGCCATTGGCACATGCGTCAGCGCTTCTCATGAATATGTCGAGCATGTCGTGCATACGCTCGCGGAAATCACGGACATCGATTTCGTCCAGAACGACGATCTCATCGACGGCACACAGAACCTCGATGACAGCGCATACGTCAGCGGCATCCTCAAGACGCTCGCGGTCTCGCTGCTCAAGATGTCGACCGACCTGCGCTTCATGTCCTCAGGCCCGCAAGCTGGCATTGGCGAAATCTCGCTCCCGCCGCGCCAGGCAGGCAGCTCCATCATGCCCGGCAAGGTCAATCCGGTCATTCCCGAGGCAATGACTCAGGTCTGTTTCACAGTGATCGGGCACGACACGGCGATTACTTACGCCACTAGCCAGGGCTGTCTTGAGCTCAACCCCTTCCTGCCGCTCATTGCCGACTGCCTGCTGGGCGACCTCGACCTCTTGGGCAATGCGTGCAAGATGATGACTGAGCGCTGCATCAAGGGAATCGTGGCAAATGTTGACAAATGCCGCGCCGGCGTCGCTTCCTCGACCGCGCTCATCACCGCGATGGTCGCGCGCATTGGCTATGATCGCGCCTGCCAGATCGGTATTGATGCCATCGCCGAAGGCCGCTCTATCCGCGAAAAACTCATCGACATGAAGCTGCTCACTGCTGAGGAAGCCGATGCGCTCACAAATGCAGATGTCGTCCGCTCGACGATGGCTGACAAGGCGCGCCATTCTCACTGAAGCATGAGCTTCCCCAAGATTGCGGACGTCCGCAGGGTATGCGGGCGTTTCGCCCGCAAAATCATCATATTAGGCTCTGTTCAGCCTGCGTGGATATTGAAATGTGGTGCCAACGCACGCTGAAAAACGAGCCAGCGTTCAGCATGAGTGGCGGGGGGGATATATATTGATACAAACCTTATATTGTTCGCGCCATGCTTCTGGGATATGGAGGGTGCGGTGGTGATTTTGCGCCGGCGTATGAAATAGCCGGCGCCAGCGGGGCGTATCGGCCGACGGCCGATAGCCCGCGTCAAAAAAGAGCCGTGAAGTCGTTGAGAGGATAGTGTGTTTGGCCGCGCGGCATGAAGATGCGGGGGAAGCATAAGGATGCAGTGCGCATCAAGGGATAAATCTATAGATTTTGTGTCGGAAGTTGAGCAATGGCTCAACATGGAAGCATCTGAGCGTGGCGTTTCGGAGGCTGAGGATGCGTCTTTGCCTGCCAGCGCGTGTGTGACACCAACCGGGGGGCATGATCGTGAAGCAGTCCGTAAGATGCTGGCAGACCGGCTTGAGCGTGATATGCGATTCACGCCTTCGGAGCTTGCGGGAAGATATCGTTTTGTCAGATTGCTCGGCGCTGGTTCGCAGGGGAAGGTCTATCTTGCGAAGCGTCTTTCGGATGACCGTCAGGTCGCGATCAAGCAGCATCTTCTGGATTCAGTCAAGACTTGGAAAGAATACACGATGTTTCATCGAGAGGCGGAGGTGCTGTCGTCGCTCGATGTCCCGGGTGTGGTCAAGCTGTATGAGGCGAGTGACTGTTTTGAGGCGAATCCGCCGTGTTCATATATCGTGCAGGAATATGTCAGTGGGGAGACGCTCAAGACGTTGCTCGCGTCAGGATATAGATTTTCGAGAGATGGCGCGTATGACCTCGTCTTGCAGATTATCGATATTTTGGAGAAGCTGCATGCGCATGATCCGCCGGTTATTCATCGCGACATCAAGCCGTCGAATATCATTCTGAAAAAGGGGAGCCGTGACAGGTTTGAAGTGTGTTTGATTGACTTTGGCGCGGTGTCGAACCCGAAGGTGCAGAGCGGCGGTTCGACGGTTGCAGGCACATTTGGCTATATGTCGCCGGAGCAGATGATCGGGCGCGCGACACCTGCGAGCGACACGTATGCGCTCGCGGCGCTGTTCGCGTATATCCTCAGCGGGGTCGATCCTGCCGAGATGAGAGTGCAGGATCTGCGCCTGGTCATCGATCCTTATGTCGAGAATCATCCGCCGGCGCTCGTGCAGACGCTTCGCCGCATGCTCGAGCCAGATATCCGGAAAAGGCTTTCCGATCTCAGTGAAATTCGTCGGCGGTTCACATTATTTAAAGCGGGGCGATATGTTCTTGAAGAGGATAATTGCCGATGCTTTTCAAAAGAGGAGTTTATTGATCGCTTCAGGCAGGTCAGGCATCTCTGTCAGCCGCAGAATTTAGAAATCTGGCAGGATCTTCCTGATTTGCTAGGAAATCGCGACATATTCCCGATAGATATTTATACGAACCCAAGATTTTTAAATTATCCGTGTAAAAAGAATGTTTCAGATATTGAAAAGTCTGAAAAGAACAAAGGGAAGCAGGGGGCAAAAGTCAAAAAATTCAATCATCTGCACTTTCTATGGATTGTGATGGGAATATTGATATATTGGTATGTGATGGTTGCAATGGTGCTTGTATTAAATTTGAAGATTGAGGCAATTTTTGAGATGAATCTGGGGATAGCGATTTCATCTATTTTTATGTTCATAATATTTGGTTTGATAAGTTTGGGAAAACATATAATACAACAGATTGCGAGTAATCGTCGTTCACATCAAAGCGGTCGAATACCTGAGATTCTTTCGGCTTCTCATGTGGAGCGTGAATTTTGTGATTATCATATCGCGTTAATCCGAAATGGTATAAAGACGATTGCGACGATTACTTGTATTAGATATATTCCATCAGGCCATGTTCATGGCTATCGTGTCGAGGCACCGCCTAAGTTTAGAATATACTATAAATTTAATCCGCCGGATGATGATGATGCGCGCGATCTTGAACATTTTGTAGATACGCACCGGGATCCGTTTGGGCTGTTCGAGGTAGGTGATCCGTTGCCGATTTTGTATTCCGGATTTGGCAAGCCGATGCATGTGACACATAGCATGCCTTATCCTTTTCCGATGGATGACTTGGAGCTTCCTTCCGATTATATTTATATGAGTTAGGGCGCACACATTCCGTTTTGTCTGTGTTCAACATTTCATATCCACGCTGGCAGATAGAGCCCTCCGTTTTTGCGATAGAGGGAGGGCGTTTGGATTCCCATTACGATAACATGTCGTGTGAAGGTGGCTGAAGTGTAACGGAACGTCACTATTGTTACTTTCAGCCGAATGCTATTCTGAAGCATGATGGGCATTGCGTGACAGGCAGTAGGCAGAAGTTGGTAGGCAATAGTAAGTTTTCGCGAAGTTTTGGTGCTGAAGAAATTATGAGATGGGCTTTCCCGAAGATGGAATTGTCGAAGATTTGGAGGCCGGCTGAATAGTTGCTCACTGTTTTAGATAAAAAAAGTGCATGCTTGGTTCGGATACGTTATAAGTTTGTGCGGCAAGGGGCATGCCCCAGCCGATCAGGAATGCGCGATAAGAAGAAAAATCAAATGCCTGAGGCGAATGTTCGTCAAGATGTTCTGAGGAGCCGAGTGTCAGGCAAAATGCGGTCTGTGAGGGGTTGTCATCTGGCTTTGGGTGGGTAAAGGCGATGAGAGAGCAAGAAACGTCAGTTGCGGAATTAAACATTCATGTGTCGGGGCATGAGCGTTGGGGGCTTGAGGATATCGTCGATGGCTGTGAGCATTCAGATGCATCGCAAGTCGCTGAAGGGGATGCGCCTGAGCTTGAGACCCCTGCAGAACTTGAGGACAGATACACGTTCACTCAGGTGCTCGGCGAAGGTTCTCAGGGCAAGGTTTTTCTTGCAAAGCGTCGCACTGACGGGAAGAAAGTAGCCATCAAACAGCTTCGGATAGACTCGGTCAAGACATGGAAGGAATACACGCTGTTTCACCGCGAGGCGGATGTGCTCGCGTCGCTCGATGTGCCGGGTGTCGTCAAGCTGTATGAGGCATGCGACTATCTCGAAGCGAATCCGCCGTGTTCATATATCGTTCAGGAATATGTCGAGGGCGTGACG
>JAFUEE010000027.1 GCA_017464085.1 Pseudomonadota bacterium
ACCTACGTTATCGAGTATACTGACGATTGGCAAAACACGGGGAGAGCTTACATTGAGGCAAGTGCTCTCCAAAATTACGCGAGGTAACGTTTGCTGATGCTGGGTTTCCAGTTTTTGCGAACTTTTATGGACACTACCTGTTGTTGTGCTCAACGAAATAGGAGCACAAAAGTATGGATTAATTCAGCCTACGCAGGGATAATAACCATGATTCTTCTTGAACACTTCATCCGCTCTATTCGTTCTGCCTCGGCATACAATCCTGAAATACAGGTGGCGCCTGTATGTATTCTTTGGCCAGATCCGGAACGGCAATGGAAGAGCATTATTCCGATGTTACAGCAAAATATGCCTGAACTCTATGTTTTGGGAGACTATGCACCTGAAAGGCGCATGGGGCCTGCGATTTGGCTAAGGTGTGTTTTGACCTCTCATCTCTCCCCCATCTTGCTATCGCAAGCCACCCCCTCTGACCTCTCCTCTCTCCCCCGGCTTGCTGACGCAAGCCCCCCCCTCTCCCCTCCCCCAAAGAGGGAGGGGAAAGGGGGGGATGTAAGCTGTGAAGATGAGATGACGTTTGTTTTTTATCTTCCCGGAGTGAGTCGCCAGGATTTAAGAGCGGTTGAAACGTGTCCGGATCATCTCAAGCCGCTCGCAGAGTTGCAATATCGCGGTGTGATATGGTCTCAAATCAGTGCAAAGGATTGGACTGTATTGGCCTGGTTAAAATCGGAGCAAGGTGGGCTTGGATTGGATGTTGCTCAGGATAAAGACACCAAGAATGCCATGTTGCTGGCCTTGCCAGTGCTCTTGGATGAAGATAAATCTTTGTTGGAAGGTAAACGTTTGGATAAAGATTATTTCCTTAGCTTGCTATTGGGCGGGGATTTGGTGCGCAATATTTTGCTTTGGCTGGATGAGGGAGAAGCGTTTAAAGCCAGTCGAGATGTTCATGCGTGGAAAGCATTTGTTGAGGTCTGTAAATCAAAGTTTGGGTTTAATCCCATGGAAGATGGGGTGTTGAAAGCATCAGCGAAACTGGCCAATCATGAAGGACCATGGCAATCTGTATGGGAACGGTTTTGTGAAGCTCCGAAGCGATATCCTCACATTCCGTCTCAAATTCGCAAATGTCAAATGCCTCAAATTGGATTGTTTACCAATGAGATTTCTGCTGGCGGTTGGCCACAATGGAACGAAGCACAGGAAAAATCTCTGCGTCGTGACTTATTGTCGCTATTTTCCATGACTGCACGCGATGCCATCAAAAAGTTAAAACTGCTCGAAAACCAACATTGTGGCAGACGGCAACTCGTATGGGCTGAATTAGGTGAATCATCGCTTGCCTGTGCCTTGGAGCATCTTGCTAAAATGGCAGCATATAGTTGTGAAAACTTGAATGGAGCATCCTTAGATGGAATTCTGGATACGTATCAAACGAGTGGATGGCGAGTGGATGATGAAGTTCTGCAAGCGCTTTCGTGTATTGAAAGTGTAGATGATTATGAGGCTGTCACAGCGGCAATTCGAGCTGTATATTTACCGTGGCTTGAGAATGGAACATCTATTTTGCAGTCTTTAGCCTCAGACCTCTCCTCTCTCCCCCAGCTTGCTGACGCAAGCCACCCCCTCTCCCCTCCAGACCTCTCCTCTCTCCCCCGGCTTGCTGACGCAAGCCACCCCCTCTCCCCTCCCCCAATGAGGGAGGGGAAAGGGGGGAATGGCTTAATAGGAGAAGTTATATTGTTTATCGATGGACTTCGACTGGATGCGGGTAAAAGACTGGCAGAACAATTAGAAAAGCGTGGATTTACAGTTTCAGAAAGACATTATTGGAATCCATTGCCGAGTATCACGGCAACGGGCAAGCCGGCTGTATCACCTGTTGCAGAGCAGATTATGGGCGATGAGAATGCTACAGATTTTGAACCGTCGGTGAAATCAACCGGGCAATCATTGAAGGGTGGCTATCACCTTAAAAAACTGTTGATGGATGCCGGCTATCAGATTCTTGATTCAAAAAATACAGGAGATATACAAGGGAAAGCTTGGTGTGAATTCGGAAATATTGACAGTGAAGGACATCACAGAGGTTGGAAACTCGCCAAATATCTCGATTTCATCCTCTCTGAAATTGTCGAAAGAATCTCTGGACTGTTTGATGCAGGATGGAAACGCATTCAAATCGTGACGGATCATGGTTGGCTTCTGTTACCTGGTGGCTTGCCTAAAACCGAGCTTCCAACTTGCCTTACTGAGTGCAAATGGGGGAGATGTGCCTCACTTAAACCTGGTATTCAGAATGATATTTTAACAGTACCATGGTACTGGAATCCAAATGTAGAAGTAGCGCTCGCAAATGGTATAAGCTGTTTTAAAAGTGGATTGGATTATGCACATGGGGGACTGAGTTTACAGGAATGTGTCGTACCTTGTTATATTGTAGAATCTAAAACGGCGACTATATCGCATGTTGATATTACAGATGTAAAATGGCGTGGGTTGCGATGCGATGTTGCGGTAGATGGGGAGTATTGTGGACTAAATGTGGACATTCGAACACATGCTGGAGATGCAGGTACTTCCGTCGTGATGGGAATCAAGCCATTTAAATCTTCAGGAAAAGCTTCGGTAGTCGTCGAAGACGACGGGCTTGAAGGGGGGGCTGCTGTCATTGTCGTGATTGACAATGCTGGAAATATTATTGCGCAAATCGATACGGTAATTGGAGGAAAATAATCCTATGCTCGAACTTGATAATTTAGATCATAAAGCAATAGAAAGCCTCGATGGTTATTTGGTACGCAAAGACTTGGTGCGCACTTTTAGCCGGCAGTTTCCTGTACCAACATACGTTGTAGAATTTTTGCTGGGGCGATATTGTGCTAGTGTGGATCAGGATGAAATTGATGAGGGGCTTGATATCGTCCAACGTCAGCTTAGTACTCGGACTGTTAAAGCAGGTGAGGAAGAATTGTTTAAGGCAAGAGCCCGAGAAGACGGGGAAATCAAATTGATAGATTTGATTTCGGCGCGTCTGGATGCCAAAACAGACTCCTATATTGCGACATTGCCCAGTCTGCGTCTCAATGATGTGCGCATCAGCCCTGAAATGGTAAAAGAGCATGAACGCATGCTGACGGGTGGTTTTTATGCCGAAATTACATTGACGTATGATGCGGCAATTGCGCAGGAAATCAAGGGAAGACCTTTTGGGATTATTGCTCTACGAGAAATACAGCTTTCAAAGAGAAATGTGATCGATATTCTAGCCAAAGCGCGGAAAAGATTTACAACGAATGAATGGGTTTCGCTATTGCTACGCTCTATTGGGTTTGATCAAGATAAACTCTCACCTAGGGAACGCGATGCCATGCTTTTACGCATGGTTCCATTTGTAGAGAGAAACTATAATCTTGTAGAATTAGGTCCACGAGGAACAGGCAAGAGTCATCTGTTTCAGCAGATTTCACCTTACGCGCATCTCATATCTGGTGGAAAGGCTACGGTGGCGCGCATGTTTGTGAATAATGCAACAGGGCAGCGAGGATTGGTCTGTCAATATGATGTCGTATGTTTTGATGAAGTATCGGGGATTTCATTTGATCAGAAAGATGGTGTCAATATCATGAAGGGTTATATGGAATCCGGGGAATTCAGTCGCGGAAAAGAGAGCATACGTGCAGATGGCAGCATTGTCATGGTCGGTAATTTTGATGTTGATGTAGAGCATCAGCAGAGAATTGGGCATTTGTTTGGACCTCTTCCACTGGAAATGCGTAACGACACGGCATTCATGGATAGAATTCATGCCTATTTGCCTGGATGGGATGTGCCAAAGATTCATAAAGAATTATTGACAGATCACTTTGGATTGGTGAGTGACTTTTTGTCTGAGTGTTGGAGTCAATTGCGTTATCAAAGCCGTATTCATTGTTTGCAAAGCCGTGTATTTTACGGCGGTGCATTATCGGGACGTGATACAAATGCCGTAAACAAGACAGTGAGCGGTCTTCTAAAGTTATTATATCCCGGAGAATGTGATATTCCCGATGAGGATATAGAGTGGGCTGTTCATCTTGCCATGGAAGCAAGACGTCGTGTTAAGGAACAGCAAAAGCGAATAGGTTCGGCTGAATTTAGGAATACACATTTTAGTTATACAATGGGGGAAACTGGTATAGAAAAATTTGTATCCACGCCAGAACTACAGAGCGAGAATTGTATTGGGTCGGAGCCGCTTGAACCGGGACAAGTGTGGACGATTTCACCCGGTGGACAGGATGATAACCCGGGGCTTTATCGCATCGAAGTCAACGAAGGGCCTGGTAGCGGCGTGAGAATTCTCAATAAGCCTGTTCCACCTGCGTTTAAAGAAAGTCTGAGTTGCGCTGAGCAGAATTTATATGCGCGTTCGATGCAACTGGTGGGCGACAAAGATCCGCGTCATCACGAGTTCACTGTGCAACTTCGTGCTTTTGATGCGTCAAAAACAGGGGCAAAACTTGGTGTGGCATCCTTGGTGGCTCTTTGTACATCATTGATGAAACTGAGTATTCGTGGAGGAGTGGTAATCGTTGGTGAAATCAACCTTGGAGGTTCGATAGAGCCGATTTATAATCCAGTTTCGCTCGTCGAAATTGCCGTCGAAAAGGGGGCAAATGTCATTCTTATGCCCGTTTCATGCCGACGTCAACTGATGGACTTATCCGATGAGATGGCGACAAAAATCGATATTCGCTTTTATTCGGATGCACGAGATGTTTTGTTGAAAGTTGTGAACGATTAGTTTGTAATTGGCAGATATAATCCATCGTTACGTTTAGGCTTATGCATTGGACGGAACGATGGAGGATTTAGTATTGTTTTTTTAGAGTGGTTGAGTGTTGAGTTAGGTGATGTTCGAGAATTTAGCTTTGCGGCAAGACATTCGTCATGCTGCGAAGGCTCACGCCAAGCGTAGAGAGATTGTGCAGCATTGCCGCTGTGGAGGGCGGAAGGATGCCGATGGCGCCAAGCGTGATCAGTGACCCGTTGAAGCCGATCACGAAGCGGTAGTTTTTCTGGATGCGTTCCATCAGGGCAGTCGCGACTTTTCGGAGCTTGATCAGTTCTTCCAGAGAGTCTGCCGATATGGTGATATCTGCGATTTCGCGAGCTATGGCGGCGCCATCGCTGATTGCGATACCGATATCTGCCGCAGAGAGCGCCGGGGCGTCATTGATGCCATCGCCCAGCATGATGACGGTATGTCCGAGTTTGCGTTCGCGCTCAACGAATTCCGCTTTGTCTTCGGGGAGGACTTCTGCCTGGAAATCATCCACGCCGACTTCTTGTGCGATCGCCTTTGCCGTGCGGTAGCTGTCTCCTGTCAGCATGACCGTGCGTTTGATGCCCAGCGATTTGAGTGTGCGCAGCACAGAACTCGCTTCGGCCCGAAGCGGGTCATGGATGCAGAGCACAGCCGCGAGTTCTCCGCCGATTGCCATATAGAGCTGGGAATATTGTGGCGGAATGCTGTCAAATTTGGCTTTTTCTTGTGCTGGGATGGTGCATTGTTCGTCTTCAAATATGAAGTGGTAACTGCCGATGAGCACTTTCTGCGTGTCGATAGAACTGACAATGCCGTGGGCCACGATGTATTCAACTTTGGAGTGCATTTCGTCATGCAGGAGGCCTTTCTGGTTGGCAGCACGCACGACGGCATTGGCCATGGAATGCGGGAAATGCTCTTCCAGGCATGCGGCAATGCGCAGCATCTCATCTGGATCATGATCGCCGAAGGTGACGATATTCGCAAGTGTTGGACAGGCATGCGTGAGTGTGCCGGTCTTGTCGAAGACGATCGTATCCGCTTTGGCTGTGGCTTCGAGGAATTTGCCGCCCTTGACGGTGATATGCGCACTGCTCAGCTCGCGGATTGCGGAAAGCACGGAGAGCGGCATGGCCAGCTTGAGCGCGCATGAGAAGTCGACCATGAGGATTGAGAGGGCACGCGTGGGGTTTCGAGTCAAAAGGTATGTCAGCGCACTGCCAGCCAGGGTATAGGGCACGAGCTTATCCGCAAGGTTCGATGCGGTCTGTTCGGCAGTGGACTTGAGGCGTTCGGACGCTTCGATCATTTCGACGATTTTGTCATATCTGCTGTTTCCGGTTTCTTGCATCACGCGGATCGTGCATTCGCCTTCTTCGACAATCGTGCCGGCATAGACACGCGTTCCTGGGTGCTTGGATACGGGCACGGATTCGCCGGTCAGCGATGCCTGGTTGACCATCACATCGCCGTTCAGGATTTCCCCATCGATTGGAATCATGCCGCCCACACGAATGAGGATGACATCGCCTGGCTCGATGTCCGTCATGGGAACGAGCACTTCCTGATCATTCTGGATGCGCCAGACTCGGTCGACATTTAATGACATGCTGCGCGCGAGATCGCTGACAGACTTTTTGTGCGTCCACTCTTCAAGCAGAGAGCCGAGGCTGAGCAGGAAGCGCACGGAACCTGCAGTGGTGAAATCTTTGCGGAAAAGTGAAAGGCCGATAGAGATTCCGTCCAGAAGCTCGACCTGCAATCTGCCATGAAGCAGGCACTGCAAGGCTCTCCAGAGATATGGCAGGCCGTGCAGTGTGGACCAGCATGCTCTGAGCGCGGGCGGGAAAAAAAGCCGTCTGAAGACTTTTCCGAGCACGCGCATGACGAGTTTTTCTTCGTATTCGCGATTGAGCGCACGGGCTGAATGGATGGAGGCAATCTCGTTGGGCTTCAGGTCTGAAAAAGAAAATCTGCTCAGTTCCGCAATCAGCTGATTCCTCGTTTGAGGGGGCCTGTATTCGATAATCGCGTTGCCTGTGCGTTCGTGAACGATGGCGCGCTTTGTGCCCGGCAGTTTTTCAAGCCAATATTGAAGCATGTCTGCTTGTGCCAGAGAAAGGCCGGGCAATATATGGATGCGCATGCGTCCGTTGCTCTCATGAATGAGCTGAAATTTCATATCGTTTCCTTGAACATATAACAATTGCTTCTCTAGAGAAGCGCATGAAAAATGCTGTCACTCTCTATTTGGTTAAGAAAATATAAGAGAATGCAGAGAAGCGCTCATAAAATTCGCGCCCTTTTGGGGCGCGATCTGTGAATTGATGAGACTGATTGCTTTTTTCGAGATGTTCAGAGCGACTGTTCCGATGCATCGAGAGAAGCTGAAGAAGTGTCTTCGACAATACAGTCCTCTGCTTTGGCGCGCGTTTCATTGATATCGCGTGCATCAGCCATGATGTCAGAGCATGCTTCGCGGACCGAGGTCACATTCTTCATGACTTCAGATTTCATGCGAAGGACTGCGGCGGTCACATGTGCATAGCCTTTGCGCGCATCTTTGCTTGAGATGAGCTTGATGCCTGCTGTGCCGAACAGAACGCCGCCCACAAAAAAGGCCAATTGTCGTTTTCCTGAAAAATTAAACATATATGCTCCTTCATTGAATAGGGGGAATGACGGCTGTCAGTTGAAACAATTTTGTTAGAGCCGTCTAATACATTCTAGGACAGTCGAATAAAAGTTTCAATCCTTAATGCTGGCCAATTCTGGTAGATATTCGGGCAATTCTGTTCGATCAGCGTTTTCCGTCATTGGGGCATCTCTGTGAGATGAGAGAAAAAAGAAAAAATTATTATATTGGATTTTCAATAGCTTTATTAAATTTTTCGTTTTTTAATCGAATGGACATTATTCTTTAAAATGGCAGCTGAAGATCCATAGATCTGTCAGAGATGCGTGAGTCTTGCTTTGGGGATTTGCCGGCCTTGCGTTTGGAGGCGCTGTGCTGAGTTTTGGATGAAGTGTGCGTGGATGTGTTCGCTTCGGATTGGGCGCGTGCTTCAGCTTTGTCTGGTTGGGCGTCGTTCATCTGCGGCTGCGCGCTCGGCGCGGGAGCGGCGCTCTGGGTGTCGATCAGCATTTTGTATTCATCTTTAGCACGTTTCATATAGAGCATGAATTCGTCATCGGCATGCAAGCGAGCGACGGTGGCGCTTCCGGCCATGCGTCCCGCGTTGACATCGCTTTCGAAATGATAGCCTGCGATAATGCGGCTGTTTCCGTATTCGTAGCCTCTTCGGAGAATCTCATCCTGAGCTTGAGGCGCGATTTCAGTGAGGACGAGCGCGACTGCCCAGCCCATGGAGGCGTGTCCGGAGGGGTAGGATGAATTGGGGTTGTGTTTCTGTTCAGCCTCAGGGAGCAGGGAATACTCATTAAAATAGGCGTATGGGCGAAGCCTGTTGAAGAATTTCTTGCCCTTTTTGGTCGCCTGGCTCGCGGTGTCTCTGACGCGGCCGATGAGGACATAGATATAGGGCGTTGTTTTGGGAGAGAGCGTGAGGCCGAGCGCGGGGGAAAAAGTTTTTGCAATATTTTCAGTTGTGTACACGGCATCTTCTTTAGCGAGATCGCCGCGAGGGGTCTTCCGCTGTTTTTTGCCCCATTGATAATAGTAGAGATCTGATTTGAACTGTTCGCTGAAGGGTTCGGGCGGGGCCGGAAGGTAAAGGATGGCGTTTGGGAGCTCATCGACGGAGAGAAAAGGCGCGTGGTCTTCGGCGTGAGCGAGGCATGGGACGAACAGGAGGGCGGCAGTCAGGAGGAGTTTGGGCAGGCGGCGGAAGATCGGGTCAGTCATGTCAGTATCTCCGGGTTGGCGTTACAGTCATCGAAAACGCATCATATATATATATCAGATTGCGAATGCAGGGCAATGAAAAACGCCGCGTATCGCCAGGCGGGCGATAGCGGCGTTCAGAGCGCTGTATTTGCGCAGCAAATAAGCGCGTGCGCGGCAGTGGCGGCAGCCAGGCCGCGTCCAGGAGCGATCAGACGGCGATACGTGGGACGGTTGTCTGGATCTGTGTCGTGAGCTCGTAGTTGATCGTGCCTGACCATGATGCGAGCTGTTCGGCCGTGATGATTTCGTCGCCTTGCCTGCCGAGGAGGACGGCTTCATCGCCGGGCTGGACATCGGGAATGTCGGTGACGTCAGCCATGCACATGTTCATGCAGATGCGACCGCGGATCGGCGCGCGGTGGCCTCGGATGAGGACATGTGCGAGGTTTGACACGGCGCGGTCATAACCGTCGTAATAGCCGACGGGGAGGACGACGATGCGCGTCGGGTGAGTGGTCTGGTAGGTGCAGCCGTATCCGATGACGGAGCCGGTGGGGATGGTCTTGACCTGAGCGACGATCGTTTTCCAGGTCAGGGCGGGGCGCAGGTCGACGTCTTTGCCGAGGAGCTTTGCGCTGACATAGCATTCAGTGGACGGCCACATGCCGTAGCATGTGATGCCTGCGCGGACGAGCTCGCAGTGCGTGTTCGGCCAGAGGATTCCGGCGGCAGAGTTCGCGATCGTGCGGATGGCTGGGCGGAAACCGTTGGCTGTCAGGATATCGTTGTCTTCATTGAAGATGCGGAGCTGCTCGTAGGCAAAAGAGTGGTCGGTCGTGTCCTCGATATTGGCGAAATGCGTGCAGGTGCCTTCAAAGACGAGGTATGGGAACCGCTGGATGTATCGGACGAGCTCGAGCGCTTCGTTGATGCGCAGGCCCTGTCGCTGTGTGCCGGTCTCGAGCTTGACGATGCAGCGCATCGGCTTGGAGGCGGCGGCGCTTGCGGCTCCGAGCGCATCGATCTGGGACTTGTCATAGACCATGGCGCGGACGTTGAGCGCGACCGCGGCTTCGGCGTGCATGGGCGGCACGTGTCCCATGACGAAGAGATTGCCTTCATAGCCGTCGTCCCTGAGATCCTGCGCTTCGTGGAGCGAATCGACGCACAGCCAGGTCGCGCCGCCCTTGACGAATGCGCGCCAGGCGATGCGCACATCGTGGCCGTAGGCGTTCGACTTGACGACGGCGGCGATTTCCGCGCCGGGGGCAAGCCCCTTTTTGAGCGTCTCCATGTTGTGCGTCAGCGCTGCAGTGGCGATCAGGCAGCAGCTCCGGTGCAGGCCGGCTTCCTTGGGTAATACCATTCTGAACCTCCTTGTCCGTGGTGAGCGGTTGGTGCTCTATTTGAGAAGTTTTGAGAACTTACGGAACGATTCTGTCCCGGCTTCTTCGAGCGACTGGTAGACGAGCGTTTCCGTGTTCGTCGTGATGACGCCGAAATTGGACATCTGCATGACGGCATTTTTCCAGTTCGACTTGCTGCGCGAGGCGATGGCATCGACCGGCACGAAGATGCCCAGCTCCTCATCTTCGTCTTCTGCGATGAGGTCGATCGCGGTCATCAGCACGCAGATGTGCGCTTCGATGCCGACGATGATCAGCGACTGCGGGATGTGCGGGCAGACACGGTCACAGAAATCAGGCTCGTTCAGGCATGAGAAGCTGATTTTTTCCACGCGGATCGCGTCCTTGAGCTTTTCCGCGAGCTGCGGGATCGTGTGGCCGAGCTTGGCGGGGTTCTGTTCGGTATAAAAGATCGATGATTTGTTCTCTTTCGCGAGCTCGATCAGGATATCGGTGTTGCGGATGATCTGTTCGCGGACTTCGTCGGGAATGACGGAGAGCAGTTTTTCCTGCATGTCGATGATCAGAAGCGCGCAGTCGTCAAAATTGGGCATCATGTCGGGAATTCCTTTGTGTTTGAGGGTATTTGAGCAGGGGGGAAGTGTCCCCCCGCGCGGCTATTGTTGTCAAGCGTTCCCGCTTGTCAGCAATACGCCGCTCCCCCCTCTGCGCGGGCCTGAAGTCTGGTGGGCAGAGCGGGTGCGGACCGCGCGTTTTTAATCCAATCCGTGGGATAATGATAATGAAATCATGCGTCCTGAACCGATTTTGTTTCTGCGCGCGTGATGCCCGTATTCACATGCGGTGTGCGAGCTATTCATCATGTCATTTAAAAAATTAGGCGGTGTTCAACGTCTATGGATATGAAATACGAGGCAATAAGCAATAGGCAGTAGTGTGCATGATAAAGGCCAAAGTTTTTATGCGGAGAGACTGTCGTTACTCGATTGCCGATAATACATGGCATTTGGTGGCCATATTCACGCTTGCTGAACAGAGCCAAAAATTATCCAAAAAATTTCAGCATTCGAACGCAAGAGGTTATGCGCATTTAATAAAGGAAGCTCTGAATAATTCGAAAACCTCCTGGGGATGCGGGCGTCTCGCCCGCACAAAACTTATGCGTCTGAAATACTATTGTCCAAAAAACGGCAATTGTTCAGACCTTCCTAAATATAATATTTGGGTTTGGTGACTTCATATTATATAAAATCAGCAGTCGAGTTGCGTTTGTCAAATGAACTGCTATAAGGAGGTCGCCCGAGAGATCGGGCATAAGTTTTCGTAAGAGAAGAGGGGAGAGATGAGAATTTGCAGAATACTGACAGCCGGGATGATTGCTCTGATGATATGCGCATGCAGCACGTCAGATGAGGACGGAACCAAGCCTGGCAGTCCGTCAGTATCTGATACGCCGCAGGATCAGATTTCTCCAGAGCATCCGGTTATACCGTCCGACCCGGTTATACCGTCTGATCCGGGGACGCCTGTTGATCCTGTGGACCCTTCCGGGCCGCCGGATGCTGGAACGCCGACGAACCCTGTGGAACCCCAGCCGCCGGTTCCGAGCGATCCGCCTGCAGTTTCGAATGATCCATGTGCGGCCATAAGCTGTACGCAAGGCACATGCAGTGAGGGCGTATGCGTGACTGCAGCGATGCGAGCCGTGCGAGACGGCGATATCTGCGATCCCGAGACATTTGTCGAGTACTGTGATGGCAATGCATCGGTCTATTGTGACCATGGCGTGGTGCAGGTGGCCTCGTGTAGCGAGTCTTGCGTTGTCTATGAAGAGACCTATTTTGGGCGCGTGCGCATGCAGTCAGGTTGCGTGGATGGCGGATCATGCTCTGTGCTCAACGAGCTTCGGAGAGAATGCTCGATTGTCAGCGGGATGGGGCAGGTGCTCGCGACAGCTTGCCAGCGGACGACGCGCAATGAACTGAAGTGGGTGAGCGTGGACGGCTATTACTGCAAGGGCGCATGTGATTCTAAAAAGGAGAAATGCGCGCTTCTCGACAACGAGTGCGACCCATACGATCTTGCGAATTATAAATGCGCGCGTCACAGTCTGACGACGTGTTATCTCGATTCCAACCTCATCGGCTCGATTCGCAAGGATTATTGCGATGACAAGTGCGTGACTGTCAATGGTGTGGCGATGTGCGGCTTTGCATGTGGCACGGAGAATGCTCGCGAGAACCGCTGTATCTATGCTGATTCGACCTCCGTATACGATTCAGGTGATTTCATTTGTACCAAAACAGACTCAGGTGATTTATATAGTGTCTGGACAGGGGAGTACAGTCCCTGTCATGATGGATGTGATCACGTGTCTGGAGTCTGTAAATAATGTCGAACCTGAAGGTTGCCGTCATCCCAGTGGCTGGTCGCGGGACGCGCTGGATGCCGATTTCGCGCAGCGTGCCGAAAGAGTTGTTGCCGGTATGGCGGCGAACGAGCGCGAGCTATGCATTTGAAGAGGCGGTCAGCGCCGGATTTGAGGAGATCATCTTTGTGATTTCTCCGGACAAGCATGACGTGCTTGAGCATTTTTTGAGGTTTGACGCATCAGACCTAGGCCCTGAGTATCGTGGCTTGTCTTGGACAAAACTTCATGAGCGCGTGCGGGTGCATGCCTGTATTCAAGAGACACCGCGCGGTCTTGGGCATGCGATTCTGTGCGCGGAACATGATGTGGCAGAGCGTCCGTTTGCTGTGCTTCTGCCGGATGAAGTGCTGATGGACAATGGAATTTCCATGCTTTTGGACTGCACGCCTGCAGTCTTGTTGATGGATGTGCCGTTTGAACAGCGTTCGAATTATGGCATTGTTGTGCCTGAAGAGCGGGATGGGGCGCTTTGGATACGGGATCTTGTGGAAAAGCCCGCTCCAGTCCAGGCACCATCTTCCCTTGCTGTGACCGGGCGATATACGTTCACTCCGGAGATATTCGATTGCCTCAGAACACAAGCGCCGGGGCTCGGAGGGGAGATACAGCTTACGGATGCCATGCGGAGATATACGGCAGAGCATCCGCTTCGAGGCGTGACTTATCGTGGTGTGCGCCACGATGTCGGCCAGCCGTTTGGGCTTTTGACCGCATCGCTTGATTATGGCCTGCGTGATCCGGAGTACCGCGATGCTCTGAGGGATGCTGTTGCTGCGCTTCTGAATGGCCGCCCTGACAATCATCTGTCTTGAATGCGCGAGTTGGAAAAGGGGGCGCGCAGCCGCAAGCTGCGAAGCGGTATGCTCTGGGATGATTTGGGGATGAATACGTTTGATGCATCTGAAAATACCTTCAGCGTGTAGATGCTCAGTGCGGCTAAGTGTTGCTCCTCACAGGGGGGGGCTCTGGCATGGAATGGGGGGGCAAGTGTTTTGCCAATTGCCGATTGTGTTGTTTTTTAGGGGGGCTGTGTGATAATCTGGACTTGGTGTTTTCGCTTGCGGTGAATTCGTCTGAACTCAGGAGTGGCGATGGATGATATGATTTCTTTGAAAAATGTGAGTTTCAAATATCGCAGGTCTGCGCCTTGCGTTCTGGACGCGATAGATCTGGATCTGGAGAGTGGTCTGATTTATGGTTTGCTCGGCAAGAATGGTGAAGGCAAGACGACGCTTTTCCGGCTTATTGCAGGACTGAATCCGGCTTTTTCCGGCGAAGTCATGATTATGGGGCATGATCCTTTCAAGCGAGAGCCTTCGCTGATGGGGGAGCTTTTCCTGGTGCCCGAGGAGATTTATTTCCCATCGCTCAAGGCGCTGGAGTATGCGAAATATTATGGCGCATTCTATCCGCACTTTTCAATGGATGATTTTCTGGCCAATATGAGCGAGTTTGAAGTGCCCGAACATCAGCCTTTGAGCAACATGAGTCAGGGGCAGCGCAAGAAGGCGTACATGTCTTTTGCGCTGGCTTGCCACACCAGGATACTGTTGATGGATGAGCCGACGAATGGCCTCGATATCCCCAGCAAGGTAAAGTTTAGAAAAATGCTCGCAGCAGCTTCGACGCCTGAGCGTGTGATTATCATTTCAACGCATCAGGTGCGCGACCTTGAGGCATTGATCAATGGCGTGATTGTTCTGGATCAGCATAAGATTGTCTTGTGTGCGGATACTGATCGGCTGTTGGAGCGCTTTGTGTTTGGGGAGCTTGGCGCGGATGAAGTGCCGGTGTTCAAAGAAGAAACACATCGCGGCATGAGAGGCGTGGGGGTTCGCGTGAACACGCCCAAACAGAGTCTTGCGGAACTCGATCTTGAGCTGCTCTTTGAGGCTGCGACACAGGGCGGATTGGCTGAAAACCTTTAATGACTGGGGCTGAATATGAGTGATGTTTTTTCATTTGAGCGTTTTGGAAAGCTTTTGAGACTCCAGTTTCGTGAGCAGGTGCTCTCGCTTGTGATTTTGTTCGTAGGGTATTTCGCTGCACTTGGCGGTGCCAATCTTTTGCTGTTTAATGTGGCGACTTCAAATGAAGGTCGTATGGTTGGCTCGGCAATCATTGTGTTTCTCTTTATATCAATTGCCATTTTCGTGACGACGCTTCGCGCCGGGCGCAGTTGTCGTGAGTATTTTGAACGCTCGCGCGCGAGCGCGATGTTGATGTTGCCGAGTTCGAGGCTTGAGCAATTTTTGGTGCCGTTTGTTTTAAACGTGATCTTGTTGCCTGCAATGGTGATGATCGGGTTTTATCTGATCGAATATACGATTTTCTTCCGCACGTTTGATGCTTTGATCGGGCAGTTTCCCGATGCGCGGGATATCATAGATCAGATGCATCAGTATAATATGGTGAAAGATGCGCTTTCGCACACCTTGACCAGTGTGTCGATGTGGCTGACGCTTGGTGCGATACATGCGTATTTTTTCCTGGGAGCGATGTTTTTTAAGTCGAAGCCATATTTGAAATCAAATCTCGTTCTGCTCGGCTTCTTTATTTTGTTTGCAATCGTGAGTGCAACGGATGCCGTTCAGGACCTGATGTCTGATCAGCTGTCAATTGACAATATGTTTGGCGAATCCAAGGCACTGGATTACATCGGGCCGGGATTTTTCTTCGTTCTGTTCGGCGGGCTGTCCTGGTTAAAATTTAAGCGGTTTACCTTGCCATGATAGTATGGATATGCGCGGATGTGCGAGGATACAGGTATTGTTGAGAAAGCGCTTAAGGTTGCGGAACGCTGTCACCGCGATCAGAAAGACAAGGCTGGGATGCCTTATATCGAGCATCCCAAGCGCGTTTCAGCGCGCTGTGTGACTGAAGAGGAAAAAGCAGTCGCACTGCTGCATGATACGATGGAAGACTGCGGCATGACATCAGAATGCCTTCGAGCGCTCGGATTTGGTGAAGAGATCATTGAGGCTGTGGTGTCTGTCACAAGGAGAAAACACGAGGATTACTTTGACTTTGTGCGCCGTGCCGGGCGTAATCGCATCGGGCGTGTTGTCAAAATGCATGATCTGGAGGACAATCTGGATATGATGCGCTTTGTCAGCCAATGTCCGCTTGTTCCCGATGCCCGGGAGAGCATGGTGCGCGACGGCAGTCTGCGTGTGCTTGGCGAAAAAGATCTCTATCGCATGAATAAGTATCTGGCTGCTTATCGTTTGTTGCAGAGCTTTGAATGAGGGAAATGTGCCTGCGCATATCGTGGGCACCACAAAATAGGGCATGGGGCCGGGGGGCAGCCTTGCTTCATGCGCATGCTTCTGGGGGCTTCGAAGGGGCAGGGCGAACTCCAGGCATGTCTGTCCGTGTGACCAGTCTCAAGGTCTGAGGATGAAACAGGGGGGCATAAATCTCATAATGTGTGTTGTAAAATGACGGCATCTTGAATTAAAAGTAAACTGTAGTGGACTGCAGTCCCGCTGAAGATATGGTGTCTTCAAAGGGGAGCGATAATGTTTGATGAGGAGAGATTGTATGAAGGATAATAAGATCATTCGGGCGGACGGCAAGATTTTGAATGCAGGAGGATGCATGTCTGCGGTAGCTCGCCCGGATATTCCTGTTTATGCGTCGACGCGATATTCGGCATCTCAGCTTCCTAAGAAAGTTGATCTGAGGCCATATATGACGTCAGTTGAAGATCAGGGACAGGTGAACAGCTGTACTGCGAATGCTGTCGTTGGTGCGATTGAGTATATCGCGCGTCGCAAAGGCAGCTTTGATGTCGATATCAGCAGGCTTTTTGTCTATTACAATGCGCGTGCCAGGAATAATGAGCAGGGGGAGGATTGCGGTTCAATAATCAGTTATGCAGTGGACAGCCTGAAAACGATTGGCTGCTGTCTTGAAGCTGAGTGGCCGTATGAGCGTTCGCTTGTTCTGAAGAAGCCTAATAAGAAATGTTATGAGACAGCTGCAGATCTTAAAGTGAGTAATATTAATCATGTCAATACGAAATTGGATGATTTCAAGCTGGCACTTGCAGAAGGGCATCCGATTATCTTTGGAATGGCGCTGTTCCAGTCATTTGACCGTCAGAGAAAAAAAGGGTTTGTTCCGATGCCAACATCGCAGGACACAAGTCGTGGATCGCATGGAAATCATGCCATGCTGTGTGTTGGGTATTCGGATGTTGATCGCGTCTTTATTGTAAGAAATTCTTGGGGAAATCGCTGGGGCGATGCAGGTTATTGTTATATTCCGTATGATTATATGATGAATTCAAAATATAATCATGGAGATAACTGGGTTATTGATATCGATGATGATGAGTTTTCTAATAATGATGATTCAGGTGAAGAGGAATGGGATAACGAGGATGCATGGAGTGATGATGATGAATCGGTACTCACTGATCTGAACTCAGAATTCAGCAATATGAGCGATGAGGAGTGGGAAGCATTTAATGACGCTATGGGGAAATACGATCTTCCCTATCGTCTGGGAGCGCTGTATGCAGTCGCATGTGCGATGGATGAGGATATTTCAGAGGAGGAAGAAGAGGCTACGATTAAGCAGCTTCAAAAAATTCTGAAAATTTTTGATTATGATATGGATGCAAAGCGTGTTTACAAACGTTGTCTCAAGCTCGCGAATAATGAAGAATTTTTGAATGAGACGGTTGAAATTCTTGGGAACTATATGTCCGCAGGTGCGCTTGGGACGATTGCTAAAAATATGTATGAAATTGCTGGTGTGGATGGTCTTGATCCCGAAGAAGAGGAATTTATTGACGCTTTGGTCGGCGCATGGCTGGATACTGATGAAGAAATGGAATATGATGAAGATGAAGTAGATGACTATGTATATGAAGATGACGATGAAGATGAGGATGAGTATTATGAAGATGACGAGGATTGGAACGAGGATGACTACGATGAGGATGACTACGATGAGGATGAAGATGAGGTTGTAGATGCGGATGAAGATGAGGATGAAGATTAGGATGAAGTTGAGGTTGAATATGAGGATGAAG
>JAFUEE010000028.1 GCA_017464085.1 Pseudomonadota bacterium
CGTGGGGGAACTTCTTTCTTTTGGCAAAAAGAAAGATGGTCCCCCACTCAGCACGCTTCAACATCCAGTACGACGATTGGCATGGCATATCGCGATCGCGAGCGCATCAGTGGCATCAACCGGAAGGTCGTGGCGCACGCCGAGGATGAACCTGACCATGCTGGCGACCTGAGTTTTTTCAGCGCGCCCGTACGAGGTCACGCTCTGTTTGACATCCGTAGGCGAATACTCGAAGAGCGGCATGCCGAAGCGCGCGCAAGCGACAATGGCGACACCGCGCGCATGACCGAGCTTGATCGCCGCATCGGCAAATTTCTGATGGAAAATGCCTTCAAATGCAGCCTCATCGGGCTGCATCTTTTCGAGATACCCGTTGAGGAAAGCGTCGATGCTGAGAAGCCGCTGCGTGAACGGCGCATCCCCGAGGACGAGCCTGTCCGCATCGACGTAGCGCAGGCGCGATCCCTCCTGTTCAATCACGGCATACCCCATATAACGCGAGCCGGGGTCGATGCCGAGGATCCTGACTGAAGCCATAGCGAACCCTGAAAAGGGGCAGGCCGCATATCGGCTAGCCGATAGCGGCGCCCGTGCAAGGACGTTCCGCAGAACGTCTCTGGCGCGGCGTATCGCAGATAGCCGCGCCAAATAACGCGCCGTATGCGCCAACGGCGCATAGGGGCGTTTACAAGAACAAAAAAACGGACGCCGAGGCGCCCGTCTGGAACCTGAAGCTCAGAGATCAGCCTTCGAGTTTCTCCATGAGCTCATCGGAGATATCGGCGTTCGTGTAGACGTTCTGGACATCGTCGTCATCTTCGAGGATGCCGCAGAGCTTGAGGATGGAAGCGGCGGCTTTTTCATCGACAGAGACGAGCGTCGTGGCGACGCGCGTGATTTCCATGGTCTCAATTTTGTAGCCTGCTTCTTCGAGTTTTTTGGAGACGGCGGCAACTTCGGAGGGCGCGGTGACGATCGTGCCATCCTCGTTGACATCTTCGGCGCCTGCATCGAGGGCAGCCATCATGACTTCGTCGGGATCGAGGTTATCGCCTTCGAGAGAGATCTGGCCGACAGTCTTAAACTGCCATGCGCAGGAGCCGGCCTCCCCCATCTGGCCGCCATTTTTGGAGAGCATGGAGCGGACGTTCGCGACGGTGCGGTTTTTGTTATCGGTGAGTGTCTCGATGAGGATGGCGACGCCGCCGGCACCGCGACCTTCGTAGACGATCTGGTCATAATGTACGGTCTCCCCTTCGCCCGAGCCGCGCTTGATGGCGCGTTCGATGTTGTCTTTGGGCATATTGCAGGCTTTGGCCTTCTGGATCGCGAGACGCAGCGAGGAGTTGAATTCCGGGTCAGTACCGGACTGGGCGGCAACGATGAGCTCGCGGACGACCTTTGTCCATGACTGTGAACGCGCGGCGTCTGTTTTAGCCTTTTTGTGCTTGATAGTACTCCATTTATTATGACCTGACATAGAACCTCACATAAGGGACGACAAAAAACATCAGCCGGATCTGACCGGCATCAAACTCATGCCGAGGACTGTCCCGTAGCCCTCAATTCACATAGCTGAAGTTTTTACACCTTATAAAGCACAGTCTTCAAGATTTTTTTGGTACAAATGACAGCGTGATGCCCATGGCATACGCAAAGTCTGGTGCGCGGAAGAAAACAACTGTTTTGACAAAGGGGGGGCCTTGTCAGTCTCATTAAGGCGTTTGCGCTGGACTTTGCGTACCCCGTGGCGTGATGCCGTGGCAAGCCTCGCACCATTGCATGGAAGGCCGCGGTTCAAGACGCATGCAATAACGCAGAATAATGATTGACGTAAAATCACAGTCGCAATATGATATTGCGGCCTTAGTTGGGCTTTTTGACCGTCATTTACGGAGTATGGAATATGAAGAATCGCGGGATTCGGCGTTATATCGTCCTTGGAATGATTGCAGCGACTGTGCTGACGGCTGGTTGCGGCCAGATAGATGTGTCAACAGACGAAGGTCTCCATGAGGCGCTTCAGAAAGGGGAAAAGCTCGACAAGGCGATCCCGAAAATTCAGGGCATGATGACCAATCAGACACGCCTTGCGGAGTTCGTGCCTGACCTTGTGGCGCTTTACAAGCGCGGCTCAAGCTTTGACCGCGAAGTGATCGAGGCGCTTTCGAGCAGCTCTGAACCCGCAGCAGACGAGGCGTTCGAGCACTGCCTGAACACGGAAGGCAATTTCAAAGACAACAAGCAGATGATGCGCGCTGCCATCGGCATCAAGAATACGAAAAATGCCGGCCTGCAGAAACGTCTGATCAGCATGTATCCTAAAATGAAAGATCCCGAGGTCCGCCGTGTCATCCTTGAGACAGGCCTTTCCATCAAGAATAAAGAGATCACGAACCTCGCCGTGCAGGTGCTCAACGATAATATCGAAGAGACGCCGTTCGCACTGCTCCGCACAAGCTGCGACGTGCTCGAATATCAGCAGGACAACTCGACCGTCGATACGCTGATACGCGTCGTCTACCACCAGGATTATGTCGGCCGCACGCTGACAACAAACTGCACGCGCGCGCTGATGGCGCTTGACCGCGATGTGGTCGCCCCCGTCCTGCTCACCGCTTACAAGCTCGAAAACAAAGACCTGATGGACTATGTGAGCAAGCATCCGGATACGCTGACTCCGGAATCGATCCGCAACAACACGGCAAACGCCCTCGCGCTCTATCGCTATGAAGAAGCCGTCCCCGCAATGCTCGACTACATCGGCGATACCAAGACCATCCCCGTCCCCGGAACGCTCGCAATCCGCCCGCCCGCAGATCCGGCATGGCAGATGTGGGCAAGCCTCGTCGGCGTCGCCTCGCAGTCCACGCTCTTCGCACTCAACGATATCGGCGTCCGCAATTATAAAGACCGCGCCAAGCCACTGCTCACCGATCTCTTCCACTGGACTGACGATTACAAGAGAAAATTCAAGAACGCGATCGACCTGACAGGCACGACGAACATCGAAGTCTCCATGCGCGTCAATGCTTTCCGCACGCTCCGCGAAAATGACCTCATCACCCGCGACGAAGTCATCGAGATGATCCATACGCTCAAAGGGGAGGAGTTCCTGAATGAAGCCAAATTCAGGCCCTATGCCCGCGTGGATATCGGCACCGACATGGTAACCTATTGCGCGATCACATCCCGCAAAGGCGACCTCGACACCATCTGGGCTGAATTCGACAAGCTCCGCGAGGAAGAATACAAAGTCCCCACCCCCGAAGATCCCGATGCCCCCAAAGCGCCGCACTTCAACGACAAGGCAAACAACCGCATCACAGATACCAAAGCGGCGTTCCAGCTCGCGGAAGAATGCGACACGTCCGCAGAATGCTATGCCAAGGCCCTCGAAGACAAGGCGATCAACGGCTATTCGCGCATCAAGGCCATCTATGAAATCGGCCTTTCGGGCGAACAGAACTGCGGCGAAGCCGAAGTCATCGTGAAGGAAGAAATTCCCGCGCCGGCACCGGCCGAGGGCGAAGCACCGGCCGCTCCAAAAGTCGTCGAAAAGAAGGTCAAGAAGAACATCTCGTGCTTCGACCTCATCAGCCGCGAATACAAGAACCTCGATGCCTTCGGCCAGCTCTATGGCACGAAAGCACTCGCTCAGCTCGGCTCCAAGAAAGATGTCGACAAAGTCAAGGCGCTCAACAAAGAGCTTTCACGCACCATGAACCAGATCCAGTATCAGACAGCCAAAACACAGCTCGAAGGCCTCGTCACAACACTCGAGAGCAAGAACTGATACTGCCAGCTCTGACATGGGCTTCAGGATAGTTTGGCGATAAAGACCAGGTATGTTATAAAGGCGTACCTGGTCTTTTGTTTTTAGGAGTTTTCATGCAGTCCCCCACCGCGCCTCTGATGCCTTTCAATCCGATGACCTCACATCTCGCGCTCGAGCTCGAATGGCTCCGCGCGCTTCTCGAAGTCAGAATCCGCGAAATGCAGGCAGCCGGCCTGCTTCCCGGCGCAAGCGAAGTCGCCCCGGGCACGGTCATCTATCCGCAGGAAGTCGAAGCGCGCCTGCAGGCAGATGCCGCGCGCCCGAGAGACCCGACACCCCAGGAAGTCGAGGCAAAGTCAAAACTCGCGGCTGTCGAACAAAAACGCCAGAAATTCTACGCTTCCCACAACACATTCGATTCGACAACACCGCTCGCGTTCCTCAAACAGCAGTACCGCCTCAATGACGCGCAATACCTCCTGCTCCTGCTCGTCGTCGCTCCGGCGTTCGACCCGTCATTTGCAAGGCTCTATGCGTTTGTTCACAATCACTTCGAGCGCGATTACCCGACGCTTTCGCTATATATCGAGATCTTCTCGACACCGAACTCGAACAAGGCTTATCTCGAACGGCTCATCGCGCCGGGCAGCATCCTGATCTCGGAAGGCCTGATCGAGCTGCGCACGATTTCGAGCATCCTGCCGCCAAACGTACAGCCGCTCTGCCTGCCCATGCGCATACAGTCATTCATCGGCGGCATAGACATGATCGACAGCAGCCTCTCGGCCTATACGGAGCTGCGCACGCGCGCATCGCTCAAGACGCCGACCATGCTGACCGAAAAGCAGCATCACGAATGGTATTCGCGCATCGAAAAAATCCGGGCCATCAGCAAGTCCGGGAGAGCACTGCCGCTATGCTATATCACCGGCCCGGCAGGGGCAGGCAAGCGCCGTTTCGCTCAGGAAGTCGCCGCGCTCCTCAACCGGGAGCTCCTGTGCGTGGACATCAAAGCCATACAGTCGACGTTCGAGAGCTTTTCATACGGTATCGGCGTCGCGAGCCGCGAAGCCATGCTGCATAATGCCGTGCTGTGCCTCTACGGCTGGGAGAACCTGATACTCCCCACGACCGCAGAGGATGCAAACTTCCACGCCCAGATCAGCGCGCTGCACCTCAATGTATGCCGCGTCCTCGACAGCATTCTCGCCTATCATCCGCAGACGATTCTCGTCACATGCCAGAACAGCGTCTCGTTCGCGCCCGTGCTTGAGACACGCAATATCGAAGCCTTCCGACTCACAATGCCCGACCACCATACGAGCCTGAAGCTCTGGGAATGCGCGCTGCCGGAAAGCCGGAGAGATGCGCAGTGCGACATCCAGGCCTATTCCGAAAACTTCCATCTCACGCCCGGGCAGATCAGCGAAGCCGTCCGCGTGGCGGCCTATGCCTCCGAACCTGACCCGCAGATCCATTCAGAACACATCATCGCCGCGGTCAAACAGCAGATGCGACACCGCCTGAGCGAACATGCGACGCTCCTCGAGAAAAAATACAGATGGGAAGACCTGATCGTCCCAAAGGATGTCGAAGTACAGCTCCACGAAATCGTCTACCGCTACCAGTACCGCGCCAAGGTCCTCTCGGACTGGGGGCTCGGCGACCGTTTCGGGCACGATATCGGACTTTCCGCACTGTTTGACGGCCCTCCGGGCACCGGCAAAAGCATGTGCGCCTCGCTGATCGCAAACGAAATCGGCATCGACATCTATCAGGTCGATCTCTCGCGCGTCATGTCCAAATATGTCGGGGAAACCGAAAAAAATCTCGCGCAGATATTCAATGAAGCAGAAAATGCCCAGGCCATGCTGCTCTTCGACGAGGCAGACTCGCTGTTCGGACAGCGCACGAACGTCAAGAATTCCAATGACAAATATGCCAACCTCGAAGTCAACTACCTGCTCCAGCGCATCGAACGCTTCCCTGGTGTCGCGATCCTGACGACAAACTTCCCGGCTGGCATCGACGAAGCCTTCGCGCGCCGTCTTTCACTGCGCGTATCCTTCCCCAAGCCCTCCAAGTCCGAACGCGCGCGGCTCTGGCAGTCCATGCTCAGGTCTTCCAAACTTCCCAAAGGCCGCATCGACTACCGCGAGCTCGCGACGGAATTCGAGATCAGCGGCGGCTATATCAAAAACGCAATCCTGCGCGCGGCATTCATCGCGGCATCCACCAACGGCATCGTCGATCAGGACACGCTCTATCAGGCAGCGCGCATCGAGATGAAAAGCATGGGCATGCTCGTGTCTCACAACGACGAGGATCCTGAATGACAAATGCCCCATTCATCCGAGATATGCAGGCATGGGTCTGGAAACGCTTCCCCTCGCGCCAGCTCTCCGCGACCGACATCTACTATGTCCTGAAATGGGCGGAAAGCGGCGTGCCTGCGAGCATCTTCACCGATGCGTTCGAGCATCTCCTCAAGTCGCGCGCCTGCGAATTCGAGACAAACGGCAAGCTCTCCACGCTCCGCTTCGAGGCCGGGCGTATCATCGCTGATTACCAGAAATCACTGCTGCGCGAGCCAAATGTCCGCCCGGTGACCGTTGACGACCCCTACGAAACGGCGCTCTCGCGCATCGCGCAAGCAGGCCGAGACACGCAGAATCCGCTGCTGCAGGCCGAGCTCAGACGGTTCTACAAGTCTATCCTAGAGGATAAAAGCCAGGCTCAGCATGACCATCCAGAATACAGCGCGCGCATCGAAGCATTCTATCTCTATAAGTCACAGGCGATTCTCGCTTGGGACAAAGGCCTGGATGCGCTCCTTGAAAACTGCGCGCGCTTCCTCTCGGACGAAGAACGCCTCCCGCTCCAGGCGCTCACGCCACAGGAAAAATTTCACTGCATTCCGCTCAGTGAAGACGCCCGGGAACTCTATAAAAAACATATTTTTCATAAAAAACTCGCGGAATATTTCACACTTTCTTCATTTCTTGAGCCATTATAGCTTTCTTTTTCCGCGAACTCGCTGAAGGCAACCGAAGAGGGGGTAGCGGCGTATTTCGCGACCGCGAAATAGACGCGAAGGGGGAGGCCTCCCCCTCACAAAAGTTGCCGGCATTCGCCAATAAAGATGTTTGTAGGAATGTGTGCAATTGTGGTATAAAACTAGCGTGGGGGAATGAACAGGCGACTGAAGTGCGCCATTCAAGTGAGAGTTTCATGCACATCGTATGTGATCAATGTCAGACGAAATATGTCGTCCCTGACGAGAAGATAGAAAAAAACACGCTCCGCTTCACGTGTCAGAAATGCGGACATGTCATCACCCAGCGCGTAGCCGACCCAGCCCCGGAGCCTCCGGCGCCTTCAAACACGCTCAACAAATGGCGCAACAACGTGCCGAACACGCCGCGCAAGCTCCAGGCCGAGCTCCCCAAATGGTATTATTCGGTCAATGGCGAAAGCATCGGCCCGTTCACGGAGGACGATCTGAAGTCGAAGCTGCTCTCTGACAAGATGACAGACCAGATCAAGCAGTGCTACGTGTGGTGCAAAAACTTTACGGACTGGAAACCTGTCCTCGAGGTCGAGCCTTTCGCGAGCGCGCTCACACAGCCAGTCCCGCCACCGCCCCCCATGCCGGCACCGCTCCCGCCGCAGGACGGCCCGCTCCCGCCGCTCTTCAAAGACAGCGCCGAACATCCGGGGCTTTCAAGCATCCTGAGCAAGCCCAAATCATCCCCGGACCTTCCCGGACTCAAACACCGGCTGCAGAAAAACAGCGCCACGCAACTCGCTGCGCAACAGCGCGAAGCGCTTGCAAAACTCGCGGGAGTCTCGCTCACCTCGATCGAACCGCCTGAGCTTCCGGAAGACCAGGCCCTCACGGATGAAGATGAAACTCGCACGCATGCGCCGCTCCTGACGGACATCATACCGCCAGCGGAGAAGCCTTCGACCAGCGCCTCACATGCGCATTCCAAGCCGTTCTCAGTCTCCAACCTGCCGCCGATCGGCGGCCGTTCGGGCTCGGTCAAGCCGCTAGGCAGCGCGCAGACAGGCGCTCGTCCCGCCGGCATCTCCCCGCTCTCCGGCGGACTTCCCAAAAGCTCGAATCCGTTACCAAAACTCGGCAGCATCCCCAAACCGCTCTCATCAAGCGCCAACAACAAGGCGCTCGACCTGCAAAGCGGGATCGCAAAGCCAATACCGTCAAGCGCCAACAGCAAAGCCCTCGACCTGCAAAGCGGGATCGCAAAGCCAATACCGTCAAG
>JAFUEE010000029.1 GCA_017464085.1 Pseudomonadota bacterium
TATGTGCTCACCTGCGGTTGCGCGCATACGCCGCTACCCCCTCTGCAAGCATTTCCCGGGACACATGAAACTTCCTATTGCACCCCAAGGCCAAAAGCAGGCAAACAATGCCTGAGCCCCCGAACACTCATTCTGAATTTTCCAGCGCTCTCATTCGCGCTTCATATCCCCTCTGAATTCTTTGACTTTCTGCATCTCGATCTGTCTTTCATCCTCTTCCTTGCGTTTGAACGTATTATACAGTTTCCAGGACAGAAAAACTAAAGGCAGCATCAGTCCCCCGAGGCCCAGACCTGCCAGCACTATCCAAAAATGTGGCTCTTCAAATGGCGGACCAGGATAATCTGGATTGATGCGCACAGTGATCTGGCCTGTTTCCGACTGCTTCGTGTGCAATCGCATGAACGTATGCGGCCCATTATATTCATACTTATAAATAATAGTACATCTACTGCACATCTCGTGGTCGCTCTTTCGCCCTGTGCAATAATAACCTTTACAATCCACCACGTCTTCAGTTGCAGTGACTTCCACCCAATCCCAATGCTTTACCCAAGATCCGATATAATATAATAACGGAATCACAATGCAGAGTACCATAACAATTATGGAAACAACCAAATCCGACATCGCGCCGCCAGACGTTTTCGGAAGGTCATATCTGCTCATACGCATACACCTTATGAATTTTTCGCCGAAGAGCCGTACTTCGGTTTCGGGGGGCCATACTTATTGATATCCGCATCTGTGATATCTTCGCCATCCGCTATCTTTTGTATGAGATCCTTTCGCCCCGCCTTTTCCAAAGCCTTATAACTTTTATAAATACCAATATACACAGCAGCAAATGCAAATGCAAAAATGCTTAAAAAGATTACCAAAATAAACAGACCTACGCTTGGAGACCGGAAAGGCTTGCCAGGATTCTTCGGATTGATATATGCTTTGACAGGTTCCCCATTTGAAGGAGATTTATTATATTCCACACCTGATATTTTCCTGCCATTATATTCATATCTATATTTGCGATCACATTCTTGACATGAATACCGGCTTCCCTTGCTCCCCACACACGTCGACATACGGCAATCATAATTCTCATACCTAACAGAGACCGCCACCCAATCCCTGTGTTCGATCCAGGGCGCAACCCAGCCATACGCAGCCATGGCCAGAACCGCCACGCCGCTTAAAATGGACACAATTGCCTGAACCATAGCCCCCAGAGATGATTTTGGAACATCCTTGCTCATTCACTGCCTCGCATCAGATTGGATCACATTTTACCACGCATCACATTTGAGAACACCATCACAGAGGTTTCGACGGGCGTATGCGCCAACGGCGCATAGGGCAGCTCAAAGACGTTCCGAGGAACGTCTCGCGCGGCGTATGCGCAGCATAGCCGCGCCCGATAGGCGTATGCGCAGCATAGCCGCGCCGAACATCACCAATGTCAGAGCAAGGAGGAGACGAGATCTGAGAGATCGGACATGCTGGCAGTCGGCTCAAAACGTGCTACAACATCCCCTTTTCTGTCGATCACAAATTTTGTAAAATTCCATTTGATATCTGGGTTCGTTTTGTAATGTGAATCCCTGAGCTTGAGCATGGCTGCCATCGCCAGAGCTTTCGGCCCGTGTCCGAACCCCTCAAACCCCTTCTGGCTCTTGAGATATTTATATAACTCAAGCTGGTTGTCGCCATTGACATCTGACTTCTTCATCTGCGGAAACTGCGTATGATATTTGAGCGTGCAGAATTCGTGGATTTCTTCATCGGTGCCGGGCGTCTGCCCTGCGAACTGGTTGCACGGGATGTCGAGGATTTCAAGACCTTTGTCATGGTATTTTTCATACATGTTTTCGAGGTCTTCGTAATGCGGCGTAAATCCGCAGCCTGTCGCCGTATTGACGACGATGACGACTTTGCCTTCAAACTGTTTCATCGGGACTTCATTGCCCTGAGGATCCTTCACGGAATAATCATAAAAGCTCATATTTTCTCCGACTAGTTTTAAACCATTGCCATTATGGCAGGCGAGAATCTTACCAGAAAAAGCGCTTCCCATACAAACAAAAACACATCATTTCAAGACTTTTTGTTACCATTCAGCCGGGAGCGGCCTATTCAGCCACTGCTGGCTCTAACTGCGTCACACAACAGCGTCAAGCCCTGCCCCTGAAACCAAGGACAGAAGCTTTATCACGCCAATCACAGCCCTGCCAGCACGCAAAATTATCAATACTTCAGAAAACACCTATGAGGCTGAGCAGTAACATTAATTCTACAATCCAATTCCACAATCCCCGGATAGAGGCAAGCGAGGCTGCGCATGTCGGTTTTGAGCCCCCAGGGTGGACATTATCCCACATTGTTTCACATGTACCCGAAAACCTGAAACAATTTTCAAAATAGCTGTTGACATCCCCGGGCCACATCTATTTAATGCCATGCAGGTGTTCTAACGAAAGGAGGTGTGTTATGCCAATGCAAGAAATGGAATCCCAGAAAAAGGCAGAGGATGTTTCCCAGGAACAGGCACAGAACGGCCAAGAGACCGCGGCCGCCTCAGACGCTCAGGCGTCCAACGAGCAGAAATCGCAGGGCCATGACCTCGCGCACGGCAATGTCTCGGAACTGCTCGCGCGCGGAGAATCGACCTCGCCCAAAGGCGGGAACAACCAGTATGACGCGATGAACTACTACCGCTCGGACGGGACGCTCGGAAACTGCTATTTCGGCCTGATCGACGGCAGCCCGATTTCATCCCTGACGTTCGGCCGTCTCGCGGAGCTGAGCAAGAAGACGACGCTCAACATCAGCTATACGGACGGCGACGCGCCCAAAACGCTTTACAACGCGCGCCTGTTCGCGACCGGCAAGTACCAGATGGTGCCCGACACGCGCGAGGCCGCCAAAGTCGCGGCGGGTCTCAATGACAACTCGGTATTTTCCGCGCAGAATCAGGATCTGTGCTTCACCAATTACCTGATTGCCGGCAAGCGCCCGCAGGTCATGGCGTACCTCACGGGCAACGGCTCTATCGAGGCCGCAGCGCTTGCAATCGCGCAGGAGTGGGCGGCCGTCGGCATCGCCCCGGGCCTGACAAACAACAACGGCATCCGCTCTGACGGAACAGTCGGCTACTACAACGGAGACGGGCTCAATTCCGCGAGCATCACGTATTCGGAGATCATTGCGGCGCTCAAGGCCGACAAGGCAGCGATCGAAAGCGGCGGCGTTGCCACGCATACGATCGATCCGACTGTCGGCACGCCACAGAGCGTCCTGCCCGGCCCGAATGCGACAGCACAAGGCGGCAACGCCACAGCCGATGCCCCCACGCCCGCTGTCAGCGAAGGCAATGTCGCGGCTGGCGAAAGCTCGGGCGGCGCAAACGTCGATATCGACCGCGCTGTCCGCATCAACAAACGCTATGGCTACAAGCGCATCACATGGATCGAAATCCAGCGCGGCATCGGCATGCCCGAAGACCAGGTCGACGGATATGTCGGCCCGATCACCGCGCAGGCCATCGCAGACTGGCAGGCATCACGCGGCTTCACAGGCGATGACCTCGACGGCATCTGCGGCCCGAACACGCTCAAGGCCATCCGGGCCGGCATGCCGGCTGTCAACACGGCCGTCTCATCAGATCCCGCGGCACAGAGCGCCATAGAAAACCCCTCAGCCGCTAACCAGAACGTTTCGGACGAACCGTCCGCCGCGGAAACGCCTGCCGTATCACACCAGCCGGCAGAAACGCCAGCCGTCGCAAACGAAGGCCCCGCAGAAACAGCCTCCGGAACGCTCTCAGACGCGGAAGTCGCGGATGCTGTCGCATGGAACAATGCCCGGAATTACTCCGAAGATACAATCAGCGTCATCAAATCGACAGTCGGCGGCGCCTCCGGGTCATCATTTACTGCCGAAGACGCGCAGAAAATCGCTGCCTGGCAGCTGTCACAAGGCCTGACGGGCAAAGATGTGGACGGCAAATTCGGGCCCACCTCATGCGGACTGGCCGGCATCACGCCGACATATAATGTCTCCAATTACCACACACTCGGCAGCGATACGCCGACCTGGTGCACACAGCACGGCTTCATCAATGGCCAGAGCCTCGACCAGCTTGAGGGCAACTTCAGAGAATCCGCCAAGAGCGTCATCGGGGGCATACAGGCCGCCGGCGGCGCGGTCACCATCACATCCACGCTCAGACATCCGGCCCGCGCCGCTGTCATGTACTATGCAAGATATCTTGAAAAGACCGCGCAGGTACAGGATATCTTCAACCAGCACGGCATCTCGGTGGACGGCAACTGGGCCGGCGGACAGGCTGCTTGCGATGCCTTCGGCATAGGCAGCAACCCTGTCGGGCTCACCTCGAACCATATCTACGGACATGCCGTCGATATGCAGATCACCAATCTCCCAGCATCCATCAATGTTGGCGGCACGACCGTCAACACCGGCGGCAACCAGGGCGGATACGTTTCCAACGCGAATGCCCTGAACAACGCGCTCAGAACTGCCGGCGTTGCCAGCGACTTCATCTGGTATGGCTACGGCGACGATGTCCATTGGTCCATTAACGGCAGATAACTGTCCCTGCCACACCATCTGAAAAAGGGAAGCCTCTCGCTTCCCTTTTTTATCAGCCCTCCAACACAACAAACAGGATGTTATGCCAGAAGACCAGATTCCCAGCACGCCTCCAGCATCCCTGAGCGACAAGGAGCTCGACAAGATTTTTGAGAGCTGGAAACAGGAATTTCTCAACCTCTCCCCCGAAGCCCGGCAGTCGGCGCTGTTCAACATGATGTGCGACAGGCTCTACTGGCGGATCATCTATTATGTGCGGAGATTTCCCGAAAAGCTCGTCAGCAGCAACCACACGTATTCGGACCGCTGCGTGAGCTTCGAGGAGTTCATGGCATATATGGGGCATGTCGAGCCCGACGGCTATGCCGCGAAATGGCTGGAGACGAACCACGTGCCGCCCCTCGAGGTCGCACAGGAGCGCATCCGCCTCCTCGAATCCCAGCTCCACGTCCTGCTCGAGCTCAACGCAAACTGCCCCATCCTGAACATCAAGCGCAACTTCGCGCTGACCGACCTGGAGATGTCGATCCTGGCGACGCTCGCGATCGCGATGTCCGTCGAAAATCTCCTCCGCATGCTGACCGTCGCATGGGCAGATTTCTCGGTGCGCCAGCCGACAGTCTCATTCATCTGCCAGCTCCTGAGCGACAGCCCGCGCGGATTTGACCTCGTTTATCGGGCATTTTCCGAACAGGGCACGCTCCGCCGGATGCGCCTGGTCATCCCTGAGCGCAGCGCGACGCTCCCCAACTTCACGCCGCTGATGTATGCGCCGCTCTCGATCGAACAGACCGTGATCGACGCGTTCACCGGCCGAAACCCGATCCGCGAGCTTCCCCCGAACATGACGCTTCACCGCGACCATCTTCCGATGCGCTCGCTGATCCTCGAGGACAGCATACGCGAAGAATTCGCATACGCGCTCAGCCAGCCGGGCGCGCGCATCTGCCTCTCGGGCCCCGTCCATTCCGGGCGGCGCACCGCTACGTGCACTTTCGCGCACAAGGCCAAGTTCTCTGGCGTCTTCGAGGTCGATATGACCAGCGAGTTCGACCCCAAGATGCCCGCGCTGTTCGAAGCGAGGCTTTCCAGCATCATGCGCGAGGCGCTGTTCGAAAGCAGCCTGCTGATGCTCCGCTTCGACGCGCTCGAGGACAATTCCGAGCTTCTCCAGCACATCACGCACTCGCAGGTCATCCTTTCGCGCATCACAGAAAACTTCCCCGGCACTGTCGTCATCCTCGTGAACAAGGTCAACGCCGCGCTCAGCGACGCATTCGGCAAACCGGTGAGTATCCATATACAGCCGCCGACGGTCGAGCTGGCGGTCAAAGTCTGGCGGCGCGCGCTCTCCCCATGGGCAAGCGCCGAAGAAACTGCGCACATGTCCGAGATGTTCTCGCGCAACTACAGCCTCCCGATCGGCAGCATCTTCGCCGTCGTCCGCGATGCCGTGGACGCGCTCCAGACGACAGGCATGGATCCATCCGCGCTCCAGTCGCACCACATCCTCAACGAGATCCGCAAGAGTTTCCGCCACCAGATGGGCTCGCTGGCAGAAGTCACGGTCAGCGACGTGCCGATATCCGGCGTCGTCCTCCCCGCCGAAGCAAAGGCGCAGGTCAACGAAATCCTGCAGTACGCCAAAAACCTGCACAACGTCCTCGATGTCTGGGGCTTCCGGCAGCGCTCCCCCTACGGCAACGCACTTTCCGTGCTCTTCGCCGGCCCCCCGGGCACCGGAAAGACCCTGCTCGCATGCGCGCTCGCGAACGAGCTCGGAAAAGTCCTCTACCGCGTCGACCTCTCAAGAATCGTAGACAAATATATCGGGGAAACCGAGAAAAACCTAGGCAAGATCTTCGACGAGGCGGCCAAGGCACAGGCGATCATATTGTTCGACGAGGCGGACTCCCTCTTTGCCAAGCGCACCGAGGTCAAGTCCTCCAACGACAGATACGCCAATCTTGAGATCAACTTTCTCCTGCAGAAGCTCGAATCCTATAACGGCATCACGATCCTCACGACGAACCTCTCCAAGAGCATCGACGATGCTTTCCGCCGGCGCCTGCGCTTCATCATCGACTTCCCGATGCCCGACGTGCCCGCGCGAATCGAGCTATGGAAGCGCATGATCCCGCCAAACGCGCCGCTCTCTGACGATATCCGCTGGGGCTGGCTGGCGCACACGTTCGAGATGAGCGGCGGCTATATCCGCAACGCCGTGCTCAAGGCCGCAATCACCGCCTCCGCAACGAATTCGCCCATCAGCATGACGCATCTGGCCAAAGCAGCCGCAGATGAGGCGCGCTCCATGGGCATGCTCCTGCGAATCGACGACAACTACGACGATTACGAAGAATGACCTTTTTTGCCCCGCGCTATGGCCTGCGGCCATACGCGCCGGGCAGCCGCCTATGCCCGGAGGGCATACGCCGGCTGAAATATTCGTTTGACATTCTGTCTCCAAAATGAAACATTCACTTTAGTGCTTTATATTTTTTAAGGAGACCAGACCATGGAACATACCGAAGAGAAACAAAAACAGGCAGAATTATCGCAGGACAGCGCGCCCGTCCAGGGCGGCGGACAGACAGCAGCCGAGCCAGACCCTCAGGTACAGAATGCACAAAAAACGCAGAACGCCCCGCAGCAGCAGGGCGTCGATCTCGCGCATGGCAACACCTCCGAGCTGATCGCCAGGGGCGAATCGATGACCGACGGCAACGACCCCTACACAGCGATGAACTACTATGTCCCGGAATATGATGATCCATTGAGCGCATATTTCGGCAAGATCAATGGTCGCTTCATTACCGAGTATTCTTTTGGCGAACTTGATGCACTCAGCCCGGAACAAGGCTATGTGAACATGACAATCAGCTATACGGATGGCGACCCTGACCGCAATGTGAATGCCTCGCTGTTCGCGCTCGGTAAATACCAGATGGTTCCGAGCGTTCGCATGTCGGCCATGGCTTGCGTCGGGCTTTCAGAATCAGCGCCATTTTCGCCACAAAACCAGGATCTCTGCTTCACCAATTATTTGATTGTCGAGAAGCGCCCGGCAGTCATGGCGTACCTGAGTGGCGAAAGTGACGACATTGAAGAAGCCGCGCTCGAAATCGCGATGGAGTGGGCCGCCGTCGGCATATCCCCCAATGAAACGACAGCCAGAGGCGAATACGGCAGTTACGATGGCCTGACCAGCTATTATAACGGTGTCGGCGACAACGCAGCCAGCGTGTCGTACGAAGAAATCAAAGCCGCGCTGTGCGCGGACAGGGCCGCCATTGAAAGCGGCGGTATTGCATCGCATACAGCCGTGACCTCGATGAACACGCCGGAAAGCATTTATCCGTCGGATCATACCGCCCCTCAGGCAAATCAGGCCAGCGAGAGCAATGCCGCAGAGCCGGTCTCGACAAACATCGATATCGATACAGCAGTGACATTCAACCGCATGTATGGCTACACGCCCGATACCTGGGTCGAGATTCAGCGCGGCATCGGCATGCCCGAATACGAAGTTGACGGCGATGTCGGTCCTGTCACCTCGCAAGCTATCGCAAACTGGCAGGCTTCGCGCGGATTTCCGAGCTCAGATGTCGATGGCATTTGCGGCCCGATGACGCTTGATGCCATTCGCTCAGGCATGCCGGCCGTCAGTGCAGCCATTGCACAGGATCCTGCCGTTCAGCAGGCCGCACAGCCTGAAACGCCCGCGCCCGCGCCGACTCAGACAGATGCTCCCGCACAACAGCCCGCTCCGGCCCCTGCGCCCACACAAACCCAACCCGCCGATGCTGCACTCCTCTCCCCAGATGAAGTTCAGACCGCGCTCGACTGGAATATCGCACGCGACTACGCACCCGAAACAATCATGCTCATTCAGTCCTCCATCGGCGCGCCGCAAACCGGCTCCTTCTGCGCGGCAGATATACAGAAAATCGCCGCATGGCAAAAGCTTTATGGGCTTCCCGAAATCGATGGCATGTTCGGAAATCAGGCCATGAGGGTCTCCACCATCAAGCCAAAATTCAACCACGCGCTCTATCATTATCTTGGAAGCGATACGCCGGCCTGGTGCGATCAGCATGGCTTTATCACCTCAGCTTCCATTGATGATCTTCAAGGCGATTTCAGAGAATCAGCCAGAAAAGTCGTGGAAGGCATCCGCGCCGCAGGCGGAGACGTCGGCGTGAATGTGACATTCCGACACCATGTCCGCGCAGCAATCATGAACTTCTGCGTCGAACTTAATAAGAGCAAGGTTGAAGGTGTCTTTGCAGAACACGGCGTCGATGTGGACGGCGATTGGAGCGGCGCAGCAGCTGCGCGCGATGCCTTCGGGCTCGGCAATAACCCTGCTGCCGTTTTCTCCAATCATATCTACGGACTCGCGATAGATATGTATATCGACTACTTGCCCGATCAGTTCGTCTGTGGCAGCGAAGTGGTCTATACAGGCGGCAATCAGGGCGACTGGGTAGCCAACGCGGCAGAACTTGACAGATGCCTGCGAAATTATGCCATCGGCGATAACTTCCACTGGTTCGGATATGGTGACACAATTCACTGGTCCTATAACGGCGGGTAATTCATACATGATTTAATTCCAAACGCGCCTCAGGGCGCGTTTTTTTTATTCTTATATATTTATTTATATATATCAATCTTTTGCCAAGCCGCCAAACTTCTATAATATAAGCATTCTGTGCAAACGCACAGCAAGACGATCATTTGCCAGGAGGTATGAAGATGAGGATGGTTTGGATGCCGGGTTTATTTGCGCTCTGCCTGGGCTGTGCCGCAACAGCAGGCGAACAGTCCGCGCAATCTCCGACGAATGACCAAGCGGTGACTGACACAGCACAGGCTTTCCAAACGACACAGGCACCAGAACCGGAAATGCCCGCACGCTCCCCGGCCCCTGCGAACACAGGCATTTCCCCTGCACAGACAACTGAAAATATACAATCTCAGCAAGCTCACATGCCAGAAAATGCCACAATACAGAATGACAATGCAGCAGAGCATACCGCAAATCCGCCAGAAACACCGCCCCAAGCAGACATAGCCCTGAACACAGATCCCGCTGAAATTACACAAAATCCGCCCGAAACACAGCCCCGAACAGACACATCTCTGAACACAGATACGCCCGAAGACAAACATGAGCCGCCCCCCCCGGAAGCTCATGCGGCGGATATATTGCAGCCAGCACAGGCAGATCCAGAAGCGATCAAAGCACTGCACACAGAGGCTGACTGGTTCGTCCCGGAGGCTTCCAGAAAATGGTACAAACAAACCTCGCGCCACGCCAACCGCAAATATCTCTCTGAATACTTCAAGCTGATCGGCTACGAAGTCCCAAAACACACGTACGCACTGATCGCGCCGCTCCAGACGCGCGGGGACAAGCTCTCGATGCAGTACTATTCTTATCTGAGCACAGCTTTTGAATACTCCATGACCAAGGACGGCGAAGAAAAATACTGGCCTGCCTCCACAGTCAAGCTCGCCGCTGCAGTCATGGCCCTGCTCAAACTGCGCGAATACAAAGCTGGCAGCAAGTCGGTCGTCAGTTTTACAGACCTCGAAGGTCACTACGAAGACACCGTTGAAAAGCTCTGCCGAGATGCGATTATTCCAAGCAACAACACAGCCTACAACCGCCTGATGGAAATCGCCGGGTTTGACGAGATCAATGACCATTACCTGCGCGAGGTATTCCATTTTCCCAAAATGGTCCTTCAGCGACGCTATGTCCGCCACCGCCCAGAAGACAGCCTGCGCGACTCCCCAGAGATCCAGTTTTCAGATGGCAATGTGAACGGCACGATTCCAGAGCGTCACAGCTCGGGAAAAATGCGTCCAGAATGCCCGAGAGAAAGCAATTGCACGACACTCGCTGAACTCGGGGAAGTCATGTTCCGCGTTGTCCTGCACGAAGAGCTCCCCAAAAAGCGCCAGCTCGCGCTTCCTTCGGCTGAAATCAATATGCTTCGAGAAGCACTGGTCAAAGCGCCATCCTGTATCGGTGACGGCATCACGGCCGCCATGGGCCCCGGTATAACCATATATAACAAGGGCGGCAAAGTGATCGGTGACGACCGCCTGGAAGTTGCCGTCGTAAGCACCCCAGACAAGCGCGAACGCTACCTCGTCGCCCTATCCATGCCCTATTATGAAGGCGTCGAAAAAGAGACCAACCGTCTCGCGATGCACCTCATCTCCGCCATGCGCGCAAGATAATTTTGTGTGGAGAGAGAGTTTGTGGGGGAAACCCTTTCTTTGGTGCCCAAAGAAAGGGTTTCCCCCACACCCCCTTCCTAAAGAAAGGCTGTGAACAAGCATTTGGACGGAATTTCGTTTGGGATGCCTGGCATCTGGGCGGAGTTTCGTCTGGGATGCCTGGCGCCTGGGCGGAGTTTTGTCGAAGCGGAAGCATGCGCTTGCAACAGCGGCGCGTATCGGCAATGCCGATAACGGCGCCTAGAAATGGCGGCGCGTATTGGCAAAGCCAATAGCGGCGCACGCCGGACGTGTGAAGCGCCCTGGCGCAAAACAGTCCGGCAGCAGACAAACTTGAACGCCACACATTGCACGAAAGTTGTATTATTGATAGAAAGGAAAAATTCCTGTTGTCAGGAGTAGGCTAAAACCTGAGATGGAGGAGCGTTATCATGGTCGAAAAGGACAATTGTCGCGAAATTCTTTCAGCTGCACTGAGCGCGCATGTGAGCGAGATCCGAATCTTCTGGAGAGAGACCGGAATCTCGTGCCGCTGGCTAGTGCCGGACGGCGTTCACTGCTATGTGGATGAGGATGCCGTCGAGCACCTGAGGGCATTCAAGGAAAAAGCACGCGACGTGATTAAGAGTGAGAGCGTCTGCCAACAATGGCTTGAAAGATGCGCACCTCTGGTGGAGAGCGCCGAAGTCGGCGTGATGCCATTCCCGCTGCGCACGCTGACCTGGCTGTTGCGCGTGATCGAGAGCCCGCACCGAGACGACATGGAAATCGATTCATGGAACCTGTATCTGTGGAGTGTCCGCGTGAATGAGCTACCCAGCCATATCATGCAGATCCTGCAAGGGCATATCGAGATCCAGGCGAAGCAGGCGCTGATTGACTTTGACACACTGATGACGCGCTTCGATGAGGCGCTCAACGCAATTTACCCGAAGAACTCAGAAAAGCTCAAGCAGAGCGAACAGATCATGATGATGCGGCGCTTCGACCGCCTGAGACGCTTCAAGAACCTTGTATTTTATGGTGCGGCAAATATCGGCAAGGCCAATCTTTCCAAGCAGCTTCTGAGTGCCTGGAGAGCGATGACAGGGAGAGAGATCGGGATGCACTGCGTGACCGTGTTCCATTCGAACATGAGTTACGAGAATATGGTCGAGCGCCGCGTGACGACAGACTGCCTGAGCGTCCGGCCGACGATTGATCACTGCGCGCCTCGCGTGATCGCTCACCACATCGCGGACGCGAAATATTATTTTGAGCCGTTTGCCAACGACGACATCCAGGAAGGCCAGTTCCTGGCGCTCTGCCGTGCAGCGGCCTACAATCCTGATAAGGATTTCGTGTTCATCATAGACAATATCGACGAAGCACATCTTGAAGACGTGTTTGGCGAAGTTTCCCACATGTTCGACAGTTTTGCGCGTGTGCCGTGGAAACCCGGCGCCAACAGCGGTGCCTGGAACCTTGAGGCCCCTGGCGCGCGCTCCATTCGCCTGAGCCAGAGTAACCGCGTATTTTTCATTCCTGCCAATGTCTATATCATCGGCACGGCCATCGAAGCCAATCTCTTCGCAGGCAAAGTGGACGACCACCTGTTCCAGACGTTCGCAGTTGAGTATATGCAGCCGAAATCGGCCGACGAGCTTCGCGACCTGATGCTTGCGAGCCGCACCAAATCCGCATACGCACGCCTCGAACAATACGTCGAGCACAGCGTCAACCTTTGGCACCAGATTAACGACATCCTGGTCGCCCTCGGCGGCCACCGCAACATCATCGGATACGGCCCGCTGCTCTCCATGTGCGAGGAAATCCTTCAAAGCAGCGATGTCCACGACGCCAACCGGCTCGTCCTAGGCACCTGGCGTTACCGCATGCTTCCGCCCATCCGCGCCAAAATGGAACAGATGCTCCATGGGACGGATGCCCAGCGGAGAGCCCTTGAGATGATCATCGAATGCCTCAATCAATCCTGGCTTCGCGTGCATCTTGAGATCGAGGGCATGCCCGGCAGCGAATCCATTTATATGAGTTTCGAGTCTGAATTTGTCCTGTAAGACTAAAAACGTATGAACTGGTTAAAGAAAATAGATACAGTGCCGCGCCTCAAACTGGCCGTTGCAGCGGTCCAGAGCGGCTTCCGCATCGCGCGCGGCCTGTTCCCGATGACATGGATGTCCGTCCTCATCGCGGCATTTATATATTACGTATGGTTTTGGGAAGTGAGCGCGCACGCCAACCAGATTCTGTTTGCGGCAGTGCTTCTGTGGGTGTTCGCTTTCTGCATCTTCCTCCTCTTCACCATAGCGGGCGCCAGCCTCGTGTTTTTCATGACACGCAAAAAAAACAAGGGCATCAGCTTTGAAGAGGCGAACGAAGTGGGCGGAAGGCTTGCCTCTCCATACCGCATATTCTATCCTTTTTTTATGCCGTTCATATCAACAGAGATCGAGCTTCTGAACACGTCATTCGAGCGCCGCAACGCGCGTAAAGGCGTATGGGCCGGAGAGACGCTTCACCCGACCGGGAGAGGGCGCTTCTCACAGCTCTCTCGCAAGGTCACGGTCCGTGATATATTCGGGATGACCGAGATTTCGTTCACGCTCTCGCAGCCCGTCAGTCTTGTGATACAGCCAGCCAAGGGCCAGTTCGAGCTCATCTCGCTGCAAACCCGCGCTTCCGGCGACGGATATTCGCATCCAGAGGGCGATCCGCGCGGAGAGCTTGTGGAGATGCGGCGATATCAGGCGGGAGACCCATTGCGGCTGGTGCTCTGGAAAGTCTTTGCGCGCAGCCGCAAGCTCGTCGTCCGCGCCCCTGAGCCCGCGATTGTCGAAGAACAGGACGTATTCGTCTATTTCATCTCCGGAGATCAGGACGAAAATTCCGCGACACTGGCCCGCTCCTTCCTTTCCTCGCTCGGCCGCGAAGAGAGCAAGGACATGTATTTTGCGGCAGACGGCGCCAGACGCCTCGTCAGCGACGAACACGAGGGCATGTCCGACCTCATCGATTCGGCGGCACATCGCAGCGAGGGCGGGCAAGGGCTCAACGAAATCGCGCCGCTCGTCAAGCCGTCTGCCATGGCACACTGCTTCATCCTTGTGCCGAACAAGCCCGGCCCATGGGTCGAACAGATCAAGATTTTCATCGAGCAGTATCATATAGAGCCGACATTCATCACGTCCGTCAGTGACAAGTTTATGAATTCAGCCAAACAAGAGCGCGGCACGCTTAAGAGGATACTGTTCAATCAGCCCAAACCGGATCTTGAAATCAGCGATTACCATGCGCTCTGCAAGACGCTGAGCGGCTTCGGCACGGTAGAGATCGTTGACGTGACGACAGGCGCCAGCAAAGTGTACACAGGAGAATCCGCATGAAACCGTCAATGCGAGAATCATTCTGGATCCAGGCAATCAAGTGCCTCCTGCTCACGGCAAGCGCCATCGGCTACACCTGGCCGCTCATCGACGGTATCGGTCATCTGGTCGTCGCACTCGCGGTCATGCTCGCTTGCATCACAGCCGGCTTCTGCGAAAAGCGCCAGATCCGCACAGTCTGGTGCGTATGCCTTGCAGTCCTGTTTACCAGCATCGGCCTGAGCGGCAGCTATTTCATGCTCAATGTCAGCGGATTTTATGACATGGAGATGACCATCCGACACTCCCGTTTCTGGTACTACGTGGGCATCGTGTTCGGGCTGGTCTTTTTTACGCGCTCGCTGTCGCTCCGATATCGCACCATTCAGTTCGTCGAGGCGTTTCTGGTCATCGGGACGCTCGTCTATCTTCTGTTCCCGCATCGCGACTTCAATCTGCAAAATCCCCGGGAATTTGCAGATTACCTATATGGTGCAGGCTATGACCCAATCGATGTCTGCCGCTGGCTCGGAATCGCTGTGGGCGTTCTGGCGCTGCCGATGCTGTTCAGCCGGACACGCGCCAAACAGGCCATATACGCGATTATCGCGCTCTCAGTCATCGCGCTCCTGGCTGCCTACCTTCTCAACAACGTCCGTCTGCCGCTCCACGAAACGGATCCGCTCGGCATCATGTCTGCCCTGAATGACGACAACAACTCAGACAAAAATGATGAGGGCGACAACAACTCAGACAAAGACGACGACAAAGACGACCAGAACGGCGACGGATCCGGCAATGATGATCAGGAAAATGATCAGAACGGCGGCGGATCTGGCAATGACGACAAGGACAACAAAGGCGGCAAGTCGAGCAACAACGACAAGGACAGCAAAGGCAGCGGTTCGGGCGGCAATGGCAACAGCAATTCGAACAGCGACCTCGGCCCCAAGAGCAACAACAAACCAACCCCGGTCGCGCTGGCGGTATTCTACGACGAGTACGACCCGGGCGACGGCGTGTTCCACTTCCGCCAGACAGTGCTCAGCGAGTTTGACGGCAACCACCTCGTCGCCTCGACCATGGACGACGACGTGATATCTTCGCTTCCGACCTCGACCGAACTCCTCGCGATGCCTCTCCAGGACCCGGAAATGCACACGAAAATCGCGACCTCGATGTTCCTGCTCAAGCCGCACAGCCAGCCGCCTCAGCTCGCAATGGGCCAGCGCGTCTTCCCGATCCAGAATCCGGATCCAAAGCTGTTCGTCTCGGCATACGGCGTCGACAGCGTCGGTCTCACGCTCGATCCGATCCGCATGATCGGCAGACATTCCATTCCATCGGACTGGTCGCAGGAAAAAGTCGACCACTACCTCAAGATTCCCGATGACCCGCGATACCGCGCGCTCTCAGACATCATCGTCCGAAACATCGACCCGCGTTTTGTCGGCGATGATGTCGTCAAGGCGCTCTACATCAAGTCCTGGCTTGAAAAAGAGGGCTATTACACGCTCAAGAACCGCCATCTGGACGACAAAGACCCGGTGGCGTCGTTCCTGTTCGGATCCCTGCGCGGCTACTGCGTCCACTTCGCGCATTCGGCGGTCTACCTGATGCGTTCCCAAGGCATCGCGGCGCGCGTGGCCATCGGCTATGCCGTGGACGACAAGCTGACCGGCACGAATTCGGCAGTCCTGATTCTCGGCGACATGGCGCACGCCTGGCCGGAAATCTATGTGGACGGCGTCGGCTGGATCACGCTCGACATCTTCCCCGAAAATGGCGACGAACCGCCGCACCCCTTCATCGACGAGAGCCTCGAGTCGCTGTTTGGCGAACTCGCACGCAACGACAAGAGCGGCGGCAGGAGCGCCGAGGCGCGCGACACATCCATTGAAATACCCTGGCGCACGGTATGGCTGTCACTGCTCGGCCTGCTGATCGCGGCATTTCTTGCACTTTATGTGCGCAAATTCGTCATCCTTATCCGCGCGCGTCAGTGCCACCGCCCCGATCAGATCTGGCTTGCGATGCGAGGCTCCAGCTTTTTCTGGGCAATGTACGGCCACCCCTGGCGTCCCTATATGACGCTCGATGCCTTTGCGCTCGAAATGGCAGGCACGGAAAGCGCGACCGCTCGCCTTGTCGAGCTCGCTTCGGCCTCGAAATTCGGCGCAAAGCTCAGCGAATCGGACGCAGAAACCGCACGCAAGCTCTATCTGGAATCGCGCCGTGAAGCCTCCGGCAAAACTGCGGGATGGCGCAAAATCCTCGGTTGGCTCAACCCGTTCATCCGTTATTGATGCGGTGTCGCGCTGGCGCCCGGCTATGCCTGCGGCATACGCCGGGCCGTGCCGCTATCGCCTTAAGGCGATACGCGGCACGGAATTTTCACGCGTAGCTCCAATTGTGGTGCGATAAAACGAAAGTTTGTACGGAAATATTCGCCACATCTGGAAATCCACAAAAGCATTTGCTATAAAGTAGTCTTGGACTTTCGAGGCAGTCTTCGAAATTCACAGCTTATCTCATGCCGTAAGGCGTGAGTTTTATCATTCCTTTTTGTTTAAGGAGTATTTTTATGAAGAAACAAGTTGTTTCAAACCGCTTGGGCAATGCCGCGTTTGCATCCATCTGCATTGCACTCGCCGGAGCTGCATTTGGTTGCGGCGGCGACGATCCCGCCCCTTCACCTGTAGATTGCTCGACCATCACCTGTGATGCAGGCACCAAGTGCAATCCCAGCACAGGCCAATGCGATCCCGTCCAGAGTGGTGTGAAATGCGGCGAACAGACCTGCACCGCAGACCAGATCTGCGACGAAGAGAGCAAGACCTGTAAGGACAAGCCTACGGGTGCCTGCACCGACGGCCAGAAGAAGTGCGCGGATGAGGGCCACGAACAGGTCTGTAAAGACGGTGCCTGGGGCGATGCGACCGCATGTGCCGACGGCTACAGCTGCAAATCAGACCACTGCGCCGAAAACGATGTCACCTCCGACTGCACGGACGGCGACAAGGCCTGCAAGAGCTCGAGCGAAGCTCAGGTCTGCAAAAACGGCACTTGGGAAGTGAGCGAATGCGGCGACCACGAGACCTGCAAAGAAGGCGTCTGTGAAAAAGATGCCGCAGAATGCACCGCCGGCGAAAAGAAATGCTCCTCCAGCAACGTCGCCCTCATCTGCGATGAAGACGGCTACTGGGAAAATTCCCCCTGCGCCACCGGTACAGCTTGCGACGATGCCTCTGGCGAATGCAAAGCCCAGAGCGAATGCGAAGAAGGCGCGAAGCAGTGCGCGAACCGCGACACCGCTCAGGTCTGCCAGGGCGGCCAGTGGGTCGACTCTGCGTGCAAGCGCGACGGCGTTTCTGACGAATACTGCGACGACAAGGAATGCGAAGTGCCCAAGTGCACCGAAGACTACGATGTCTGCGGCGAAGGCAACCGCGCAATCCACTGCGAAGTCGGCAGCGTCCCCAGCATCACCGAATGCAACGACGGCGCAATCTGCGCCGAAGGTCACTGCACCATGATCTGCACAGAAGACAGCGTCACCTGCGCCGGCGTCGATCAGCTCATCTGCGAAGTCGACAAAGAACCTGTCAAAAAAGCTTGCGACGAGGGCTTTGCCTGCTCGAACGGCGAATGCGTCGAAGCCTGCGCCGAAGATTCCATCGAATGCCTCGAAGGCGAAAATGCCCGCCGCATCTGCGTCGCCGGACAAGCTCCTCGCGTTGAAACCTGCGCCGATGGCCTGATGTGCTCGGAAGGCTCGTGCGTCGAGGGTTGCGCTGAAGATTACATCAAGTGCAAATCCGACTCTGTCAGCGTCGTCTGCGAAGCCGGCAGCGCCCCTGTCGAAGATGCTTGTCCGTCTGGCTTTGTCTGCGACAGTACCGAAGGCTCGCTGTTCGCCGGCAAATGCGTCGAGCTCTGCACGAATGACGGCGTTTCCTGCTCGGCAGAAGGCCTCATTCAGACTTGCGAAGTCGGCAAATTGCCGAAGTTCGAAGCCTGCGCCAATGGCAGCTCGTGCGATCCCTCCACAAACACCTGCGTCGAAGCTTGCAAAGAGACCAAAAACTCCTGCGTCGATCAGGCGAGCATGCTGATTTGCGTCGAAGGCATGGCGCCTCAGGCAAAAGTCTGCGCCGAAGGTATGGAATGCGACAACGGCGAATGCAAGAAACGCTGCGCCGAAACCGGCCTGCTCTGCAGCCCCGACACCAAGAGTGTCATCAACTGCGTTGCCGGTGAATTCGAAGAAATCAAAGAGACATGCGAATCCGGCATGATTTGCAACGCTGACTCGAAAGACTGCCGTCAGGCGAACGTCTGCGAAAACGGCATTCAGGACAAAGACGAGCTCGCAGTCGACTGCGGCGGCGAATGCGGCGATTGCAAAGCCTGCCTCAAACACGAAGACTGCGGCGAAAACGGCTTCTGCGATGCCGCGCGCGGCTTTGTGTGCTCCAAGAAATGCGTCCAGGACAGCGACTGCATCGGCGATGGCGAAGTCTGCCGCGCTGACGGCCGTTGCGCGCCGAGCGTCTTTGAAGCTGTCATCGAAACCTCAGACGACGGCCAGACCGTCACGCTCCCCTCTGTCGGCAGCTCGTTCAAATACAAAGTCCTCTGGGGCGATGAGAATTCTGACGATATCGATGCCGCGCCCGAACTGACCGCCGGCGGTCAGACCCACAAATATGCCAAAGCTGGCGAATACACGATCCGCATCAAAGGCGATTACACCTGGGGTGCCAGTTCATCTGATGTTGCCAACACATGGGCGACCCGCTCCCTCAAGAGCATCAACTCCTACGGCGCAATCAAGTTCAGCACGTATGCCTTCTCACAGTCACCTAACTTGACGCATGTTCCCTCAAATGAAGTGCCGCTCCTCGCGACCCAGAACCTCCAGCACTGGTTCTATCAGAGTGGCGCGCTCGATGGCTCCGTCGTCCTCGACACGAGCAATGTCACGAGCCTCTACTTCATGTTCCACTCCTCGAAGTACAACCAGCCGATCAAACTCGACACGTCTAATGTGACGAATTTCGGTGGCATGTTCTACAATGCTGTTGAATTCGATCAGGATGTCAAATTCGATACGTCTAAAGCGACAAGCATGTATGAAATGTTCATGAGAGCGAAGAAGTTCAACCATCCGGTTGATTTCAACACCTCGAATGTAACAAATATGCAGGAAATGTTCAGAGAGGCTTCTGTATTCAATCAGCCAGTCAAGTTTGATACCAAAAAGGTCACAACATTCTACCTGATGTTCTATAGTGCGGTAGAATTTAATCAACCGATTAAATTTGAATCCCCTAAAGCTACGAACTTCCAGCAAATGTTCCAAAATACCTACAAGCTTGATTCAAAAGTTGAGCTTGATACAAGTGCTGCAACAAATTTGAGCTATTTATTCAGTTCAGCCAGGGTGTTCAATCAGCCGATTGATTTCAACACATCTAAATGCACGAGCATGGCCTATATGTTCAATGATGCTCAGGCATTCAATCAGCCGGTCAAGTTTGATACCAAAAAAGTCACCAATATGGATCATATGTTCTGTGGTGCCAAGGAATTCAACCAGGCTGTCGATTTCAACACAGGCAAGGTCAACAATATGTCTGGCATGTTCTACAACGCCGCCAAGTTCAACCAGCCTGTCAAATTCGACACATCGCGCGTCATCTACATGCAGGATATGTTCCGCGCAGCCAAGGCGTTCAACCAGCCGCTCGACTTCAACACCGAAAACGTGCTGAACATGGCTGATATGTTCATGGATGCTTCCTCTTTCAACCAGAAGCTGAGCTGGAATACTGAGTATGTCACGAGCATGGCGCACATGTTCCGCAATGCGACATCCTTTGACTCCGAACTCACATTCGACACCAAGAACGTCGAATCGATGACCTATATGTTCAGCGGTGCCTCATCGTTTGACCAGCCCGTCAACTTCGACACGGGCAATGTTAAGAATATGGCTTATATGTTCAGCGGCGCTTCGTCGTTCGATCAGAAGGTCAACTTCGATACCAAGAACGTCACAACAATGGCCTACATGTTCCAAGGTGCAGAAGCATTTGATCAGCCTGTCAACTTCGCTTCGAAGAACGTCACTGATATGAGCTATATGTTCAGCGGTGCAACCGGCTTCAATAACGATGTCAACCTTGACACCTCCAATGTTACGAACATGCAGTATATGTTCTCTAACAACAAGATGCTCAAGAAGCCGATCAAGTTCAACACAAGCAAAGTCACGAACATGCAGTATATGTTCCAAGGCTGCACATCCTTTAACCAGCCGCTCGACTTCGATACCTCGAACGTTACGAATATGCAGTCCATGTTCTCTAGCGCAACAAACTTCAATAACGGTGGTCAACCTCTGAACTTTAACACGAGCAAAGTCACGAACATGCAGTATATGTTCTACGATGCAGACAAGTTCAATCAGGAACTGAAGTTTGATACATCCAATGTTACAAATATGTATCAGATGTTCATCTATAACAATGGCTTCCAGAATGGCGGCAAACCATTGGAATTCAACACGAGCAAAGTTACCAACCTTGCCTATATGTTCTATAGCTCATCTTTCAATCAGCCGCTGAAATTCTCGGATACGTCAAAGGTCACACGTTTTGACTATATGTTCTACGCATCTTCATATGCTCAGCCGGTTGATTTCAATACATCAAGCGCAACCAATATGGGATACATGTTCCGCAGCTGTCCGTTTAACCACCCGCTGACGACATTCGACACCAAGAATGTCACGAACATGGAGCAGATGTTCTATGCGAACTCCAAGTTCAACCAGGATGTCTCCCACTTCAATTTCGCTAAAGTTTCTAAGGTCAGCAATATGCTCGGCAGCACAGCTGCTCTGAGCAATGATAACTATTGCAAAGCCGTCAACAAGTACAAAGAAGATGTCGGCAAGACTGTCGACCTCGGCAAAGGTACTGCGTGCAACTAATTCTCGCAAAGGCAGCCTGGCTGCCAACGCCTGAATGAACTGATCCCCCGGAGCGATTTCGCTTCGGGGGATTTTTTTATGTCCTTCACGCAGTCGCGAAGGTGGTGCCCTGTAAATCCTTGAACCCGCTTGCCAGGTTTTGCTATACTTAGAGTTGGAGGTAACCTCATTTTCGTGAGGGAATTATGACACAGATCAAGACGCCAAAACTTATATCTATAAATCATAAAACCTTGATCATCCTCACAGCGGCACTTGTCATCTCAGCCTGCTCCGATGACCCCAAAGCGCTCTATATTCCCTCAGAGGATACGCAGCCGACATGTGGCAATCGTATGCTCGACCCAGGAGAAATTTGTGATGGTCATCTGATAGCCGAAGATGCCACATGCCCGCCCGGACTGATTTTACCTGAACAAGCGCACTTCAAATGCTCAGATACTTGCTCGCTGGATACTTCAGAATGTCTATCCCCTTCAACCGCCTCTCCAGTGACCCCAGCAGAGCCAACTGAACCAACTGAACCAACTGAACCTACGGAACCAACTGAACCTGCGGAACCAACTGAACCTACGGAACCAACTGAACCTGCAGAACCAACTGAACCAACTGAACCATCCGAACCAACACATCCGGACAATCCAGAAGTACCACCTTGTGGCAATGGACTGCTCGATGATGGCGAAGTCTGCGACGGGACTTTATTCGCAAGCCATGCCAACTGTCCAGCTGGAACAGGGCTGCCAGCAGGCAAGCAATTATCCTGCAAAGCTGATTGCACACTAGATACATCCATGTGCCTTGCGCCCTGCAAAACCCGCATAGAATATGGCTCAGAATGGATTCATGGGGAGAATCATCCCAGTAATGTTGACAACACAGACGGAAAAGTGACCTGGGATGGCACATGCATCAATGACGGATCGAATTCCTATGCCATATTGTCTAATGGCTGGAAACCATATTTTGAAGGCAATGATCGATGCATCATTTCCCTTGATTATTCAGGCGACTGCCCAGATATAGACAATATTTGCCGGACGCGCGTAACCTATTCTAATAACTGGAAACCAGGCCCCGGACATGAAAACAAATATTACGATGAAGTCGAAGGCGTGATTACATGGAATGGTGTCTGCTATTCAGATCACGCCGTGCTTTCGAACGGCTGGGCACCATATTTCAATGGTCAATGCGGCGTTTCAGTGAGATATACGCAATGCGGCCCGATGTTCACCAATCCAGTCATTGGCGCGGATGCACCAGATCCCGGTGCGCTGCTCGATAATGGTACTTATTATATCGTTCATACAAGCGGGAATACATCTGGTGCATATAGGGTTCACGCATCAGAAAATCTCGTCAATTGGAAAACGCTTGATTATGCATTCCCGAACGGCAGTGTCCCTTCATGGGCCATAAGCCATTTCTGGGCTCCAGAAATTCATAAAGTCGGATCTAAATACCATATATATTTTAGTGCAAAACATAAAGATACTGGCAACTTTTGCGTAGGTGTCGGTATCGCAGACAATCCACAAGGTCCATATAAAGATATCGGCAGACCGCTCGTTTCCAAAGCCAACATGGGCATCATCGATGCGAGCTATTTCAGAGATACGGATGGCAAACATTATGTCCTCTGGAAAGATGACGGCAATGCTGTTGGTCAGAAGACACCTGTATTCATTCAGCAGCTCAATGAAGCAGGCACTGAGCTCATCGGCCCTCCCACAGAGATCTTGACAAATACATTGAGCTGGGAGGGCGCCCTCGTTGAAGGCCCGTGGCTCATCAAGAAAGACAAGTATTATTATTTATTCTACAGCGGCAACGGCTATGCAAGTCCCGCCTACGCCCTTGGCGTCGCAAGAGCGACAAAAGTCACAGGCCCATATACAAAACACGGCGAACCGATCATCCAGACACAAGGTTATTTTCAAGGTCCTGGTCATGGCTCAGTCATTCAGACCAGATCCGGAGAATGGGTTCATGTGTATCATTCCTGGATCAGCGGCAAAGTCAACGCCTATCCGCCAGGGCGCGTCATGCTCGTCGACCGCATCACCTGGATAGATGACTGGCCGATGTCCTATTCCGCACCGCTGCGCAGATCTCAGCCATATATTCAATAGAATTGCAGGCGCAGCGCTTCTTTCCCCACAAGAAGTGTCCTCGCCTAGTAAAGCACCGAAATTCGCTTTTTGAACTGCCTGTTACTTCGTGCCCCATTTCTCTCAATGACATCAATCCCCCAATTACGCATCTGGCGTGATGCCCGCTCAATTTCTCGCCATACCTCATGCGAAGTTCTGGTTTTTGTAACTATTCAGCCGGCCTCCAAATCTTCGACAATTCCATCTTTGGGAAAGCCCATCTCATAATTTCTTCAGCACAAAAACCTCGCGAAAACTTACTGTTGCCTACCAACTTCTGCCTACTGCCTGTCACGCAATGCCCCTCATGCTTCAGAATAGCATTCGGCTGAATAGTAACTGTTTTTTTTCAAATTATACCCTCGCCCTCTTGAACACCGAGCATTAAGTTGCTAGAAATTTGCTCGCGTTTTGTGCCTCAAGACGATGCGGCTTTTTTTTATTAACTATGATTACTAAGGAGGAAAAAATGATCAGATTAAATTCACTCATCCATATCACGATTACCCGTCAGAACTGCGAGGCGAAATCACACATATAATATCTTGCCCGCTTCTCTGACGATTGTTCAAAACCACAACGACAGAGAATTATGAAAACACAGATTATTCACGGCACATATTGTGATGCCGTAGTTTACACAGTAGATGATTCTGAAACTGCAATAGATCAGTATGCGCAGGCTCAGATCAAATTAATATGCGACAACAAAGCATCAGAAGGCGCGCAAATTCGCGTGATGCCCGATGTTCACCCAGGCAAAGTCGGCCCTATCGGTCTGACCATGACCGTGAAAGACCGGATTCTTCCAAGTCTTGTCGGTGTCGATATCGGATGCGGCATGACACTCGCTAAACTTAGCAAGCCAAAACTTGAGTTTCCCAAACTCGATGCAGTCATTCGCGAATGCATTCCCACTGGCGCGCATATCCACACACAGCCTAAAGCAGAGTTTGACCTGAATGCTCTCTGCTGCGTGCATCACATACGCCAGGAAAAAGCCCTGTGCAGCCTGGGAACTCTCGGCGGCGGCAATCATTTTATTGAACTCGATCGCGATGAAAATGATGATATCTATATCATCATCCACTCCGGAAGCCGACATCTCGGCAAAGAGACCGCAGAAATCTATCTGCGAGAAGGTCAGAAAGCCCTGCAGGACAATGGTGTCGCCGTGCCTTATGAAATGACCTGGCTAGAAACTGAACTCAAGCAACAGTACATCCATGATGTGTCAATTGTTCAAAACTTTGCACAGCTCAACCGAGAGACAATCCTAAAAATTATCCTGAAAAAAATGAAATGGAAGCTCGCGGATGATATCTGTTCCTGTATCCATAATTTTATCGACTGCCGCTGCTCCCCGCCTATTCTCAGAAAAGGCGCCATCTCTGCTCAGGCAGGCGAATGCGTCATCATACCAATACACATGAAAGATGGCGTGATACTGGGATCTGGCAAAGGCAACCCCGACTGGAATCAGTCCGCACCGCACGGTTCTGGACGTCTTTACAAACGCGAGGATGCCTATAAAAACTTCAGCGTCTCCGCATATAAAAAAGCAATGTCAGGCATCTATTCGAGCTGTATAGGGCGTAGCACGCTCGATGAATCTCCGTTCTGCTATCGCAACCTTTCAGATATACAGACAGCAATCAGCGATACCGTCACAATCCATCACATCCTGCGCCCCATCTACAATTATAAAGACAGCTCAAAGGACTGAAATCATGCTCATACAAATCAGCGCCGGTCTCGGGCCACTCGAATGCGCCCGGGCGGTCACGCTCCTTTTTGAATCTCTTGTCAAAGAATATCCCGATATCATCCTTTGCGATGCCCGGGAATCTTATCGCCCGAACTGCCATAAGTCTATTCTGTTTTCGACACAAAGCGACCTATCTTCGCTTGAAGGTACAATCGAATGGATCTGTCAAAGCCCATTCCGTCCGCATCACGGACGGAAAAACTGGTTTATCGATGTCAGCATCATCCCGCCTGCTGAGGTGTTCTGTACCGAAGGTGACATCAGAATGGAGAAATTTCACTGCGGCGGAAAGGGCGGACAAAACGTAAACAAAGTCGAAACAGGCGTGCGGCTCATACATATCCCTACGGGAATCACAGTCACCGCCACCGAAGAGCGAAGCCAGCTTCAAAATCGCCGCATTGCCATGGAAAAACTTCAGGCAATCTTTTCACAACGACAGGCAGAAGCTCAACAGCAGCAAAAAAGCGATGCCTGGAGAGAGCATACTCGCTTGATCCGAGGCAATCCGGTCCGAGTCTATAAAGGGGAGGCTTTTAAGCGCACAAAATAAAAAGACATCCCCCCTGCGCTGTGATATGCGGACAAGGTCGCGCGAGCGGCTTTGTCAAACGGTCGCGTGCAAGCGCGGCCGTTTTCGTTTTACCTTTTCACCAAACTTGCTGATTGTATGGCCAAAAAATTTTCACCAGAAAAGATCAGACACATCGGGCTCATGGCTTTTGCGGTCCTTGCCGCAGCGCTGCTTCTGTATTTTCTTCTGTTCAGATCAGAGATTGCCGCCGCAGGCATCGCTAAATTCTTCGCGATACTGCGCCCCATCCTGTACGGTTTTGTCATCGCCTATATCCTCAATCCGCCCATGCATGTCATTGAGAACCTCATTCTCAAGATTTATGCAAAGGCCAGGAAAACACCTGGTAACAAAGCCCTCTCAGTCATCAGGCTTTCAAGCGCACTGAGCGCGGTTTTGCTCATGATGCTTGTCGTATATGCACTATTCGCCCTGCTCCTGCCAGAGCTTATAGCCAGCATTCAGAGCATCATTGCAAACGTGCCGACATACATGACCAATATACAAAATTGGTACAATTCACTCGTACAAAAATATGCGCTCAATGAATCTACAAAAGATATATTTTCAAGTCTTCTCACAACGGCTCAAGACTGGATTTCAGGTCAATTTTCCCCTCGCTTTAACGGCCTGATTTCAAAGATCACAAACAGCATCGTAGATATTCTGGTCTTCTTTAAAAATATACTTCTGGGCCTGATCGTCTCCGTATATGTCATGGTATCACAGGATTCCATCCTTGCACGTTCCAGAAGGATAATCTATGCACTGTTCAATGTTGCGACTTCTAACCAGATTTTAAAAAATCTCCGCTTTGTGGATGAAAAATTTGGCGGTTTTCTGATCGGGAAAATCATTGATTCTGCAATCATCGGTATCATCTGTTACATCGGTGCCAAAATCATGGGGCTTCCATACGCCCTTCTCATATCCGTCGTCGTCGGTGTCACAAATATCATTCCTTTTTTTGGCCCCTTCATCGGCGCCATCCCGTCAGCTATTCTGATATGGTGCGTCGCCCCGATACAGGCATTATATTTTATTATATTTATCCTCGTGCTTCAGCAATTTGACGGCAACCTTCTCGGTCCCAAAATTTTGGGCAATTCCGTCGGCGTTTCGAGCTTCATGGTCCTCGTGGCCATTCTCATTGGCGGTGGTTTCTTTGGCTTCATGGGCATGATCATCGGCGTACCGCTCTGCGCCATACTCACATCAATCGCTCAGACATATATCTTGCAAAGAATTGCAAACAAGGATCTCCCTGGTGATATTGAATCTTATCATGACATGGAAAAAATCGATCCCTGGAAGCGCGAAATCATCAAACGCCAAACAGTTCAAAAAAATCCGAGCCTATACTCGCGCATCAGCCAGCGAAGCGAAGATATTGCAAAATTTAAAAGACAGCTCGAAGACAACCCCTGGGACAAAACCGCAGAAACCGTCGAACAAGAGCGCGTCCTCTATCAGGCCGAATGGGAAGCTGATCATCTCTATTGCACGCAATTTGCAAATAAACATGATAATTATACCGTTCAATACAGTGAATATCCTGATTGGGTGCGCGATTCTCTTTCAAACACAGCTGTGATCTCCACGGCGCAAGCCGCAGTGCTTCCAGATCCCCCCGAAGCGTCAGCGCAGGACAAGGGGAATTCATCTGAACCCCCTGATGATGCATCTGATACGGAAGAATCCCCCAAAACTTCTGAGTGAGCGCGGCTATCGCTTTGCGATACGCCACGCAGGAGCCGGGCTATCCTAAACGGATACGCCCGGCTTTTTTTATCCCCAGCTTACGCCGCAGACCAAGTCAAGCCCTCTATGAAACACGGAAACAGAGCGCGATAGACGTACGCCAAGTCCCCTGTTCACACGCAGTACACCGCCACCATGGCGCAAACCCTCTCGCCCACTCACGATTGCCTACATCCACCTCCCCCCCTGCCTTAATTTCACAAACAAAAAAAGTATTGACGGAATGAATTTTTTTTTTAATGTAAAATATCTTTATAGGCATAAAAACCGTAAAGATTTTGGGTGCTTAAATATCGTTTCGTCATCATTTTGCACGCATTCTCCAAATACACATGCGTCATTATTTTCGGGATGCGTGTGATCTTTTGGAGGATTCATGAAACCAGCCCTTCGACTTGCCCTTTCCGCGCTTGCAGCCGTGCTCGCTGTCGGCTGTGCCGATGAAAAGCCCTCGAGCATTTCAAAAGTCTGCGGCAACACGCAATGCACAGATGACCAGATCTGCCAGAACAACACCTGCGTCCCCAAAGATGCGCCTGATCCGAATGTTTGCGATCCCGCATGCAAAGACGGCCAGTCTTGCCAGAATAACACCTGCGTTCCCAATGCGCCCGATCCGAATGTTTGCGATCCCGCATGCAAAGACGGCCAGTCTTGCCAGAATGGCACTTGCAAAGATCCCGAACACGATCCATCCCCCAAAGTCTGCGATCCGGCATGCGATGAAACGCAATACTGCCAGAACGGCGAATGCAAAGACATCGCCTGCCCTGATGGCGAAGCGCTCTGCAAAGGCGGCTGTTTCGACCTCAAAACGGACATCAACAATTGCGGCGAATGCGGCAACGCCTGCGGCGCAAAGACTTGCTACAACGGCGAATGCCGCTTTGTGTGTGACACTGGCCAGGCCATTTGCGAAAACGGATGCGCCGACCTCAAGGCAGACGATAAAAACTGCGGAGAGTGCGGTCATGCATGCGACGAAGGCCAATCCTGCCGCAATGGATCATGCACGGTGTCATGCAGCACAGGCGAAACAGTCTGCGACGATGCATGCACAAATCTGGCGACAGATTCACAGAACTGCGGCGAATGCGGCCATGTCTGCGACGCGCAAAAACACGAGACATGCCAGAACAAGGTGTGCAAGCTCGCTTGCGATGCAGGCAAAGATCCATGCAATGACACGTGCGTCGATCTCGACAAAGATCACAATAACTGCGGCGCATGCGGACACGCCTGCAACGCCCAGAAAAGCGAAATCTGCCAGAATGGCAGATGCAAAGTCTTATGCCGCGAAAATGAAACGCTCTGTGACGGCAGCACATGCGCAGACCTCAAGTCGGACAAAGCCAACTGCGGCACGTGCGGTCATGCATGCGACGATGGCGAAAAATGCAATGACGGCACATGCAGCAAAGACTGCGGCAGCCTTCTGGACTGCAACGGCAGCTGCATAGACCCGAAGACGAGCGCGACCTATTGCGGCGCCTCAGACACATGCACAGATGACAAAGCCGGCGAAACATGCCGCGACGGCTTCAGCTGCAAAGATGGCCAGTGCGCGTGCACCGATCCAAACGCAAAGCAATGCATGGTAAACGGCATCGCGATATGCACAGACCCCGATACAGACAGCGCGCACTGCGGATGCGGCCCCGATGATTCCGGCATGAACTGCACCGCGCTCTCAGGCACCGCCTCTGCCGCATGCAACGCCGGCACATGCGCGTTCACCTGCCTCGATCACTTCGCGGACTGCGATGATGACACCGCCAACGGCTGCGAAACCGACCTCAATACCCTGGAAAACTGCGGCGCATGCAACAACGCATGCGAAGACACCAACGCCAGCAAGATATTATGCATCGCTGGCGCATGCGCTTACGAATGCAAAGAGAACACACAGCTCTGCGAAGGCCATTGCCGCGACCTCAGCGAAGATGACGAGAACTGCGGCGCTTGCGGTCACGCCTGCACCGACGGCGCCACCTGCCAAAAAGGCTTCTGCACCATTCCGCTCAACAAATGCGTCGAGGGCTATGTCACCACGACAGTCAATGACAAGCCGATCAAAGCCTACTGCGTGCGCAGCGAGCTCGAACTCGAAGCCATCCGGAACAACATCAATGCCGGTGGTAAATATCCCGCAGACAACGCAGATAACGCCTATATATTGATGAAAGACCTCGACCTCGGCACACGTGACTGGTCACCCATTGGGTATGGACATGCCTTTACAGGCACTTTCCTCGGAAACGGCAAATCTATAACTGGCAAGCTCACGACTCATGGCAGCCACGTCGGCCTATTTGGTGTTGTAACTGGCAGCTACATTGATAATCTAAACTTGAATATTGATTTGACAGCAAACGGACAATATATTGAAAATATTGGCGCATTGGTCGGTTTTATTTATAATTCAACGATTATAAATGTTCATGAAACGGGGTCTCTGGTAGACCCAGGTGCCATTCATCCAGATTTATATATGGTTGATAAAATGGGTGGTTTGGCAGGCAGCCTGGTCAATTCCCAAATTTCCAATAGCTCTGCCAAAGTCAATATCACGTTTTGGGGCAGCGGTTATGTCGGAGGTTTCATCGGCGCACTGGTGGGTTCCGAAGTTTCAGATTGTTCCTCAAACAGCACAGTCAAAGGCCACGAAGCCTGGTATGAAGCGATCAGCAGCTTTATCGGCGCAGCCTTAAGCCCCGAAGTGTGGAACGAAATCGGCTGGCAGACAGGCTGGCCCACTTCACAATGCAATACCATTAAAAATTCATCCACATCCGGGCTAATCGATCTCAGCAATAATCCATCCAAGGGGCATACCTCCTCGATTGGCGGCCTTATCGGTCATCTTGCCTCCTGCCAGACAATTCACAATTGCGCATCTTCCACGACAATCAATGCCCCGTCTGGCCATTGGGCTGGGGGGCTTATTGGACTTGTTTATTATAAATCTAATCCACAGCAATATGCCACAATTACAAACAGCTATGCCACAGGCGATGTCACTTGCTGGGCCACATGCGGCGGACTTGGCGGCAATATTCTGAATCTCAATATCAGCGACAGCCATGCAAGCGGAAAAGTGACAAGTGCCGGCATCGCCGGCGGTCTCCTCGGCTACATCTATCAGACAACTATTAAAAACAGCTATGCTACAGGCGATGTAATCAGCAATGGAGGCACCGAAGGCACAGGCGGACTTGTAGGCTATTTCCATGGATCATCCGCTGAAAACATCTACGCGCTTGGCGATGTAAAAACCACCGGAGAAGGCAATTACACGGGAGGAATTGCCGGCAGGTTCTACGACAGTTCTATCAATCAAGCTTACGCCAAAGGAAATGTCACAGGCTGTCATGAATATGGTGGACTGATTGGAGAGTTGAGACGCTCAAATTTAAATAACGGTTTCGCGAGTGGCAATATCAAATCAAACGATCATCCAAATTGCAAAAATTACACGACAGGTGGTGGATTGATTGGTGGTATTTATGATTATGGCATTTCCAATGTAACAAATTGCATGTCAATCGGAGATGTCTCAGGCTATCCCCCTTTAGGCTCTGCGATTGGATATGTTTCTATGGGGACAAACACACTCAAGAATGTTTTTACGACAGGGAAAATTCAAAGTTCAGCGCCATCTACAGGCAGATTTATTGGAGATTTTGATAACAGCAATAGGTGGGCACCAACTCGTCACGGTGGCTCTCTTGCCATCAAAAACTCCTATTATTGGAGCAAAGCAGGTGACACTGCCGTCGTAGACGGAGACACCCCTCAAGAGCCCTCTGTCTATGGCATGATCTATCACGACAACCGCGCCGTCCTCGAAGACGACCCGACCGCGCCGCTCGTCAATGCCCTTGGCGAAGACTGGACCGAAGTGACCTGCAAGCTTTCGAGCGGACCGGGCACCGAAACACCGGGCGAATATAAGATTCCTGTGCCCAAGGTCTTCGGCGCGAATATTTGCAAATAGCAGCAAGGCTCATAGAGAAGATTGCTGCGCTCAAATCACGCGCGCTGTGCGCCGTATGCCGTCAGGCATAGGCGCGCCCCAACGCGCGGCGTATCGCAGATAGCCGCGCCAAATATATAAAGCGAGCCGTATGCGCGAACGGCGCATAGGCGAGCAAATATGCGTATCGGCCGACAGCCGATGCGCATATTTCATAATAATCTATATTATGAATTTTCTTCGCCTTCTTTTGCTTCCGAATAAGCACATTTGGGGCACAGGAAGCGGCTGCCCTTGCCACGGCGGACAATTTCAAGACGCGCTTCATGGCAATTCGGGCATTCCTGATTTGTCGGTTCATTCCAGCTTACAAAATTGCAATCCGGATATCGGTTGCATCCGTAAAACACTTTGCCTTTTTTAGAACATTTCTTGACGATTTTGCCTGTACATCCTTCACGCGGACAAGAGACATTGAGCGCAAGCGCTTCGGTATGCTTGCATTCAGGATAGCCAGAGCAAGCCAGAAATTTGCCGAATTTGCCATTTCTAACAATCATCGGGCGATGGCAATCAGGACATTCTCCTGAATACTCAATCACTTTTTCCTGCGGTACGATCGTGCCATCCGGATTGCGCGTAAATTCCATTGTATTTTTGCATTTTGGATAATTTGTACACGCAAGGAAATGGCCGTTTTTGCCCCATTTAATAATCATCGGGGAGCCGCATTTTTCGCACACCAGATTTGTTTCTTCAGAATCTTGTTTCACATTCCGCATATTCGCATTTGCTTTTTCAAGCGCCTGCTCGAACGGACCATAAAAATCCTTAAGCGTCTGACGCCAGGATTGTTCGCCGGCAGCAATCGTTTCCAGCTTATCCTCCATATCTTTTGTATATTCAACTTCAAGAATATCAGGAAAGCTCTGAATCAGCAGATCTGTGACAAGCTCACCAAGTTCAGTCGGGTGGAATGTATCTTTAATCTTTTCAACATAACCTTTTGACTGAATATTGACAACGGTCGTCGTAATTGTAGAAGGCCTGCCGATACCGCGGTCTTTCAATTCCTTAATAAAAGAAGCCTCAGTATATCTTTTTGGTGGTTGAGTAAACTGCTGAGATTTATCAATCTGAAGACAATTGAGCACATCTCCCTGATTGATTTCGGGAAGCTGCATCTCCTGGCTTTCATTATCCTCAGTATCTTTATCTGCATTTTTAAGAAGTGCGCGCTTGAAGCCAGGGAACCTCGGCACAGAGCCGCTCACGCGATAAGTCAGGTCGCCATTTTCAATCGTGACCGTGGTGATATCAGATACAGCCGGTCCCATCTGTGAAGCGACAAAACGCCGCCAGATCAAGTCATACAACCTATACTGATCGCGATCGAGATAAGGTTTGACCGATTCAGGCGTGCGATTGACATCAGTCGGACGAATAGCTTCGTGCGCGTCCTGAATCTTGACAGATGCTTTTTTCTTGCCGCCAGTCTCAGCTGCCTCATGATGTATTGGCTTTTTAGGAAGATAATCATCACCATAATTATTTTGAATATAATTACGGCATGACGCAATCGCCTCATCAGACACGCGAACAGAATCTGTACGAATATATGTAATCAAGCCGACAGGCCCGTCTGCAATATCAACACTTTCGAAAAGCTGCTGTGCGATATTAGATGTCTTTTTAGAAGAGAGCCCGAGCTGACTTGAGGCGCATCTGAGCAGATCTGCTGTTGAAAACGGCGGATTCGTGCGCGATTCACGGCGTTCTTTCTCAACAAGCGAAACGATAAACGGCGCGTTTTGAGAACGCTCAACAATAGACGATGCCTGCGCTTCAGATGTAATCACGCCTTTGGGATAATTGCGTTCCACAGATGTATTATCCGCATATATCGTCTGCTTTTTATCACGAATGAGATTTGCATGAATTGCAGCATGAAGGGGCGTTTCAAGCTTTGCGCTGATTTTCCAATATTCAAGTTTTTTATAATTACGTATTGCTTTTTCGCGATCGACAATCAAGCGCACAGCAACAGATTGGACTCTCCCGGCCGAAAGCCCGCGTTTGACCTTATCCCAAAGAATCGGGCTGATCTTATAACCGACGAGCCGGTCGAGCACGCGGCGCGCCTGCTGGCTGTCATATTTATTTTGGTCAATCTGCGTAGGATGCGCAATTTCATTGCGAATTGCCTTCTCGCTGATCTCCTGCGGAAGGATGCGCAATATCTTGGGCGCATTTTTCAACCCCTTTATAATTTCCGCGATATGAAACGCAATCGCTTCACCTTCGCGATCGGGGTCTGTTGCGAGATATACGGTATCGACCTCCGAAGCACACTTGCGAATCTCAGAAATCTCGCGGTTCTTCTTAGGAATCGTCACATACTGAGGTTCAAAATCGTGCTCTATATCGATGCCAAGGCTTTTGGAAGGCAGATCCTTGATATGACCGCTGCTGGCGATCACTTTAAAATCTTTGCCGAGAAAGCTTTCGTAAGCTTTTATCTTATTTGGAGATTCGAGAATAACGAGTGATTTAGTCATAGTTCAAAACATGATGATTAGACGAAAATGCGCCATTTTAGCGCATTCAAATTTGCCTGTTTACTTCATCGCGCCTCAAAATTCAAATATTGCGACAACAGAATGACAGAAAACATCCCCCTGGGGCAGCAGAATCCACCTTTGACCAAAAAATTTAAGGCAGTCTTATCCGGTTGGATGAGGCCGCCTGAGCGTCTATGTGCTGACAAGGCGCCATGCCCCCTCCCCCACCATCCGTCGCCCCTCGCCTTTAACGCTTCGAACAGCATGCCCCATAACTAAAAAACTCGCCATAATGGCGAGTTTTTTAGCGCAAGTTGACGATGAACATTATTTCATCGGCTGCTCTTTCAAACCAAGTTTTCCGAGGATGCCGAGCAAAGCCTTCGCCGCGACCATGTCGAGGAGATAGCCGTTGCCAGAGAAGTTGACGAGCCCAGGAATCCTGAACTGCCAGTAGTACTTCTTCATCATGCCGCTCTTATACTTGACATAGATGTCGCCCGTGCCGATGCACTCCTTGACGATATCGACAAAGATGTTCCACATCTCCCCAACGCACTTGATGAAGTCAACTGCGCTTGTGATGCCAATACCAACGACCTCAAGGATACCCTTGGCAACATCGCCGAGGTTGCCGCTTGTGAGCAGCTTGGCAATGCGCGCGATCTTCTCTTTTTCTTTCTTGACAAACTTGACAAGAGGCTTGAGAAGCCGAGGCAACGGTGCAGAGAGGCTGTTGATTTTTTCTTCGACATAGGTGACGACCTTATTGAGGATCGTGTCGAGCGAAGGCTTGGACTCGAAGAACTCGATAATCTTGACCAACCAATCAGGCAGCAAGCTCTTGATGAAGTCGGCATTCTCAGTGATGAGTTCTTTGAGGGCCTGCATTCCCTCTTTGATTTCCTTAATCTTGTTGGGAATTTCAGCAAGATTGAGTTCGCCAGTGAGAATCTTGATTGCGAGGAAGATGACGACGCCGACCGGACCACCGGCGATTGCCGACGAGACGAGCCCCTGAATGAAGCTGATCGCTTCGCCGATGTTGCCGAGGGCTTTGCCGATTTTTTCGGCTTTTTTCATCGTATCCATGATGCCGCCAGACTTGTCGCTTTCGCCCTGTCCCTGAGACGCCTCGTCGCCAATCGTCTTGGCATCTGGAATCTTGGGTGCATCTTCCTTTTCGGAAGCGGGTGCGGAAGGCGCAAACTCTGCACCGGCATCTTCTTTTGCTTCTGCGGAAGCATCGACAGATGTCTGAGGATCCATGTGTTCCTTGGCGGCATCATCATCCTCAGCAGTCGTGCCCTTAGAGCCGAACTTAAACTTCTTGCCCCAGCTGAACTTGAAGAGCTCTCCGAGATCGAAGTCGAAGCTTGTGATATCGCATTCCGCAGTCATCCCCAGCAGTGTTGCGAACACCGACGGAATGATGGACAGCGAGAGAGAGGTTGAGAGATCGAACCCGAGTCCGATTTCCCCGGAAAGCCCATCCGGACCGCCTTCGAGCTTACCATTCAGGCCCACTTCTGCATTCGCATTGACCGAAGCCACGCCGCGGACTTTGAGACCGGCCTCGAGAATACCGCCAACACCGACAGAGGCCTTGACGTATGGGGAGACTGATGCCTTTGCAGTCAAGCCAGTCTTGCATTCGAGCGTTGTTGAGAACTTAGGAATGCCCTTATCTGACTTGATATGGAAAGGTTCAACCTGAACCTTGGCATCAAATGTCACGGGAAGCATGTCGATGGATGCGCCGAACCCAACGCCAGCGCCGACCGTGATAGGCACCGGACCAGCCATGAAGGTCTGCTCGATCTTCGGCGACTTGTCTTTGCTATCGAACCCGAACAGCTGACGGCCCTCGATAAGCGTCGCGTTTGTGACATCAAGCTCCCCGTACACCACAGGATCATCCCATGATTTACCCTCGAACCGGACGCCAATCATGCCGCTGAGCCATTCATTGACCTGATATTTCAGCTTGCCATCGACTGTTGGCACGGCTTCCGGATTTTCGAGCGCATCATAGGTAACCGTCGCATCGCCTTCGAGCTTGCCGCCAAACGCCTTGATATTCAAGCCGCCAGAGAAGGCAAAGCCATCCTTGCCCCCGTCCTTAGCCTTGCGCCACTCGAAGTTCTCGCAATGCCCTGTAATCGAGAAATCGTTTTTCGCGTACTCTATTTCGACAGAGCCCTTGATATTTTCAAGCTCATTATCCGTGATGCTGGCACTGCCTGACAGGCTCTTGATCGAAAGGCCATCAAACAGCTTCACAGTGCCTTCAGTCCTGGCCGTCGCCTTAAACGACTTGATCACGGCGTTCTTGATATCAACCGTGCCTTCCGCGCCAAGAATAACCTCATTGCCTGTTCCGAGCTTCTGATTGGGCGGCGCAATGCCGACCTCGATTCTGCCCGTCAGCTCTGTGAGTTCATTCTTATCGACGTGGACATCACCGCCGGACCCCTTCTTGATCGCAAATATCGGGGAACCTTCAGGAAGCTCGATATCGGACAGAAGCTCGATTTTGGCATCGCCGGTAACCGCGCCCTCTTCTGCTGTATAGCTGCCGTTCACGCTGCCGCCGAAATAAGGCTTTCCTTTATAGACCGTCTTGAAGCCGATCTCCCCTGTCATCTCGGTGACCTGGTTATCTTCGATATGCGTCTTGATACCCGATTCCCCGGCAGGCGTCATATACAGCGCGAAATTTGCGTCATTGCCTGCGAGCTTCTTCTCCTGAAGGATCGTCACAGACACATCTCCCGTGAAGGATGTCGTGTCGATGCAATCGAACTCCCCTTCGGTCTTGAATGCGAGATAATCTTTTTTCGTCTTGCCGTCGCGAAGCGCGAGATTGACAATGCCCGACACGCTCTTGAGCTCATTCTTCTCGACCTTGAGCATGGCCGTGGATTTTCTGAGCATAAGCGTATCGCCGCCAGACAGCGTCTTGAGCGCCTTGTCCTGAATCGTGACCTCCCCGGTCGCATCGCATTCGCCGGTCTTGCAATCATAATCCACCTCAAGATCGCCATTGACCTTGAGCACATCCTCGCCTTTCTTGACCTTCTTCTGCTCAAGATAGAAACCGGTCGATCCCTTGATGTTCGTCAGTTCATTGCTCTTGAGGACTGCTGTCACCCCGGACTTGCTGATGCCATACTCATAGAGCTTGCCCTTATGAATGGCATCGCCGAGCTTGACCTTGGAACATTCGATCTTGGCCTGGCCGCTCACGCCATCATCACGCTTGTAGGTCAATCCCTTGCCGCCAGCCGCCTTCAGCGTGACCTTGAACTTGGGATTCTTCGGAAGCGGATAATTCAGCTCAAGACCGCCCTTGAACTGCACTTCATTCAGGCCGTCCTTGTCGATCTTGCAAAGCGCATTGCACTTCTTCGTCGCATTGATCGTGAGCTTTTCTCCGAACTTCAGATTACACGTGATGTCCGATGTCACGTCGAGCTTCTTCACCTCGAATGTCGACACATCGATATCGAGGTCCGCACGTCCGTTGACGATGCCGATCGTCCCCGCATTGCCGACCTTGAAGTCGCCCTTGAATTTCGAAACGCCAGTGAGGCTCTTGAGCTCATTCTGCTTGATCCTGGCCTTCATGCCCGGGCTGGTCTCGATCGTGAACTTCTGCGCGCCGAGCTGAATGACGATCGCCTTGGAATTGCGAATCTGGATGTCGCCAGTAAATTCCGCATTCGGAACATCATAGGACATCCGCGAGCCCTTCAGCTCAAGCTCGAATCCCTTGGGCAGATGCTTGGTCTTGGCATGTTTATAACGGATGGCAAACGTGCCCTCGACAGTCTGGAGGCCTTCTTCAGACACATCCAGATCGACTTTCGTCCCCTTCATCAGGTCGATCTGCTGGACATTTGTCTTGCCCTTGCCTTTTTCGGCCGCGATCGTGCAATTCTTGGCAACTTCGAGACCAAACTTGCCCTGCATCGGCGACTTGTCAGCCTTGATATCTTCGATATTGAAGTCGACATTGCCCTTGATTTCGAGCGGCGTCTTCGTCTTGAGCGCTGTCGTCTTCCCCTCGTACTTGACATTGCCCTTGAGGAACGTCGGCTCGCTGTCGACGATCTGCGTCTCAAGCTCCGATCCCTTGAGGAAGGTCAGCTTCGTCTCATCTTTGTGCAGCTTGAGCGTCGCATCCTTCTTAATGCGGACGGTCACAGAAGAAGCATTCAGATCGCCTGTCTTCGGATCGATCGTCGCATTCTTCGCGTCGCAGTCGAACTTCGGGCGGCCCTCGAAAACCTCGCTCTTCGGGTTGAGTTCGGCGCTGAAGTCGAGCTCGATTCCCGTGACTTCATTCGCTTCAAGCGTCAGCTTGATGCCATTCTCTTTATTTCCCTTGAGGACGAGGATTTTCTCATCATCGAGCGGGAGATCCTTGTTCAGGCCGACATCCACGATCCCGCTGAATGCATTTTCCTTAACATCATAATCGCTGATGGTCAGATAGCCTTCGAGCTTGAGCTCTTTCTGCTTGATCTTCAGGCCGGCCTCAGAAACGATCTTGCCGCTGATATGCGTGAGTTCCGAATCCTCAAAATCAAGCTTGAGGCTTGTCTCCGACTGCCTTTTCTTGCTCAGGAGCGCGACTTTCACGGGCCCTTTTTCGAGCGTAATATCGCTCATGAGCTGCGCGCCGGCGCTGCCGCTGAAGTTGCCTGACTCTGGATCGAACACACAGCTTTCGAGCTTGCCCTTGAGCATCAGGCCGGTACCGCCTTCAGCGCCGCCCTTGTCGCCCTTGTCCTTGCCACCGCCTTCGGCAGCCATGCCATACGTATATTCGCCAGCGAACTGGATCGGCTCAATCGTCTCGTCCTGCATCGTCAGCGTCGCTGTCGCGCCGGACTTGATGACGAGCTTCGAACCGGCCTGGAAATCTTTGGAAAGCGTGAACGTGCCCGTTGCCTGAAGCATATCCGGCATGAGCTGCGCCTCAAAGTCGCACGTCGCCATCTCCTCGGCGCCATCCTGCGAAAAGCCCACCTTGCCGAGCGCCGCGAGGACGCCCTGCTCGAATTTCAGGCTGATTCCTTCTTCGGCTGTCTTCAGATGTTTGTTGTCGATGAACATCTTGCCGGTGACTTTCTGGATGAGGTCATCACCCTTCTTTGTCGAGAAGTCGCACGAGAAGTCCTCGATGTGAAGCGCGCCAATCGCATTGCTGGACGCCTGCGACACTTTGCCCGAAAGCTCTCCGGCGGGATCCACGTGGAGATTGTCGAGCGCCAAGCCGTAATCCTCCTTCGCGACCCTGAGATTGAGCGCACCGGTGATGTCCGCGCCCGTAAAACCTTTTTCGTCAAAGCTGACTGTCCCGCCCAGGCTGCCGGTGATCAGAGGATTCCGCTTCGGGAAGCCGATCTCCCCACCCTCGACAGTCATCGAGCCGCCAACGAGCTTGTTTTCCGCAAAATTCGCTGTCCCGCTGCAAGAAAGCAGGTCGCCGAGCATGGTCTTGACCGTAGCGCTGCCGGTAAATCCTTCCGATGTGTACTGCGCGCTATTGAGAGAAAGCGTTGCCGTCGTCTTCTTGTCCGGAAGCAGGGTGCTGCGGAAATTGACGGGCGCTGTCAGGCTCGCGCTCAGCGCGTCCTGTTCATAGGCAACCGACAGGGCCACCTTGTCATCCGGCGTCGCAAGGAAACCGAGATTCGACGCCGAAATGTTGCCGATAATCGACTTGATCTCCCCTTCCTGAGAGGTCACGGCGATATCGCCCTCGAACTGCATAGGCGTCACTGTGACGGAAGCGGGCGCGCCATCCGCGCCGTCATCCGCGCCTGCTCCGCCGGCCGGGCGCTTGAACATATTCGCGACTTTCTTCATCAGGCCGCCCATGAGCCCGCCGCCTTTTTTCTCCGTCTTCGCGGCATCGCCCCCGACATTCCCGCCGACCTTTCCGGCAGTACCCGTCACGCTCAGAGAGCCGTCAAGCGTGTTCGTCTCCCCTAGCGTCACTTCCATCGTCGGCTTCGCTTCAAGCGTATGGCCGAAAAGCCCCGCCGTTCCCGAAACGGCCGCGCGAAGCGTCGCATCCTTGCCGGCCTGCGCCACATTGAATGACACGCTCAGCCCATCGACATCCGGAATATCGATGTCTGCCTCAAGCGTGCCCGACGGAATGAACCTGCCCTTCTGATGGACAAGCTTTATCTCGGCCTGCGACTTCTCTTTCAGGAAACTCGCTTTCAGGCCGGCGCGAAGCGTCACTTCGGACACCTCCGAACCAGACACTTTCACCGTCCCCTGGATGAACCTCAGGAACGGGCTTTCAGTCCAGTCCGCGCACTCGATCGAACCCGTGCCATTCTCGCTCTTGAGCTCGATCTCCTTGTTGCGGATGCCGAGTTCCGGAAGGTCGATCTTGAATTTCTTCGCACCGGTCTCCACTGACGTGCCCGCAGAAGCCCCGCCGCCGAGACTGCCGGACTGCGCTGACCGCAAGCCGGCACGCGCCCCCGCTTTCGCCTTGTTCTCCGCCTGCGACTTCATCGCCTTCGTGCGCGCAAGCACGTCCGCATGAAGCCGGCGCACCTTCGCGCCTCCGAGCACGCTGCCGAGCTGCTTCATCATGCGCGCATACACATACGGGCGGTCCGAATACAGCGCCGCAAGATCCTTCGCAATGTCGCTAGACTGCTTCAATGACTGAAGCAATGCCTTGTTCAATGACTCCGTCTGCTGACCTGCCTGCCCACCAAGCACCGGAAGCTTCTCTGCTACCCGCTGTCTGTCGAGTTCAAATCCTGACATACTGCCTCCTAAACATAGTGTAAAATTCAGCCTCGCGGCTGATAGAAAAATCCTCTCATATAATACGCAATTTCCATTCCTCGCAATTCTTTTATTTTCCTTTCCGACAAGCTCATTCAATGCCCATCACATCCCCGAATCCATTGACGCTCCACCGCCTGTCCCACATCTGCCGCTTACACTTCCCCATGAAACAGAGACATCCGTCCCCACCTGCCAGTCCCCAGCGTTCACTTCTGCCCCATCCCCCCTCTATTTGCCTTTGACACATTTATTGATATACCCCACACGGAACATTTCGTTCCCACTCTCGAACCCGTTGATCATGAAAGAAAAAATATCACTTTTCTTCAAAGGCATGGCCATGGGGACCGTCGATATCGTCCCGGGCGTCAGCGGAAGCACTGTCGCAGTCCTGCTCGGCATATACACCCGCTTCATCGGCGCGCTCAAAAACATCGATATCGCCCTCATCCGCGCGATATTCGCCCCCCTGCCCAAGCGTTTCTCAAAAGAATCACGAGCAAACGCACGCGAAGCCGCCAAAAAAGCCGACCTCCCCTGGCTGCTCACGCTCCTTTCCGGGCTCGCGTGCGCATTCGTCGTCGCAAGCTTCCTCATCCCAACGCTCATGGAGCGCTTCCCGCTCGCGATGCGCGGCTTCTTCTTCGGCCTGGTGCTGGGCTCCATCGCCACGCCCGCCAGAAGCATCAGATCCTGGAATTACAAGCGCTTCCTCATGATCGCTGCCTGCGCCGCCGCTTTCTTCGTCATTCTCGGGCAGCACTTCTCACCGCCAGTGCTCCAAACAAATGTCCTGGCTGACGGTTCGCAGACGCTCCAACAGATCTGCATCAGCGCGCCATGTTTCTCCGAACCAGCCCAAGTCCTCGCAATGCCTGCAAACTCCGCACTGGCTGATGCGCTCGCGGGCAACCCTGACCCCACAGCCACAATCATCCCTCAGGGGACTTCCGTCACCATCCCCAAAGCATACGCGCTTTTCTGCCTGGCCGCAGGTTTCACGGCCATCTGCGCCATGCTGCTGCCCGGCATCTCGGGCAGCTTCGTGCTGCTCATCCTCGGCTCATATTATTTCATGCTCAACACGGGCAAAGGCTTCATGCACGGCCTCATGCACGGCGACTTCCACACCTCACATCTGCTCTATCTCGCCTGCTTTGCCGGCGGCGCGCTGCTCGGAATCATCGCCTTCTCGCGCCTGCTGGCATGGCTTATGAACAAATACCCCGACATGACACACGCGGCCATCATCGGCATACTCATCGGATGCCTGCGAGGCGTCTGGCCATGGCAGACCGTCACAGCCCCCACGCCTGCGCAGATTGCAGCCCCGGCCGCATTCATCCTCGCAGGGCTCGCGCTCGTTGCGCTCACGGTCGTATTGCAGATCCGGCATGACAGGCTGGAAAATCACCCCGGAACTTCTGAAAACCCGCCCGAGTCGAACTAGGCACTCACGTCGCCTCTCACACGGCGCTATGGCCTGCGGCCATACGCGCCGCCTCTGCTCCCCTATTGCCGCCAGTGGCAGCAATACGGCTCGCAAACCGCATCTGCGACACATCGAGCACGCCGCAACAGCGATATCCTTCCCGCCCTCCGGATCCGCACCGAAAAGACGCCGCAGGCGCGCCGCTGCGTATGCAGGCACTGCATAGCAGCGAGCAGAGGCCGTATGCGCCACGCGCATAGGCCGAACATCACCGGCGTGCCGGCATCGCCGGAAGCCCGGTAAAAAATCAAAATGAAATAAAACACCGCTCAGCGGCGTTTATTCTCCGGCATAAAATTCAATATATTTTATTGCGCATCTGAACTAAAATACTGCGCCTTGGCGTGCAAATCCTTCTTTTCCTTCACACATAAAGCCATTTCAAGGACAAACCATGAAACTTGCCGGCATCGACATCGGTGCAGAAACCATCAAATACGTCATCCTCGACGGCTCCCCGCTGACCATCACCGCACACGACACGGTCGTTCACGAAAAACAGATCGAGCCGGCGCTCCGCGCAATTCTCGACAAACTCCGCGCGCAGGACGTCGAGCAGGTCGCCGTCTGCGGGCGATATGCCAACCACTTCACCATCCGAAACTATCCGGCTCAGGCAGTGCAAAAACGCGGCCTCACGCAGCTTTTCGGCGATGCGCAGGTGACATACGTGACAATCGGATGCAACGGGTTCAGCGTCCTTGAACGGAGAGGCTCAGGCGCGGATGTATTCCGAGAAAACTCGCGATGCTCGCAGGGCACGGGCAACTTCCTGCGACAGCTCGTCGAGCGCTTTGACCTCGAACTATCCGAAGCCGACGCGCTCTGCAACGATGCCGAACGCGCATGCGCGCTCTCCGGACGATGCCCGGTCATCCTCAAGACCGACATGACGCACCTCGCAAACAGAGGCGAAGACCAGGCGGCCATCCTCGCAGGGGTATATGACGCGATCTGCGAAAATGTCGAAGCGCTCATCAAGCCAAGCATGTGCCCCAAATCCGTGATACTGAGCGGCGGCGTGACACGGTCCGCAAGGATTCGCAGGCACTTCGAGCAATTCTGTGCCAAAAACGGACTTCAGCTTCTCGAAACCCATCCGTTCTCGCAGTTCTATCTCGAAGCCACAGGCTGCGCATTCCTCGCAAGCGAATTCGGCGGCGATGCAATCCCCGAGGACGGCGCCGCGCTTCTCAGGCCCGGCAGCGACAAGCGTTTCGATGAAATCCCGCCGCTTCGCAACTATCTCTCACAAGTGCGCCGTCTCGATCCCGTCGACCACTGCAGCATCCCTGAAACCATGCCTGTCTTCATCGGTTTCGACATCGGCTCAACGGGCTCCAAAGCTGTTGCGATACGCCAAGATCCAGGTCCTGTCGCGCTCGGGGATGTATGCTGGGAAGGCTATCTCCGCACGAACGGCAACCCCGTGCTCGCGGCACGTCTGCTGATGGGACAATTCATGGAAAGCATGCCTGGTCAGAAGGTCATCGGCTTCGGCGTGACTGGCTCTGGACGCGAAATCGTCGGCTCCATGCTCTCGACATGCTACGGCCAGGACTGCGTCTATATTCTCAATGAAATTGCCGCTCATGCAGAAGGCGCCCGCGCAATCGAGCCGCGCGTCGACACAATCTTCGAAATCGGCGGCCAAGACGCCAAATACATCCGCCTCTCCGAGGGGCGCATCGTCGATGCCGCCATGAACGAGGCATGTTCAGCAGGCACCGGATCCTTCATCGAAGAACAAGGCCGGAAATTCAAAGACATCGACTCGCTCTCACAGCTCTCTGAACTCGCTCTCTCCGGTGAACGCGGCGTCAGCCTCGGACAGCACTGCTCCGTCTTCATGACACAAGTCATCGAAGAGGCCGTCGCTGCTGGCATCGAAACGCCCGCAATACTCGCTGGCATCTATGACTCCGTCGTGCTCAACTACTTCTATCGCGTCAAAGGCAACCGGAGCGTTGGCAGCGTCGTCTTCTGCCAGGGCATGCCGTTCTGCACCCCTGCGCTCGCGGCGGCTGTCGTGCGACAGACACAAGCCGAGGTCATCATCCCGCCTAATCCCGGCACCATCGGCGCTTTCGGTATCGCAAGGCTCGCTCGAAAATCCGTCAAACGCGTTGAAGCTCTCGACCTCTCTGTCTTCATGGACTCCGAGCTCATCGAGCGAAAAACGTTCGTCTGCGCCTCCAACAAAGGCTGCGGCGGAAACGGAAACCACTGCAAAATCGACCGCATCGTTGTCAAAGTCGGCGGCGAAAAACTCCAGTTCACCTGGGGCGGCGCATGCTCGCTGTGGGACCACGGCATCGCCGCGCAAAAGCTGCCAGACATGACGCCAAATCCATTCCTCGCTCGCAAAGAATGTATCGACAAGATCCTCGCAAAACTCATCGCGCGCGGCAGGCGGCGCGTCGCTATCAGTGACGAGTTCCAGCTCAAGACGCTCTTCCCCTTCTTTGCCGTCCTGCTCTATGAACTCGGCTTCGACCTCGAAGTCATCAATGGCGGCACGCTCAACGACCTCAGACGCGGCCTCGACGAAAGCAACGTCCGCTTCTGCGCGCCAATGCAGCACTATCACGGCGTCGCATCAAAAATGAAGGAAACTTCAGCCGATTACCAGTTCTGGCCCATGATGCGCTGCGGCAAGTTCTCCGGAAATGAAGACTTTGCCGGCATCTGCCCCGTCGTCCAGTCGAGCGCAGATGTCCTCCTGCACGATCTCAAGGTAAAGCGCGAACGTGTCCTCAGCCCGGTCATCGACCTCGGACAGAAAAACATCCGCAGCGACGAGCTCCGCAACAGCTGCATGAAGTTTGCCGAATCGCTCTCCATCGCACCGCAGATCGCACAAGCGGCATTTGAAAAAGCAGCGCAGACCCAAATGAGCTTTGACGACGAACTCATGGCTATCGGCAGGCAAGCGCTCGCATTCGCGAAAGCGCACGGCCTGCCGGCTGTCATCGTGCTCGGCAGGAACTACACGATTCACAATCCTGCACTCAACAGCAACGTCCCCGCGCTTCTGCGCGGTCAGGGCGCGCTCGCGATCCCCGTCGACTGCTACCCCGTCGAAGCCTCTGAACCCATCTATACGAACATCTACTGGAGCTACGGCCAGCTCAACCTCCGCGCCGCCACGCAGATACGGAACACCCCAGGACAATATGCCGTCTGGTGCAGCAACTACGGATGCGGCCCAGACAGCTTCAACCTGCACTTCTATCAGTTCATCATGCAGGGCAAGCCTTATGCTGTCATCGAAACAGACGGGCACAGCGGTGATGCCGGCACCAAGACGCGAATCGAAGCATTCCTGCACTGCATCCGCGAATATGAACAGCTACCGCCTGCCCCGCAGATGAACGACCTCCATGTGCTCGAAGCGCGCAATACGCCGCTCAAGGACGCCATACGCAGGCACGCGAAAATCCTCATACCGCCCATGGGGGAAGATACGCACATACTCGCAGCAGGCTTCAGAAATGCCGGCGCGGACTGCATCGTGCTGCCCATCCCGACGCGCGAAACGCTTCTTCTCGGCCGACGCTACACCTCGGGCAAAGAATGCCTCCCCATGCTCATCACCCTGGGCTCACTGCTAGAATATGTCAACCATGCCCCAAAAGACGCGCAGATCATCTACTTTATGCCACGCTCGAATGGCCCCTGCCGCCTCGGATGCTACAACCTCATGGACAAGATTGTCCTCGAACGCCTTGGACTGAGCGACCGCGTCACAATCTGGTCCATGACCGATACCGACTATTCCGAAGGCGTCTCAAAACTTACCTACATCCTATGTTATGTCGGCTTCCTCGCCAATGACCTGCTTCTCAACGCGCTCTATGATGTCCGGCCTGTCGAAAGCCGCCCTGGCGCCGCAAACCTCATTTATGAACGCGCTCACCGCGCGCTCATCCGATGCATCGATCACGCACCGCAACCCCGGGCCTGGCAGGCATACGCTGCAAAAGAGATCTTTGGCGGCACTTTCTTCGGCATGATGGATATCCTCAAGCGCGCAGCTCGTGAGTTCGCCGCCATCCGCACCAATGCTCCGCTTCCTACCGTCTGCCTCACCGGCGAAATCTATGTCCGACACGACCCGTTCGCGAACAACTTCATGATCCGGGAACTCGAAGCCCGAGGCATTCGCGTCAAATTCGCGCACTTCGGGGAATGGATCGAATATGCCGACATCGTAAACAAGGATATCCTAAAGTCTTCCAATACGCCGCTTGATATCACAATTTCGCATCTGATCCGCTATGTGATGAACACAATCTACAAACCCATCGCGAACATTCTCAAATGGCCCGAACGCCACAAAGTCGGCCACATCCTTGACACTGCCGAAAAATACCTTCGCAAAGACCTCATCGGAGAAGAAATCCTTACAATAGGCACGCCTCTGCACGCCTACAAAAAAGGCGAAATTGACGGCGTCGTCAACGTCGGCCCGCTCGAGTGCATGCCAAGCAAAATTGCAGAAAGCCAGTTCTATCATCTCGCAGAAAATGAAGGCCTGATCTCGCTCAATCTCAGTTTCAACGGCGACCCGATTCCAGACTCTGTCCTCGATGACTTCTGCTTTGAAGTCAAACGCCGTTTTGAAATGCGACAGAACTGTCAAACTCGCAAGTGATTTCACCGTATGTCACGCCTATGCAGCGCATACGGCGTGACCTTAAACGGCTATCGCCTGCGGCGATACGCCTCTTCAGCGAGCTATCCGACTTCGTCGGATACGCTCGCTGTGCCGCTTATCTTTCTACACTCAGCACATTTCAAAATGTCTAAACAAAATAATAAACACACAAAATATATTATATATATCTAAACTCATATTATATATTTTACATCACATATACATCCATTTTATCATTATTACTCAAATCCGCGTGAGTGCATGCCTGAATTGCCAGCGCTTCTTCAGGCATAAATCACAATATTTAATGAGATGAATCATGAAATTCTTGGATAATTTCATCAATATTATTCAGCGATTTCCCTGTAATTTTGGAAATGAATTCGCGAGAACATTTTTCTTCATGCATGCGAAGCACTGTCGTGACTACATTATTCTCTATACCTTCCGTCCAGCCGGAATCATGACCTTCCGTCCAGCCGGAATCATGACCTTCCGTCCAGCCGGAATCATAAGCTTCTTTCTTCATATCAATAATTGCCTGACACATGTCTATTTTCTCCTCCTTAAAAGTTATGTTCAA